>NZ_JBSFBQ010000018.1:0-145417 GCF_053593015.1 Streptomyces sp. NPDC002403 | reverse complement strand
GCCGCCCGGCCCACCGCGCGGCGGGCCGGGCGGGGCTCCGTACCCCGATAGGACACGGCAGCGCCGCGCCCGCCTGGTCACCCCCCGTCGCGCAGCCGGTTCGCCAGCGAGGACAGCGGCTCGGCCTCCTCGGTGTGGCCGAGGGCGCTCAGGCGGGAGACCGCCGCGTCGAGGCGGTTGAGGGCGGGGGCGGGGCGTTCCAGGTAGATGCCCTCCACCGCAGCGGCGAGACGGACGCACTCCGCCCACTCCTCGGCGTGGTCCGCCTCCTGCCCCGGATCACCGAGCAGGGCGAGGGCCTTCTCCAGTGCCGCCAGGGCGGCATCGCACTCACCGGCGTAGGCGTTGACCCGCCCGTGTTCGTAGGCGAGGGCGGTGTCCAGGGAACGGCCTCGGGCCCGGAACCCGTCGGCGCGGGCGTCATCGGCGATCCGGCCTGCCTCGGCGAGGCGGTCCAGGGCGTCGGCCAGGCCGTCGGAGCCCTGCTGCTGGGCCTGGAGACGGGCGAGTTCGCGCAGGCAGTTGCTGAGCTGCTCATAGCGCGGGGCCTTGGCATGGGCGGCGAGCGCCTGGTCCACGACCTCGCGGGCCCGGCCGAACTCGCCGGACTCGCCGAGGAGTACGGCCGTCTCCGCGGCGATCATGGCGTGGCTCCCGGGGTCGTCGTCCCAGCCGGCCGACTCGGCCGCGAGGGCAACGAACTCCGCCGTGGCGGCCTTGAGGTCCTCCCCCGTGTGCAGCGCTCGGGCGCGGGTCAGGCGCAGCTGGGCGACGAGCCGGTCGTCCAGCTCTCCGGCGGTGACGTCCGGTTCTGCCAGGAGGGAGTCGAGCAGGGCGATGCAGTCCTCGACGCGGCCCAGGTCGAGGCAGAGCTGGGCCGCGTTGCTGTAGGTGCAGAAGGCGTCCGTGCGGCTGCCGTCGCGCAGGTTCAGCTCCGCCGAGCGCGTCAGGTGCCGCAGCGCCTCGTCGGGGCGGCCGAGGTGCATGCAGGCCTCGGCCAGATCGCCGTGGAAGCGGGCGGCTTCGACCACGCCGGCCGGCCAGTCGGCGGCCAGCCGCAGGCCCTCCGTCAGGTCCGCGTGCGCGGCCTGCGCGTCCTGGAGTCCGATCCGGAGCCGGCCGCGCAGTCCGAGCGCACGGGGCAGGTGCCAGGCGGGTCCGTGCTCCTTCAGCCGGCCGAGGAGGCCGTCGATCCCGGCGACCGCGGCGGGCAGGTCGCCGGAGAGGGCGTATGTGCCCGCCCGCAGCAGGAGGGCGCCGGAGATCTGCCCGGCGAGGTCGTGGCGGGTGGCGAACGCGTGCAGCAGGTCCACCTCGGCGAAGACCGGCGCGACGTGCTCCTCGCTGCCCGAGGTCTGCAGGCGCATGCCGAGCGCGGTCGCCCGCAGCCGCAGCAGGCGGGCTTCCTGGTACGGGGCGAGGCCCGACGTCTCCTCGTGCAGGCGGACCACGGACGCGTGGGCATCGGTCAGCGCGGCGACCATCGCCTCGGTCCTGTCCGCGCCTTCGTCCTGTGCGGGGATCTCGGCGGCGGTGAACAGGGCGCAGGCGCGGGCGATCGCCGCGTCACCCGGCGCTCCGGCGTCGTCGTACAGCCCCGCGGCCTCCTCGTGGAGAGCGGCGGCGTCGGCGAACTCTTCCTTCTCGCCCGCCCGCGTCGCCTCGTCGCTCAGCAGATCCGCGCGCAGCCGTACGAGCGGGCCCACGGCCGGGTCGTCGGGGTGGGTGTAGCCGCGGGCGGCGACGAGCGTGCGCAGCCGCGCCCAGCAGGCCTGGGCATCCGGGTGTCCCTGTTCGTCCAGCTCCCGTGCACGTGCGATGAGTTCGGGCAGCGACTCCGGGACGGGGTCGGCCGTACGGGCGGCGGGCGCGGCAACCGCGGCGACCGGGGTCGCGTCGTCGAGACCGCGGGTGCGCAGGGTCAGTTCCAGCGACTCCAGAAGCGGGGCACGGTCGAGGCGTGCCCTGCGGCGGTCGGTGTGGGCCGTGGTTGCGTTGCGGGCGTCGAAGCGGGCGGCGAGGTCGTCGGCGCGACCGCGCACCTCGGCCCGGAGTGCGGCCACCGTCCAGCTGCGGCCCGCGTATCCGGCGGCGGGCAGCTCGACGTGGCCGAGGTGGTCGACGCGCTGGAGGAGGACCTCCACGCCGGTCAGGAAGTCGAACAGGTCCAGCGGCGAGTCCACCTCGTCGAACAGGCTCCGGTTCTCGGCGAGCAGCTCCAGCCCGCGTGCCTCGTTCCCGGTCAGCGCGCAGAACTCCAGGTGCCGGCCGACCTCCCGGGACATCGAGGGGTTGCGGCGGCAGCCGCGGTAGCCGGCAAGGTGCAGTTCGCGGGCCCGGTCGGTACGGCCGGTGCGCAGCAGGGGCAGCAGCGCGTGCGAGGCGGAGCGGGCCGGCTCCTCCTGGCAGGACTCCTTCCCGGCCAGGACGGGCTCCCAGACGCCCAGCGCCCGCTCGTCGTCACCCGCCGTGAGGTGGTGCAGGGCGAGCTCGCAGATCTCGCAGGCCTCGCAGTCGCTGAGCCGGGTCCGCGGACGTCCCGCCCACAGCTCGTAGGCGAGAGCGGTGTCCTCGCCGACGTGGACGGCGAGCTGGAACGCCTCCCCGTAGTAGGGCTGGAGGCCCAGGCCGGCCTTCTCGTACCGGTCGCGCATCTCCTTCAGCCACTGGCGCAGGCTGGCCAGCGGTATCTCGGGCAGCTCGCGCAGGGCGCCGGCCACCCACTTGAACCGCCAGAACAGCGTGTGGCGCCGCCGCTCGTCGAAGACATCGGGCTGCTCGTCGAAGAGGGTGAGCAGGCGGGCGAAGACGACGGGAGACTTCCGGGGTTCGGATCCGTAGGTGTACGCCTCGTGGAGCTCGAAGAGCGCGTCGACGAGCGGGGCGGGCTCCTCGAACTGCTCGGCGGCGTCGACGAGTTCCTCGGCCGTGACGGTGCGGAGGCGGCCGTAGGGGCGCCGGTCGTTCTCCTGGAGCGCCTGGTACAGCTCGTCGGTGGTCTGGGGTGCGGTCGGCATCGTCAGCTGTCCTTGCGGAGGGCGTGGGCGAGAAGGTCGAGGAAGGAGCGGTTGATGAGGCTCGACTCGGCGGGCCTGAGCGGACGCCGGGACAGCATCGCCGCCTGCCCGTAGAGGGCTTCGGCGCTGGTACGGGCCAGCTCGGGCTCGTCGATGGCGACGGCGGCGCGGACCAGCGGGTTGAGCTGGTTGAGGATCAGCTGGGCCCGCGGGGCCTCCTGGCGCAGGGCGCCGAGGATGTCGCCCCACAGGCCGCCCTCCTGTTCACGGGCGAGCTGGGAGCGGGTGCGCTCGTGCCGGGCCTCGCGGCTGTCGACGAGGAGGGCGGGGGCGGAGGCGGGCTGGAAGGTGCGCAGCGCGACGTCGCAGTCGAAGACGGCGAGGGCGTCGCGGGCCAGGGCCAGGTACGCCATCGCGGCCAGTTCCGTCTCGCGGTCGACGGGGTCGAGATGGGCGGTGAGGGTCGCCGGGTCGAGGTCGGCGACGCTGACCTCGGGCCTGATCTCGGGAAGCCGGTGGACCAGTTCACGGTCGTAGGTGTAGCCGCCGTTGACGACGCCGAGCCCGGCAGCCGAGGCTATCGCCGCGACCTGGCGGAACTCCTCCACGCTCGACGTCACGAGCACGGTGCGGTGGGTGCGCGCGAACTCGTCGAGGGTGGCGTGCCCGTCGGTGGTCTCGAACGGCAGCCAGGGCAGCAGCATCCGCAGGATCTCGTCGTCGTGCACCGCCAGCGACTTGACGGCCAGGTGGTGGGCCTGGAGGAAGCGGCCGAGCAGGTCCGGGTCGCTGGCGGCGGCCCGGGCGATCCACGCGCGCAGCCGCTCGGCGAGGGCCTCGCGGACGGCGGCGAGCGTGTCGTCCTCGTACAGGGACTCGCGGGACGCCGTCGGGCGCAGGCTCTCGGCGTCGACGACGCAGCGGACGAAGAACGCCCACTCGGGCAGGATCTCCTCGGCCTGCTCGGACAGCAGCATGCCCTTGACGTGCACGCGATGGCCGTGGCGGCGCCCGGCCGGCACCGCCTCGGGCAGCACGCACGCGATGCCCTTCAGCCCGACGGCCGGCAGGTCCAGCTCGATGGTGTCCAGCGGCGTGAACCCGAAGACCTCCTCGCCGTACGCGGCCAGCGCCCGGGAACGGGCTCCCGGCGTGGGGTACGAACGTGCCCAGGGTGCGGGCTCCGGGTTGACGGCCGCACCCTGACCCCCCGTGCCGTCGTCGAAGGTCACCGGGTGGCGCAGCAGGGAGCCGAAGTGCCGGGCCAGCGCCTGCACCCGCGCCGGCCGGGTCCACTCGCCCGTGTCGGCCCGCGGCGTCAGCGTGACGGTGGTACCGGGCCGGGGGCGGGCGGATGCGGGCAGGGTGCGGACGGTGTAGCTGCCGTCGCCGCGCCCCCGCCACTCCACCGCGCGTGCGTCGGGGGTGCGGGCGGAACGGCTCAGGACATGGATCTCGTCGGCGACCAGGAAGCAGGAGAGCAGGCCGATCCCGAACTGGCCGATGAAGTCGCCGCGTTGCTCGGCGATCCGTTCGGCGCGCTTGCTGCTGCGGCCGATCGTGGCGAGGAAGCTGTGCACATCGGCCTCGGTGAGACCGACGCCGTCGTCCTCGACACGTACCACCGAACCGTCGGCGTACAGGCGGATGCCGAAGGCGTCGGCGGAGGCGTCCGGATCGAGACCGCGCCGCGCGGTCAGCGCGTCCACCGCGTTCTGCAGGAGCTCGCGCAGGTAGACGCGGGGGCTGGAGTAGAGGTGGTGGGAGAGGAGATCGACGAGGCCGCGCAGATCCACCTGGAAGGTGCGATCGGCGCCGGCCGGGGTCGTGGCGGTGTCGGGCAGATTCATCGGGCAGTCCGGAGTGGGAGAGGCGGTGGGTGGCGGGACCGGGTCCGGCGTGTGCTCAGACGCGGCGGTGCTGACGGGCGAACTGCTTCTCGGGGTCCGCGAAATAGGCCCAGGGCCAGCGGGTGTAGGCGCCGTCGAGCGCCTGGAAGACGCGCCGGACCGTGTGGCGCTCATCGGCCAGCGACAGGGCCATGGCGAACATGTTGAAGTCCTGCTGCCAGCCCGGTCGCCGCACATAGTCGGGGTGGAGGATGCTGTGATCGGCGGCGTTGCGCAACTCGGCCTGGATCGCGGGAGTCACGAGGCAGTTCGCACGCTCCGACTCGACCCATTCCTCGATGTGCGCCATGGCGATCACACAGCCGATCCGGTGACCCTGCGGGGCACGGGCGAACGCGTCGCGGGCGAACGCCATGGCCTGGCCCGGCTCGCCGCCCCAACGGGGCTGCAACTGCGACAGCCACTCGACGTGGGTCTCCTGGTCCAGCGGTTCGCGGCGCAGGGCGGCGTCGAGCCGGGTCCCGTTGACAGCGGACCCCAGCGACATGCCACGGCCGGAGGTGAGGAGTTGACGCCACGGCGTGACCCACTCCGGCCGCAGCTCGGCGGCCTCCAGCAGTTGCTCCTCGGCGATCCGGAGCCGCTCGTGGAAGACCCGCCACTGCTCCTGCGTGACGTTCGCGGCACGCTCATCGGTGCGCGCGTCCCAGCCCCATCTGATGTAGCGCGTCCCGGATATCAGCAGGGCCGTCGCCCGGTGCTCCTCGTCCTCCTCGACGGCGCGGCCGATCCAGTCCTGCAAGCCGTCCAAGTCGGCGAACTCACCGAGAACTTGATGGTCACGACCGAGATCGAACGGAACCAGCGCCGCCTTGACCGCCTCCCAGTCCCCCGCGTCGGCCGCCTCCACCACGGCGAGCACCCGCTCGTCCCCGAGCGCGCGCAACGTGTACATCCCGTTCTTCCGCCTGCGCGGGACAGGAAGGGCGTGCGGATCTGCCTCCGGCCTCTCCCCACCCCTGCCGAACAGCTTGCCGAACATCCGAGCCCTCCCCTGGTCCCGCGCGATCGTCCGGTGCAGCATAAGCGGCCCCACCGACATCGCTTCCACGGAGTATTCACGGATGCTTCACAGCCCCGACCCAAAGGTCATCCACGAAAAAAACCCCAGGTCAAATGCTTGACCTGGGGTTTTCTACTGAGCCGCCTTCGGGATTCGAACCCGAGACCTACGCATTACGAGTGCGTTGCTCTGGCCAACTGAGCTAAGGCGGCACGCCCTGTCGCACCATGGTGCGATCAGCAGCGTCGCCAAGTCTACACAGTTTCCGGGGGTGCTCCGTACCAGCCTCGTTCTGGGACGTTTTCGCAGGTCAGGGGTGAGGCCGGGTGGTCAGGAGCAGTTCTTGCCCTTGGCCGGCGGAGTGCCTTCCAGGAGGTAGGTGTTGATCGCCGTGTCGATGCAGTCGCTGCCGCGGCCGTACGCCGTGTGGCCGTCGCCCTGGTAGGTGAGGAGGGTGCCGGAGTCGAGCTGGCCGGCCAGGGACCGGGCCCACTTGTACGGGGTGGCCGGGTCGCGGGTCGTGCCGACGACGACGATCGGGGCGGCGCCCTTCGCCTCGATGCGGTGGGGGGAGCCCGTGGCCGGGACCGGCCAGTCGGCGCAGTTCAGGGCGGCCCAGGCGAAGGCCTTGCCGAAGACCGGGGACGCCTTCTCGAAGCCGGGCACGGCCCGGGTGGCGGCCTCGGTGCCGGCGAAGGCGGGGGGCAGGTCCAGGCAGTTCACGGCGGCGTTGGCGAACATGAGGTTGGCGTACGTGCCGTTCGGCCGGCGTTCGTAGTAGCTGTCCGACAGGGCGAGCAGACCGGAGCCGTCGCCGTGCTGGGCGGCGGAGAGGGCCTCACGGAGCTGGGGCCAGGCCGATTCGTCGTACATGGCGGCGATGACCCCCGTGGTGCCCAGCGACTCGGTGAGCCTGCGGGAATCGCCGGTGGCGATCGGGTGGGCGTCCAGATCGGAGAAGAACCGCTTCATGCGGGTGGCGGCCTCGGCGGTCGAGGCGGTGCCGAGCGGGCAGTCCTTCTTCTTGACGCAGTCGGCGGCGAAGGCCTGGAACGCGGTCTCGAAGCCCGCGGTCTGCTCACGGTTGAGCTCGACGGCGTCGAGCGAGGGGTCCATCGCGCCGTCGAGGACCAGCCGGCCCACCCGGGCGGGGAAAAGACCGGCGTACGTCGCGCCGAGGAAGGTGCCGTACGACGCCCCGACGTAGTGCAGCTTCTCGTCGCCGAGCAGGGCTCGCAGCATGTCCATGTCGCGGGCGGTCTCGACGGTGGAGACATGGGGCAGGATCTCGCCGGAGCGCTCCTCGCAGCCGCCCGCGAACTGCTTGAACGAGTTGTTCAGCGCGGTGACCTCGCGGGCGTCGTCCGGAGTCTGGTCGACCTGGGTGTAGGCGTCCATCTGCGGACCGGTGAGACATACGACGGGCTCGCTGCGGGCCACTCCGCGCGGGTCGATGGCGACCATGTCGTACCGGGCCCGGACCTGCGCCGGGTAGCCGACGGCCGCGTAGCTCTGGAGATATTCGATGGCGGAGCCGCCGGGGCCTCCGGGATTCACCAGGAGGGAGCCGATCCGCTTGCCCGGGCCGGTGGCCTTCTTGCGGGAGACGGCCAGCTTGATGTCGCCGCCGTCCGGCTTCTTGTAGTCCAGCGGCGCGATCATCGTGGTGCACTGGAATCCCTCGACACCGCAGTCCCGCCACTTCAGTTGTTGCGCGTAGTACGACGTGAGCCCCGCGGGGACGGGCGGCGCGGACGATGCGGCCGATGCGGACGGCAGGGCGCTTGTCGAACTACCGCCGGAGCAGCCGGAGATGAGAAGGCCGGCTGTGCCGAGCGCGGTGGCGAGAATGCGGAGCGAGCGCCTGGAGTCCATTCCCGGAGCGTAGTCGCCACAGGTCGGTTCGCCCGATTCGCTCCCCGTACGGGTGAATGGGCGACCATGAATGAGCGATCGTGAACGGGCCGGGTGCGGATGGACCGCCACGAACCGGGCCGCGGGCGGGCCGGGTCAGCCCGCGCGCAGGGCCATCGTCATCGCCTCCACCGCGAGCAGCGGCGCCACATTGCGGTCCAGCGCCCGGCGGCAGGCGGTCACCGCCTCTATCCGGCGCAGGGTGCGCTCGGGGGTGGAGGAGCGGGCGATGCGGTCGAGGGCGTCCTGGACGTCCCCGTTGGCGATGGCGATCCGCGAGCCGAGCTGGATGGCCAGTACGTCGCGGTAGAAGCCGGTCAGGTCGGTGAGCGCGAGGTCGAGGCTGTCGCGCTGGGTACGCGTCTTGCGGCGCTTCTGTCTGTCCTCCAGCTCCTTCATCACCCCCGCGGTACCGCGGGGCATCCGTCCCCCGGCAACGGCGCCGAGCGCGGCCTTCATCTCCTCGGTCTCCTTGGCGTCGACCTCCTCGGAGACCTGCTTGGCGTCATCGGTGGCGGTGTCGATCAGCTCCTGCGCGGCCTTGAGGCAGCCCCCGATGTCCTCGACCCGCAACGGCAGCTTGAGCACGGCGGCGCGGCGCGAGCGGGCCCGCTCGTCGGTCGCGAGGCGGCGGGCCCTGCCGATGTGGCCCTGGGTGGCCCGGGCGGCGGACGCGGCCCGTTCCGGATCGATGCCGTCACGTCTGATCAGGACGTCGGCCACCGCGTCGACGGGGGGTGTGCGCAGTGTGAGGTGGCGGCAGCGGGAGCGGATGGTGGGCAGTACGTCTTCCAGGGAGGGCGCGCAGAGCAGCCACACCGTGCGGGGCGCGGGCTCCTCGACCGCCTTCAGCAGTACGTTCCCCGCGCCTTCGGTGAGCCGGTCGGCGTCCTCCAGGACGATGACCTGCCAGCGGCCGACGGCCGGGGAGAGCTGGGCGCGGCGGACCAGATCGCGGGTCTCCTTCACACCGATGGAGAGCAGATCGGTCCGGACCACCTCGACGTCGGCGTGCGTGCCGATGAGGCTGGTGTGGCAGCCGTCGCAGAAGCCGCAGCCGGGTGCGCCGCCCAGGGCGCGGTCGGGGCTGGTGCACTGGAGGGCGGCGGCGAAGGCACGCGCGGCGGTGGAACGGCCGGAGCCCGGCGGCCCCGTGAACAGCCAGGCGTGGGTCATCTTCGATCCCGGAGGGACCTGCTCCCCCGCGGAGTGGGCGGTGACCAGCGCATCGGCGTCCCGGGCGGCGGCGCCGAGCTGCTCCTGCACCCGGTCCTGGCCGACCAGGTCGTCCCATACGGTCATGGGTCACCGCCCTTCCGGTGGTGTGCGCGCCGCGCGGCCTCGTGCGATGCCACCGCGCAGCTCCGATGTCGCTGACTGCGGCGCTGATGCCGCCGCTCGTCGGTCCGGCTTCCCCGATCCGACTCCCATTGTGGGGGACGGGTCTGACAATCCCGGCAACAGGACGGTCCGGCTGCCGGGCAGGTACGGGCCCGCCCGGCAGCCTCACGGATCAGCGGCGCGGGCGGCGTCCCCGGCCCGAGCGGCCCGGGTCCCCGTCGTCGGGCTGGTCGCGGTGATCGCCCAGCAGCTCGTCCGCCAGCGTCGGCAGATCGTCCAGCGGGGTCTCCTCGGCCCAGTCGGGACGAGGACGGCGGGCGAGGCGCTCCTGGCGTTCCCGGCCTTCCCAGTGGTCCTGGGCCGGCTGCGGGGTGCCCGCGTGCGGATCGCCGATCTGCGGAAGCTCGCGGGTGCGCTCGTTCTCGCTCTCCGGTGCGGCGCCCGCCGGGCGCTCGTCGCGGAAGATGCCCCGCGGAATCCGGTCCGCCGGATCCGCGTCCCGCACCGGAGGGAGAACCGTCGTCTCGTCCGCCGCACCGGGCCGTTCCGGCCGGCCCCGGAACTTGGGGATCATCGCCGTCTCGGCCTGGTCGGACGGCGTGGCCGGGCTGTCCGGCGCGGGCACCTGCTGCGTCACGTCGTTCGGGTCGACGATCGGCGTGGGCACCGTGATCTCGTTCTCCGGCACGGACGCCGCCGCGGCGGCCTCCGCCCGGGCCTTCTCCGCCGCGGCGGCGGCCTCGGCCTCGGCCCGCCTGCGCGCCTCCTCGGCCCGCAACAGCGCCTCCTCGGCCTTGCGCTGCTTCTCCAGCCGCAGCGCCTCGGCCTCCTTGCGCAGCCGCGCCTCCTCCTCGGCCTGCCTGCGGAGCCTGGCCTGTTCGGCCTCGCGGGCCGCTTCCTCGGCCTCGCGCCGGACCCGCTCCTCCTCGGCCACCCGGCGGGCTTCCTCGGCCCGCTGCCGGGCCTCCTCCGCCTGGCGTTCGGCCTCGCGCCGGCGGGCCTCCTCCAGCTCGCGGGCCTTGCGCTCCTCCTCCTCGGCACGGAGCTTGGCGAGCTGTTCCTGCCGCTCGCGCTCCAGCCGCTCCTCCTCCGCCTTGCGGGCCGCCTCTTCCTCGGCCTTGCGCCTGGCTTCCTCCTCGGCCGCCTTGCGCGCCTCCTCCTGGGCCTTGATCTCGGCCTCGGAGAGCGGCAGGAGCTGGTCGAGCCGGTGACGTACGACCGTGGTGATCGCTTCCGGTTCCTGGCCCGCGTCCACGACCAGGTAGCGGGTCGGGTCGGCCGCGGCCAGGGTCAGGAAGCCGGACCGCACCCGGGCGTGGAACTCCGGCGGCTCGGACTCCAGCCGGTCGGGCGCCTCGGTGAACCGTTCCCGCGCGGTCTGGGGATCGACGTCCAGCAGCACCGTCAGATGCGGTACGAGCCCGCTCGTCGCCCAGCGCGAGATCCGGGCGATCTCGGTCGGGGAGAGGTCGCGGCCCGCGCCCTGGTAGGCGACGGACGAGTCGATGTAGCGGTCGGAGATGACGATCGCGCCGCGCTCCAGCGCCGGACGGACGACCGAGTCGACGTGCTCGGCGCGGTCGGCGGCGTACAGCAGCGCCTCGGCACGGTTGGACAGCCCGGCCGACGAGACGTCGAGCAGGATCGAGCGCAGCCGCTTGCCGACCGGCGTCGCGCCCGGCTCGCGGGTGACGACGACCTCGTGGCCCTTGGCGCGGATCCACTCGGCGAGCGCCTCGACCTGGGTGGACTTGCCCGCGCCGTCGCCGCCTTCCAGCGCGATGAAGAATCCGGTCGCGGCGGGGGCGACGGCCGGGTCGCCGCCGCGCAGCGCCTCGCGCAGATCGCGGCGCAGCGGAACTCCCGAGCGGTCGTCCGTCCTGGCGAGGACGATCACGGCGACCGGCAGCAGCAGCGCGCCGATCAGCATCAGGGCGAAGGCCGCTCCGCCGTGCTCGAAGACGAAGTCGCCCGAGGCCAGCCGGTGGGTGCCGATCACGGCGGCCAGCAGCGGGCCCGCGAGCGCGCCGAGCGCGATGAGGACCCGTACGACGGCCTGGAGGTGCTCGGTGGTCCTGGCCCGGCGGGACTCCTCGGTCTCCTGGTCGACCAGGACATGACCGGTGTGGGCGGCGACGCCCGCCGCGTATCCGGCGAGCACCGCGATCATCAGCACGGTCGCCGTGTCCGGCACCAGGCCCATGGCGAGCAGCGCGATGCCGGTGACGGCGGTGGCCAGCGCGAGCAGCCGGCGCCGCGACAGGGCGGGCAGCACCTTCTCCGCGGTCCGGATGCCGACTCCCGTGGCGCCGGTCAGGGCGAGGATCGACAGCGCGAGGGTGGCGGGTCCGCCGCCCAGGTCGGCGGCGTGCAGCACCGAGACCGCGGCGGCGGCGGCGATGGCACCGGCGACCGCTGCCGACGCGCCGACGATCAGCGGGACGGCTCCGGTACGGCCCCGGTCGGGTCCGCTGCCGGCCGACGGCCGCCGCAGGCCCTCCAGCGGCGAGCGCGGGCGGGGGGTCTGCATACCGGGCAGTTCCAGGAAGTACAGGGTGGAGATCGACGCCGAGAAGAGCCCGGCAGCGACGTACGAGCCGAGGGCCGCCTGGTGGATCGAGAACCACTCCAGGCCCGAGCCCAGCAGGTTGCCGACGAGGGTGGCGATCAGCAGGACGGCCGCCGCGACCGGGATCGCGGCGAAGTCGGTACGGACGGAGAGCCGGCGCAGTGAGTCGAGGTGGTCCGGCAGCGGGCGCACCGCGGCGCCCTCGGGGGGCGGGGCGGGCAGCAGCGCGGGAGCGGCGCCGTCCTTGGCGACCGTCCACAGGCGCTCGGCGGCGCCGATGACGAAGACGGTGATGAGGATCATCATGAGTGCCTTGTCGGGCATCCAGTCGATCCACAGCGGTGCGACGACCAGCAGCGCGAGCCGCAGGCCGTCCGTCCCGATCATCAGCCACCGCCGGTCCAGCGGTCCTCCGGGCGCGGTGAGCGTCGTCAGCGGCCCCAGGAGTACGGCTCCGAAGAGCAGGGTGGCAAGGATCCGGGCACCGAACACCGCGGCGACGGCAAGGGCCGCACCTCGGTACCCGGCTCCGAATGAGCCCTCCAGGACCGCCGCTTGCAGCGACATCAGCACCAGCACGAGAAGGGCGAGTGCATCGCCGGTACTGCCGACGAGCTGCGCGCTCCACAACCGCTTCAGCGGGGGAACACGCAACAGGGCTCGTACGGCGCGCTCGCGTGAGTCTGCGGCAAGTGTGTCGGAGGTGGGGCTCACGACCGTTGGCTGCTCGGCTCGCGTCATCCGCCCAGCCTATCCGGAGCGGCGGGGTCCCCGGAGGCCCCGTCCGAACATATGGGCGCCCGAGCCGTCCCGGCCCTTCCGGTCCGCCCCGCCGGAGCCCGCGCGCGAACGCCGGAGGGGGCCGGATCACCCGGCCCCCTCCGGCGCACTCGACGCGTCCCGCTCAGTGCTGCGCTCAGTCCTCGGCCGACGACGCGGCAGCCGTCTTCTTCGCCGCCGTCGCCTTCTTGGCGGTCGTCTTCTTCGCGGCCGTCGTCTTCTTCGCCGCGGTCTTCTTGGCCGCCGCCGTGGTCTTCTTGGCAGCGGTCTTCTTCGCGGTCGCCTTCTTGGCCGGGGCCTTCTTCGCCGTCTTCTTCTTGGCAGGCCCCTTGGCGCGCTTCTCGGCGAGCAGCTCGTAGCCGCGCTCCGGCGTGATGTCCTCGACGCTGTCGGCGGTCCGCAGCGTCGCGTTGGTCTCGCCGTCGGTGACGTACGCGCCGAAGCGGCCGTCCTTGACCACGACCGGAGCCCCGCTCACCGGGTCCGTGCCCAGCTCCTTCAGCGGCGGCTTGGCCGCGGCCCGGCCGCGCTGCTTGGGCTGCGCGTAGATCGCGAGGGCCTCTTCGAGCGTGATGTCGAAGAGCTGGTCCTCGGAGGTGAGCGACCGCGAGTCCGTGCCCTTCTTCAGGTACGGGCCGTAGCGGCCGTTCTGCGCGGTGATCTCGACGCCCTCGGCGTCCTCGCCGACGACCCGCGGCAGCGACATCAGCCTGAGCGCGTCGGCCAGCGTCACCGTGTCCAGGGACATGGTCTTGAAGAGCGAGGCGGTCCGCGGCTTCACCGCGTTCTTGCCGGTCTTCGGGGTGCCTTCGGGCAGCACCTCGGTGACGTACGGCCCGTAACGCCCGTCCTTGGCGATGATCTGGTGGCCGGTGATCGGGTCCGCGCCGAGCTCGAAGTCGCCGCTCGGCTTGGCCAGCAGCTCCTCCGCGTACTCCACGGACAGCTCGTCGGGCGCCAGGTCCTCCGGCACGTCCGCGCGCTGGTGGCCCTCGGCGTCCTTCTCACCGCGCTCGATGTACGGGCCGTAGCGGCCGACGCGGAGCTTGATGTCGTTGCCGACGGGGAAGGAGGAGATCTCCCGCGCGTCGATCGCACCGAGGTCGGTGACGAGCTCCTTCAGGCCGCCGAGGTGGTCGCCGTCGCCGTTGCCCGCGTCGGACGCCGCACCCGCGCCCGCCGTGTCGTCCTCGCCCGCGCCGAAGTAGAAGCGCTTGAGCCACGGCACGGACTGGGCCTCACCGCGCGCGATGCGGTCGAGGTCGTCCTCCATCTTCGCGGTGAAGTCGTAGTCGACGAGCCGGCCGAAGTGCTTCTCCAGCAGGTTGACCACGGCGAAGGAGAGGAACGACGGGACGAGCGCCGTGCCCTTCTTGAACACGTAGCCGCGGTCCAGGATCGTGCCGATGATCGACGCGTACGTCGACGGGCGGCCGATCTCGCGCTCTTCGAGCTCCTTGACCAGCGAGGCCTCGGTGTAGCGGGCCGGCGGCTTGGTGGCGTGGCCGTCGGCCGAGATCTCCTCGGCGGACAGCGCGTCGCCCTCGGCGACCTGCGGCAGGCGCCGCTCGCGGTCGTCGAGCTCGGCGTTCGGGTCGTCGGCGCCCTCGACGTACGCCTTCATGAAGCCGTGGAAGGTGATCGTCTTGCCGGACGCGGAGAACTCGGCGTCCCGGCCGTCGCTCGCCCGGCCGCCGATCTTGACGGTGACGGAGTTGCCGACCGCGTCCTTCATCTGGGAGGCGACGGTCCGCTTCCAGATCAGCTCGTACAGCCGGAACTGGTCGCCGCTCAGGCCGGTCTCGGCAGGGGTGCGGAAGCGGTCGCCGGAGGGGCGGATCGCCTCGTGCGCCTCCTGCGCGTTCTTGACCTTCCCGGCGTACGTGCGCGGCTTGTCCGGCAGGTAGTCGGCGCCGTAGAGCTGGGTGACCTGCGCGCGGGCCGCGGAGACCGCGGTGTCCGAGAGGGTCGTGGAGTCGGTACGCATGTAGGTGATGAAGCCGTTCTCGTACAGCTTCTGCGCGACCTGCATGGTGGCCTTGGCCCCGAAGCCCAGCTTCCGGCTCGCCTCCTGCTGGAGGGTGGTCGTACGGAACGGGGCGTACGGGGAGCGGCGGTACGGCTTCGACTCGACGGACCGTACGGCGAACGTGGCGTCGGCGAGCGCGGCGGCCAGGGCGCGGGCGTTCGTCTCGTCCAGGTGCAGCACCTGGCCGGAGCCGGGCTTCAGCTGCCCGTCCGGGCCGAAGTCGCGGCCCTGCGCGATGCGGCGGCCGTCGACCGTGCTCAGGCGGGCGGCGAGGGTCGACGGGTCGGAGGCGTCACCGGGGCGGCCGGTGGCGAAGGTGCCGGTGAGGTCCCAGTACTCGGCGGAACGGAAGGCGATGCGCTCGCGCTCCCGCTCGACGACGAGCCGGGTCGCCACGGACTGGACACGGCCGGCCGACAGCCGCGGCATGACCTTCTTCCACAGGACCGGCGAGACCTCGTAGCCGTAGAGGCGGTCGAGGATGCGGCGGGTCTCCTGGGCGTCGACCATCCGCTGGTTGAGCTCGCGCGGGTTGGCGACGGCGGCCCGGATCGCGTCCTTGGTGATCTCGTGGAACACCATCCGGTGGACCGGGACCTTGGGCTTCAGGACTTCCTGCAGGTGCCACGCGATGGCTTCGCCCTCGCGGTCCTCATCGGTGGCGAGGAAGAGTTCGTCGGACTCGGCCAGCAGCTGCTTGAGCTTCCTGACCTGCGCTTTCTTGTCCGCGTTGACGACATATACGGGCTGGAAGTCATGCTCGACGTCGACGCCGAGCCGACGGACCTCGCCGGTGTACTCGTCCGGAACCTCTGCGGCGCCGTTCGGCAGGTCGCGGATGTGCCCGACGCTCGCCTCGACGACGTATCCGGGGCCGAGGTAGCCCTTGATCGTCTTCGCCTTGGCAGGCGACTCGACGATAACGAGTCGGCGGCCGCCCTGTGCGGTCTCGCTGGTCGGGGACAACTTCGCTCTTCTCTCCGGTCGACGCTCGGTGGGCATCCGGGCAGCGCGATGACGCTGCCGACGGTGCTGTCGCTGCGGAGTGTGACGGTACAACCCGCCCCCGTGTCAAACGGCAAAAGCCCGCAACGGCCACTCGAACGGTAACCCGACTTCCGCCATTCCTGCCGCCCGGACCGCCCGGTACGCCGTGTGCGCGGTCGCTGCCTGCGGGTTTCCGGGTGCTGTTGCGGCGCTGCGGGCCCGGGCGGCGGGCCGCTTACGGTCCGGGCGTGTTCCCCGCCACTGCCTGCCGTGTTTCCGCTGGTCCCGGCCGTACCGGTGGGGAGTGGATCAGATACGGGTGAAGCACCACACACCGAGGACGAGAAAAAGTACGCCGAACACAGTGGCGAGAGTGGCGGAGGCGACGGGGCTCACACCATGCGCCACCGGTGCGCGGTGCAGGACGCGCGCCCCCGTCCACAGCAGCAGCGCGGCACCGAACAGCGCGAACGCCGCCCCGGCGAAGATCGCAGGTCCGCTCTCCATACCCGTACGCCTCCCTGTCCCTGCCCGGCCGGGGCGGGTGCGCTCCGGTCCAGGGGGAGGCTGCCACCCGAGGGCGTCACCGATGCGAACCCCGGGTGAATGGCCGGATTCGCCTGTCTCCGCCCCGTCTCGCCGATATGGGGCGGGCGGGGAACGAACACGGGGCGGGCATCCCGGGCGCGGGCCGGCCGGCGAGCCGATCCGGGCGCCGTCCGGAACCCTCGCCCGCGCATCATCCGGAATCCGCGGCCGCCGCGACGCACCGCACGGCGACGAGAAGGAAGTCGCTGATCGCAGCACCCCTTCTTTACGTACGGCGGCACGCGTCCGAAAGGGAACGGAGCCCGGGAGGACCGGCGGCACGACCGGCGCACCACCGGCCGCTCCGGACCGGTCCGGAGCCGATCAGCCCGCCGGAGGAACCGGCTCCAGGAAGCCCTCCTCGACCAGCAGCCGGATCGCCTGCGGGGTCCGGTCACGCAGCAGCACCGGGTCCTCGTCCATCAGCTGGGCGATCGCGTCCAGAATCCGGCCCGCGGGCAGCGACCCGTCGCACACACCCGCGAAGCCCGCGCCGACGGCGTCGACCTTCGTCGCACGCCGCATGCCCCGGTTCTGACGGAGCACCACATGCTCCGGGTCCTCCGCGCCCGGCAGGCCGACCTGCTCCTGCACGACCTCGGCGACCAGGGTGAAGTGCCCGGCCAGGAGCGCCGCGTCGTCCTGCTCGCGGAGGTAGTCCTGGCGGGCGAAGTGGGCCTCGACGGCCGGGCCGAGCGGCTGCTCCACCGCGTGCGGCCACTCCTCGATCACGACGGACGGGCTGCCGGCGGCGGCCGCGGCGGACTTGCGCAGGGTGATCCAGCCGAAGCCGACGCCCTTGGTCTTGAGGGCCTCGAACTCGTCCAGCCAGGCGTCGTACCGAGCGGCGTACTCGGCGGGGTCCGTGCGGTGGTCGCCGCTGTCGCGCAGCCACAGCTCGGCGTACTGCGTGACGTCCTGGACCTCGCGCTGCACGATCCAGGCGTCGCAGCCGTACGGAACCCAGGAACTCAGCCGGCTCTGCCACTCCTCGCCCTCGACGTGCTGCCAGTTGGCGAGGAAGTGGGCGTACCCGCCCTCGTTCAGCCGGTCGCCGGTCTGCTGCACCAGGGTCCGGCACAGGTCATCGCCGCCCATTCCGCCGTCGCGGTAGGTGAGACGGGCGCCGGGCGAGATGACGAACGGGGGGTTGGAGACGATCAAGTCGTACGTCTCGGCGCCGACCGGTTCGTACAGCGAGCCCTGGTGCAGCTCGGCCGGGGCGGCGCCGGACAGCGCCAGCGTCAGCCGGGTGAAGTCCAGCGCGCGCGGGTTGAGGTCGGTGGCCGTGACCCGGGTGGCGTGCTGCGAGGCGTGCAGCGCCTGGATGCCGGAGCCCGTACCGATGTCGAGCGCGGAGGCGACAGGCGTACGGACGGTGATCCCGGCGAGCGTGGTGGACGCCCCGCCGACCCCCAGGACCACGCCCTCCTCGCGCGAGCCGATGCCGCCCGCGCCACCGACCGCACAGCCCAGGTCGGAGACGATGTACCAGTCCTGCCCCTCGGGCCCGCCGTACGGCCGTACGTCGACCGTGGCCCGCACCTCTTCGCCGGTGCGGGTCACCCAGCCGTCCTCGACGCACTCGGCCAGCGGGAGCGCGGCGCGGGCCCGCTCGTACGGCACCGGGCGCTGGAGCAGGAAGAGCCGCACCAGCGTGTCGAGCGGGGAGCCGCCCCGGGTGGCGCGCAGCGCCGGGACCGTCTCGCTGCGGGCGAGCGCGGCGTAGGCGGGCGCACCGAGCAGGTCGAGGAGCCCGTCGGCGGTGAAGGCGGCGGCAAGCAGGGCTTCGCGGAGCCGGGGCGAACGGTCGGGCACGGGGAGACTGGTCGTACTCACCCACCCATTGTGGCCGCTCCCGCTGACAACCGCTGCTGCCGCCGCCCGGTCACGACTTCTTGCTGGGCGAGGCGGAAGGCGCGGTGGACGGCGACGTGCCGGACTTCGGCGGTACCGAGGCCGTCGGCTTCTGGCAGCCCTTCTGCTTCGCCATCGCGGTGCCGACCTCGCCGGACTGAAGCTTCTTCAGCGCCTCGTCACCATTGGTGCTGATCTTGGTCAGCTCGTCCGCGATGCCCTTGAGCCCGTCGGCGAACTTCGCCTGGTCCTTCGTTTCGAGGGCGTCGACCTTCTTCTGCAGGTTCGCGTACGCCGCGGAGGACGCGTCGAGCTCCTTCACGGCCTCCTTCTGCGTGGTCTCCCCGCCGTCGACCGGCGGCGCACCCGCGGACTCGACCGCCGCGCCCAGTGCCTTGTACGCCTGCGAGATCTGCTGGAAGGCGGCCGAGTCGGTCTTCTGGACGTCGGCGGGCTTGCTGTTGTCGGCGGTCTGCTGCTGGATCGCGGCGTTGGCGTTGGCGATCTTCTGGAGCTGGGGCTGCACCTGGTCGCAGACCTTCTTGGCCCAGTCGTTCACCTTGTCGCTGTTGTCGTCGCTGCTGCAGCCCGACAGCGTAAGTACCAGTACCGCACCACCGGACAGCGCGGCCGCAAGCTTCTTGTTCACCGGATCGGTCCCTTCCAAGGCTCTCGGCCCCGGAACTTACACGGCGAGTGCCCTCCGTCCGGGTGCCGAGTGTCCGATGAGTAGCCTTTTGCAGCCATTTGCACCAAGGGAAATGAGGGAGATACAACTCACCCACACGGCCCTCGGCATCCGGGAACACCCGCACGAGCAATCACGCGAACGGGGGCAGATCGGTGGCAGGTCAGCAGCGGGCCGGCGCGTCGGCCGGGATGCGACCGGACGGACGGGGCATCAGAATGCACCGCCCGTCCGGCCGTTGAGCCGAGGCGGGCTATGTACCGGCCCCCCGCCCCGGCCTTGGTGTCACGAAACGGCCGCCTGGCCCGACGACTTGGCCGGCCTGTCCCCTCCTCCGTCCCCGTCGCCGGGATCCTCCGCGTCGCCCACGGCGATTCCGCGCCGCTTGGAGACATAGACCGCGCCGACGATGACCACGACGGCGAGGACCGCCACCACCGCGCGCACGCCGGCGCTCGCGTCCTGCCCGTAGCTGAACTGCACCACCGCCGGGGCGATGAGCAGGGCGACCAGGTTCATCACCTTGAGCAGCGGGTTGATCGCCGGCCCCGCCGTGTCCTTGAACGGGTCGCCGACCGTGTCGCCGATGACGGTCGCGGCATGGGCCTCGCTGCCCTTGCCACCGTAATGACCGTCCTCGACGAGCTTCTTGGCGTTGTCCCACGCACCACCGGAGTTGGCGAGGAAGACGGCCATCAGGGTGCCGGTCCCGATGGCGCCCGCGAGATAGGAACCGAGCGCTCCGACACCGAGCGTGAAGCCGACGGCGATCGGCGCCAGAACCGCCAGCAGACCGGGCGTGGCGAGCTCGCGCAGGGCGTCCTTGGTGCAGATGTCGACGACGCGCCCGTACTCCGGCTTCTCGCTGTAGTCCATGATCCCGGGGTGCTCGCGGAACTGCCGCCGCACCTCGTAGACCACGGCCCCGGCCGAGCGCGACACCGCGTTGATCGCGAGACCGGAGAAGAGGAAGACGACCGCGGCACCGAGGATCAGGCCCACCAGGTTGTTGGGCTGCGAGATGTCCAGACTGAGCGTCATCTCCCCGGCCTTGGCCCCGACGCCGTCGACCGCCGTGGCGATCGCGTCACGGTACGAGCCGAAGAGCGCCGACGCCGCAAGAACGGCGGTGGCGATGGCGATGCCCTTGGTGATGGCCTTGGTGGTGTTGCCGACGGCGTCCAGGTCGGTGAGGACCTGCGCACCGGCGCCCGTGACATCACCGGACATCTCGGCGATGCCCTGCGCGTTGTCCGAGACCGGGCCGAAGGTGTCCATGGCGACGATGACACCGACGGTGGTGAGCAGCCCGGTCCCCGCCAGGGCCACCGCGAAGAGCGCCAGCATGATCGACGTACCGCCGAGCAGGAACGCCCCGTAGACGCCCAGGCCGATCAGGAGCGCCGTGTAGACGGCGGACTCCAGACCGATCGAGATCCCGGCGAGTACGACGGTGGCCGGACCGGTCAGCGAGGACTTACCGATGTCCTTGACGGGACGCCTGCTGGTCTCGGTGAAGTAGCCGGTCAGCTGCTGGATCAGCGCGGCCAGCACGATGCCGATGGCCACGGCGACCAGGGCGAAGATCCGCGGGTCACCGCCGTGCGAGGTGATGGCACTGTCGGTGACGCCGTCCAGGTCCGCGTAGGAGGACGGCAGGTAGACGAAGACGCCCACGGCCACCAGCACCAGGGAGATCACCGCGGAGATGAAGAATCCGCGGTTGATGGCGGTCATACCGCTGCGGTCGGCGCGCCGCGGGGCGACCGCGAAGATCCCGATCATCGCGGTGATCACGCCGATCGCCGGGACGATCAGCGGGAAGGCCAGCCCGGAGTCGCCGAAGGCGGCCTTGCCGAGGATGAGCGCGGCGACGAGCGTCACGGCGTACGACTCGAAGAGGTCGGCCGCCATTCCGGCGCAGTCACCGACGTTGTCGCCCACGTTGTCGGCGATGGTGGCCGCGTTGCGCGGGTCGTCCTCCGGGATGCCCTGCTCGACCTTGCCGACGAGGTCGGCGCCGACGTCCGCCGCCTTGGTGAAGATGCCACCGCCGACCCTCATGAACATGGCGATCAGCGCGGCACCGAGGCCGAAGCCCTCCAGCACCTTCGGGGCATCGGCCGCATAGACGAGCACGACGCAGGAAGCGCCGAGCAGGCCGAGGCCCACGGTGATCATGCCGACCACGCCACCGGTACGAAAAGCGATCTTCATCGCTTTGTGCGAAACGGCGGTGAGATCTTTTTCCGGCTCGCCTTCCGCGGGAGTCGCCTCACGCGCAGCAGCGGCCACACGGACATTACTGCGTACCGCGAGCCGCATCCCGATGTATCCGGTGGTAGCCGAGAAAAGCGCACCCACCAGGAAGAACAACGAACGGCCCGCGCGCTGCGACCAGTTGTCGGCCGGTAGCAGCAGAAGCAGGAAGAAGACCACGACGGCAAAGATGCCGACGGTACGCAGCTGCCGGGCCAGATAGGCATTCGCGCCTTCCTGCACGGCGGCCGCGATCTCCTTCATACGGTCGGTGCCCTCGCCTGCCGCCAGCACCTGGCGCACCAGCAGCCTGGCGACGACCAGGGCGGCGACGGCGACGACCGCGACGACGATCACGATGACGCGATTGTCCTCGGTGAGAACCGCGGCCGCCAGAGAAGTGGACCGGCCGGAAGGCGCGGAAAATGCGGAATCTTGCGCGGGTCCTGCCAGTGGGGTGTTGAAGAACTCCGCCATACGTCCTCCTTGACGCTCAGCGCTCAAGACGTGGACGGATTGTAGGGAGCGGAAGCCGATCAAAACAGTGCGCGGTAAATACAATTGACCTTCATCAGCCGATCGGCAAATGATCGAACTCCCGAATCGACCCGAATGCAGTAATGGGGCAGGCACATTTTCCATGGATCGGCGATCACGCATGAATGATCACGTACAAATGAAAAAGGCCCTGCTCGGCAGGGCCTCAAAAGGCGGATCAGGAAACGGATCGGGGAGGACGCCCCGGGCCCCTGGGTCCCTTGCGACGTCCGGGGCGCCGGGGGCGTCTCGGAGGAGACTTCAGAGGAGCAAGGGGCTCCCGGGGAGCATCGTCACGGCAAGGCTGTCACGACAGGGCTGTCACGACAGGGCTGCCACGGCAGCACTGTCACGGCAGCACTGTCACGGGCGTCTTCGGCCAGCTCATACGGATCACTCCGCCACGGGCTCCCGATCTGACTTCCACATCGTCGACGAGGCCACTGATGACCGCGAGACCCATCTCGTCCTCGCCGTCCGCGTCGCTCTCGTGACCCGGCTCGTCGAACCCCGCGCCGGGCGTGGCGCCGCGTGCCGCGGAGGCTCCGGCGGGCCCACCGAGAGCGGGATCGTCCCCGGGGCCGGGGACCTCGTCGCCGACCTCGGCGGAGAAGGACTTCTCCTCCTCGATCAGGACGACGGAGACGGGAGCGGTGATGCCATGGCTGCGGTGCAGCCCGACCGCGCGGCTGCAGGCCTCACCGACTGCGAGTCTGACCTCGTCGAGCACGGCTTCGTCGACCCCTGCCCGGCGCGCCACGGCGGCCGCCACGAGGCGGGCCGTCCTGACGTGTTCGGGCTGGGCGCTGAAGCGGAGTTCAACGGTGGTCATGCGATACCCCTCAGACGTACGGGCGTGCATCCCAGGGGCCCGGGCGCGCTGCCCGATGTCCCTGCTCTTTTCTTCTCTTCTTCCGGGCCGACGGCTCGCCTTCCGTAACCGTCTGCCACGCCGGCCCCGCCGGACAGCCGACCGGAGCCGACCTGGCCGACGGACGGCCCGGCCTCGGGCGACAGGGTGGCTGACCACCGGCCGGCTTCCGAACGGCTCACCGGCCGACTGGCCGGCATCCCGTCGAAATCCGACCGGCCGATCGGCGTGCCGCATGGCAAATCGGACGCCGGGCACGCCCGCGTCGCACCGGCCGCCCGGCGGGCAGCAGGTGCGCCGACTACGTGCCGAACCGGCCTTCGGCCGATCCGACCGATCAGTGGGCCGGCCTCGGGCCGACCGTCAGTCGGTGGCCGCGACGGCCTCGTCGACCGTGGTGTGAATGGGGAACACCTTGGTCAGACCAGTGATCCGGAAGATCTTGAGAATGCGCTCCTGGTTGCAGACCAGGCGCAGCGAGCCCTCATGGGCCCGGACACGCTTCAGGCCGCCCACGAGCACGCCGAGGCCGGTGGAGTCGAGGAAGTCGACGCCTTCCATGTCGACAACCAGGTGGTAGCTGCCGTCATTCACCAACTCGACCAACTGCTCGCGCAGCTTGGGCGCGGTATACACATCAATCTCGCCACCGACCTCGACGACCGTACGGTCGCCACCAGGGCCGGACACATTGCGAGTCGACAAGGACAGGTCCACGGATCCTCCAGCACCTTGCTATCGAGCGGTCGCCCCTCGGTCTCCCCGGCGGAGCCAGGGGAACGGATCGCCAGCCGCGATGGCATTCAATCACTTACCAGCAGGCATGCACGACGCCTTGGGACCATTGTCCGTCACGCCAGTGACACACTCGGTACCGATGGCCAAGAATCACCGTCCCAGTAGACCACCCGGGAACAGCGAGTCCAGCCCTTCTCCCGCCATGGTCCTCGACCGGCTCGCCGCAGTGGCGGGCCGGTCCGCGCGCATCACTCATACGGAGCACTTGCCCCCGCGTGCGGGAACCCATGCCATTTGGCCCGATCGCATCCGGCCGGAAGTCGTCGCCGCGATCCAGAAGGCCGGAATCGACCATCCGTGGGCGCACCAGGCAGCCGCCGCCGAGCACGCCCTGGACGGCGAATCCGTGGTCATCGCCACCGGCACGGCGTCCGGCAAGTCGCTCGCCTACCTCGCCCCGGTCCTCAGCGCCCTGCTCGACGGCTCCGAGGCCCCGAACGGCCGCGGGGTCACCGCCCTGTACCTGGCCCCCACCAAGGCCCTGGCCGCCGATCAGAGGCGTGCCGTGAAGCGGCTCGCCGCACCGCTCGGCAACGCCGTCCGGCCCGCGGTCTACGACGGCGACACCCCGGTCGAGGAACGCGAGTGGGTGCGTCAGTACGCCAACTACGTGCTGACCAACCCCGACATGCTGCACCGCGGGATACTCCCGTCCCACCCCCGCTGGTCCTCCTTCCTGCGCGCCCTGCGCTTCGTCGTCATCGACGAGTGCCACACCTACCGCGGTGTCTTCGGCTCCCACGTCGCCCAGGTGGTACGGCGGCTCCGCCGCCTGTGCGCCCGTTACGGCGCCGATCCGGTCTTCCTCCTCGCCTCCGCCACCGCGGCGGAACCCTCCGTCGCGGCCGGCCGCCTCACAGGTCTCCCGGTCAAGGAGGTCGCCGACGACTCCTCGCCCCGTGGCGAGCTGGTCTTCGCGCTGTGGGAGCCGCCCCTGACCGATCTGCACGGCGAGAAGGGCGCCCCGGTCCGGCGCACCGCCACCGCCGAGACCGCCGACCTCCTCACCGACCTCACCGTCCAGGGCGTCCGCTCGGTCGCCTTCGTACGCTCCCGGCGCGGCGCCGAGCTGATCTCCGTCATCGCCAAGGAGCGCCTCGCCGAGGTGGACCGCTCCCTGCCGGCCCGGGTGGCCGCCTACCGCGGGGGCTACCTCCCCGAGGAACGCCGCGCCCTGGAGCGCGCCCTGCACTCCGGGCAGCTGCTCGGACTGGCCGCCACCACCGCCCTCGAACTCGGCATCGATGTCTCCGGCCTGGATGCCGTCGTCATCGCCGGCTACCCCGGCACCAGGGCGTCGCTGTGGCAGCAGGCGGGCCGCGCCGGGCGCTCCGGGCAGGGTGCCCTGGCCGTCCTGGTGGCCCGCGACGACCCGCTGGACACCTTCCTCGTCCACCATCCCGAGGCGCTGTTCCAGCAGCCCGTGGAGTCGACCGTCCTCGACCCGGACAATCCGTACGTCCTCGCCCCCCATCTGTGCGCCGCCGCCGCCGAGCTCCCCCTCACCGATCCGGACCTGGAGCTCTTCGGCCCGGCCGTGGCCGAACTGCTGCCGCAGCTGGAAGCCGCGAAACTGCTGCGCAGGCGGCCATCGGGCTGGCACTGGACCCGCCGCGAGCGCGCCGCCGATCTCACCGACATCCGCGGCGAGGGCGGCCGCCCCGTCCAGATCGTCGAGGAGGGCACCGGCCGGCTGCTGGGCACCGTCGACGAGTCGGCCGCGCACACCGCCGTCCACGAGGGCGCCGTCCACCTCCATCAGGGCCGCACCTACCTGGTCCGGAAGCTGGATCTGGAGGACTCGGTGGCCCTGGTCGAGGAGGCCGCCCCGCCGTACTCGACCACCGCACGCGACACCACCGCCATCGCCGTCCTGGAGACCGACACCGAGATCCCGTGGGGTGCCGGACGGCTCTGCTACGGCTCGGTGGAGGTCACCAGCCAGGTCGTCTCCTTCCTGCGCCGCAGGCTGATCACCGGCGAGGTCCTCGGCGAGACCAAGCTGGACCTGCCGCCCCGCACTCTTCGCACCCGCGCCGTCTGGTGGACGGTCACCGAGGACCAGCTCGACGCCGCCCGCATCAACCCGGAGATCCTGGGCGGCACCCTGCACGCCGCGGAGCACGCGTCGATCGGAATGCTGCCGCTCTTCGCCACCTGCGACCGGTGGGACATCGGCGGCGTCTCCGTGCCCCTGCATCCGGACACCCTGCTGCCCACGGTCTTCGTGTACGACGGCCACCCGGGCGGTGCCGGATTCGCCGAGCGGGCCTTCCACACCGCCCGTACGTGGCTGACCGCGACCCGCCAGGCCATCGCCTCCTGCGAATGCGAGGCGGGCTGCCCGTCCTGCGTCCAGTCCCCCAAATGCGGCAACGGCAACGAACCACTGCACAAGCGCGGTGCCGTGCGCCTCCTCACCGAACTCCTGCGGTGTGCGCCTGCGGCCCCCGGGAATCCCGGCCCGGCGGATCCGCCGGAGGCGTAGGAGGCCGGGACGGGGAAGGCCGGGCAGCAGGTGGCCGGGGCTCAGGCGGCCCAGAGTCAGGAGGCTGGGCCGGAGGCACCGGCCCGGGAGGACCGGGGGCAGCCTCCGGAGGGCCGGCCCTGGACCTGATCACTGGTTCGTACGGCCCGAAACTCACCCGGGCCATCACATCGGCGACCTCCCCACGCACCGCGCACCGCACCACCACGGCCCCCTGCGCCGCGGCCACCCGCTCGGCGGCCCCGCATGCCGCCCCAGGGCCTCGCAGGGCCCGGTCGGCCGCCGCCAGGGCTGCCAGGTCCGCCGCACCGCCCGCCCGGTGCCGGACGGCCACCACCTGCCCGAGGGCCAGCACGACCGCGAACACCGCACACAACGTGGCCGTGGTCATCGCCACCCACACGGTGGCCAGGCCCCTGTCCCCGTCCGCCTGCCCACGGATCCCGCGCAGGCGAGCGAGCGCGGCCGTACGCCACTTCCGGCGCGTCCCGGTCATTGCGCCACCCCGCCCACCGTGTCCTCGGCCAGTGCCGCCGCCTCGGCGCGAAGTTTCAGGGCCAGCGGTCCCGGCCCCGGCATCGATGCCGCCACCCGAACCCGCCACAGCTCCCCGGTCCGTTCCATCGCGACTTCGGCCCCGCCCGGTGCGGCCGAACGGGCGGCCTCCAGCGCCTGCGCCTCCGGCTCGGAACGGGCGGCCGCTCTGGCCCCGGCCCGCGCCGCGTCCACACACCGGATCTGGGCGGAGGCGGCCAGCAGCGCCCACACCAGCGTCAGGGCGAACACCACCAGCACCGGAATCGCCATCGCCGCTTCCGCCGTCACCGCGCCCCGGTCCCCTCGGACCCCGGCTCCCCCGCTTCCCCTGCTTCTCCTGCTCTCAGAACTTCGCATCGAGCGCGTCCTTCAGCAGTGACTGCAGCGCGGACATCACCGGCTGGCTGGTGACCACCTTGTAGAGCACCGCCGCGAACGCACAGGCCGCGATCGTCCCCACCGCATATTCGGACGTCGTCATTCCGTTGTCCGACCGGACCCGGCGTGCCATGCCGCGCACCCAGCCCTTGATTCGCCGTACCATCCCAACCCCCGTTGAATTCCTTATTCATGATTCATGCCGAATGGTTTTTATTTATACTTTTCGGTCATCCGATGCGGAGTAGTCCGGTCGCCAGACCGATCACCACCGGTGCCACCCCGACCATCAGGAACGCGGGCAGAAAACAGAGTCCGACGGGGGCGGTGACCGCCACCCCTGCCCGCTGGGCGCGTGCCACGGCTGCACTCGCACGCTCGGACCGCATCGCCTCGGCCAGCCTCGCCACCGGCTCCGCCGCCGGCGCTCCGGTCGACCCCGCCCGGTCCAGACAGCGGGCCAGCGCACTCGCACCCGGTATCTCCCCGAACCGCCCCCACGCCACCGCGGGGTCACCACCGAGACGGATCTCCGCGGCCGTCCGCGCCAGCCGCACGCCGACCGGTCCGCCGAGCGACTCCCCCACCGCCTCCGCAGCCTCCCGGGGCCCGGCTCCGGCCGAGATGCAGGCCGCCAGCAGATCGGCCGCCAGCGGGAGCTGACGCGCGGCCTCCGCCTGCTCCGCCTGCCCGGCTCCCGGTGCAGGGCTGCGCCGGGACCGCTGCCACCGCCAGACGCCGTACGCCCCGGCCAGCCCCGCAACGCACCCCGGCAGGCCGCCGACCAGGCCCCAGCCCACCGCCACAGCGCCCGCCGGTGCGATCCATTCCTTCGCCCGGACACCGGATACCTGGTGCCCACGGCCCTGCCCGCAGCCGCGCCTTTTGCCGCTCCGCCGCTTCCGCACACCGATCGCCAGCAGCACCGCGCCCCGGCGACGCACCGTCCGCCCCCGCCGCGCTCCCGCCAGGGCGAACCCCGCACCGGCGACCGCGCCCAGCACCGCGCACACTGCCGCCATCCGATGGACGGCTTCACCGGCGACCCCGCTCATGCCGCCTCCCCCGCCCGTACGATCCGGCCGGCCCAGTACAGCCCGGCCGCCTCCAGCAGTCCGCCCGTCGCCAGACAGACCAGCCCGGCCGGCGTGTGCAGCAACACCCTCAACGGGTCGGCCCCGAGCGCCGCCCCCAGCCCCAGGCCCAGCACCGGAAGCAGCGCCAGCACGGCCACCGTCGACCAGGCACCCGTCAGTTGGGCCCGCAGCTCCTCCCGTCTGCGCCGCTCGGCCCGCAACGCGCCCTCCAGGCGGTCCAGACCCGCCGCGAGCCCGGCCCCTCCGTCGGCCGCCACCCGCCAGCAGGCCGCCACCCCGGCGAGCCCGTCCAGGCCCGGCTCCCGGGCCGCCTGCCGCAGCGCCCCCGGCACATCGCCACCGAATCGCGCCGCGGCGGACACACCGGCCTCCGCCGCCCCCATCACCCCGGTGCCGCGGACGGCGACGAGGAGCGCCTGGCCCGGTTCGTGTCCGGCCCGCAGCTCACCCACGACCGCACCGCACAGCGCCACCACCCCGGCCGCCCCGCGTTCCCGTTCCCTGTCCTGGGCCCGCCTGCGCAGCCACCGCCGCACCAGCGGCACCGCGACCGCCCCGGCCAACAGCGGCAGCACCGACTCCCCCAGCACGGCGACGACCACCGCCACCGGGAGGCAGAGCCACTCCCGCCGCTCCCGCACCCGGGCCCCGGCCCGCTCCCAGCGCGCACGCGGCGGCGACCCGTCCACCCCGTCGACGAACAGCACCCGGGCCCTCCGTCGTCCGTGGTCCTGCGCCACCATCAGCCAGGCCGCCACCCCGACGCACAGGACCGCCGCACAGCTCACGCCCGTCGACAGCCCCGTCGGCGCTCCCCCGGTCACAACGCACCCCCGATCAGCGACCGCAGCCGCTCCCAGCCCCGCTCCCGCACGAATCCATCGGCGCCCCAGCTCAGCGCGGGCACGGTCACCACCAGCCCCGCCGCGTCCCGTTCCAGGACCTGCACCTCGGCGATGCGCCGCTGTCCGGCCCGGTCCCGTACGAGATGGACCACCACCGACAGCGCAGCCGCCAACTGGCTGTGCAGCGCCGTCCGGTCCAGCCCCGCCGCAGTCCCCAGCGCTTCCAGACGGGCCGGTACATGCTCGGCCGCATTGGCGTGAACCGTCCCGCAGCCGCCTTCGTGGCCGGTGTTCAGAGCGGCCAGGAGCTCGGTGACCTCTGCGCCACGTACCTCTCCGACCACCAGCCGGTCGGGCCGCATCCGCAGCGCCTGCCGCACCAGGTCCCGGAGCGTCACCCGGCCCGCCCCCTCCTGGTTGGCGGGGCGCGACTCCAGGCGCACCACATGGGGGTGGTCCGGCCGCAGCTCCGCGGAGTCCTCGGCGAGCACGATCCGCTCCCGCTTCCCGACCGCACCCAGCAGACTCGACAGAAGAGTCGTCTTGCCGGCACCCGTCCCTCCACTGATCAGATACGAGACCCGGGCCTCCACCAGAGCCCTCAGCACCCGGTCGCCGCCCGGCGGCACCGTCCCCGCCGCGACCAGCTCCGTCAGCGAGAAGGCCCTGGGCCGCACCACTCGCAGCGACAGGCACGTCGAGCCGACGGACACCGGTGGGAGCACGGCATGCATACGAGTGCCGTCCGGCAGCCTCGCGTCCACCCAGGGGCGGGCGTCGTCCAGCCGTCGCCCCGCCACGGCTGCCAGCCGCTGGGCCAGCCTGCGCACCGCGGCGGCGTCCGTGAAGGTCACCCCGGTGAGTTCGAGGCCACCGCCCCGGTCCACCCACACCCGGTCCGGCGCGGAGACCAGCACATCCGTCACCTCCGGATCGGCGAGCAACGGCTCCAGCACCCCGGTCCCGACCAGCTCGCCACGCAACTCATCGGCCGCACCGAGCACTTCGGCGTCCCCGAGCAGCCGCCCCTGGGCCCGCAGCGCGGCCGCCACCCCGGCCGGGGTCGGTGCCGTGCCGCTCTGCGCGAGCCGCTGCCGTACGGCATCGAGCAAGGTCTCCGTCATGACGCACCTCCACCGGCGCGTCCCCCCGCGCCCTCCGGCGCGAGCGCCCGCTCCCAGAACGCCGCGCAGAACCTGGCCAGCGGACCGCGCGCGCTGCCACCCGGCGGTGTACCGCCGTCCTGGGCGGCCGACAGCCCTGCGTCGAGCGGGAGTTCACCGGCGAGCGGCAGCCCGAGCGCCTGTGCCACCCACCGTTCGTCGAGGCCCGCCGCGTACGGCCCGCGGGACACCACCCGCAGGTCGTCCAGGACCATCCCGGCCATCGACGCCACACGCTTCGCCGCCGCGACCGCGCGAAGCTCACCCGGGACCACCAACAGCCCGAGGTCCAGCTGCGCGAGCGCCTCGGCCACCGATTCGTCGACCCGGCGCGGCAGATCGACGACGACCACCCCGCCGAGCCTGCGGGCGGCGGCCAGCACGGCCCGTATGGCCTGCGGCGGGATGACCACCCAGTCGTCGCGGCCCCAGCTGAGCACCCGCAGCCCATGCAGCGCCGGAAGTGATTCCTCCAGCGCGCCCCCGCCGACCCGCCCCTTGGAATGGGCGAAATCCGGCCATCGCATCCCTTCGGCCCGTTCACCGCCGAGCAGCACGTCGATGCCGCCGCCGAGCGGATCACCGTCGATCAGCATGGTCCGCCGCCCGGCCCTGGCCGCGGTCACCGCGAGGGCGCAGGCCAGGGTGGACGCGCCGGAGCCGCCCCGGCCGCCGATCACCCCCACGGTGAGCGCCGGCCGGCCCACGCCTTCGGACGCGTTCGCGATCTGGTCGACGAGCCAGCTCTCCGAATCGGGCAGCCTCAGCACATATTCGGCCCCGATCTCCACAGCGCGGCGCCAGACGTCCGGGGCGTCCTGATCCCGGCCGACGAGCATCACACCCCGCCTGCGCACCGCCCCTCGGCACCGCTGGGCGGCGTCGTCGCCCACCAGAACCATCGGGGCCTGCTCCCAACTGCCTCTGTTCTCGGGCAGCGAGTGATGAACTTCCGGTTCCGCTCCAGCGGCCGCACACAGCCGCAGCAGATCGTCGAGCAGTTCCACGTCCTCGGTCACGATCAGCGGTCCGCCCCGCCGCACTCCGGCGGCCGGCAGAGGATCCCGCGCGATGGACTCGGCCACGGTCTCCACCCCCTTCTCACTGCACCTTCATCGCGGATCGCGGTGAGCCCGGAGCGTTCCGGGACCGGCGATTCCACAACCCGCGGACTTCGCGGCTGGAATCACCGTGCAGCGCTTCGGGAAATCGTGTGGATCTTGCTCGAAAACTGTGGACGACTCCGCCGTTGTGGATATCTCCGTCGCTCGAACCGGCGGCTTCCGGAGCGCACCCCTTCCGCTACACAGCGTGACGGGTCAAGGTGGTGGAGGACGGAACGAGAAGCGGGCCGTCGCGCCCGAAATGGAGGCAGAATGCTTGGTTCCGAACGACAAAAACGTGTCCGGACATGCGACGACCCCCGCCGGGGGGGAGAGCGGGGGTCGTCCCCACGGCCGACTCGGGGGGGGGAGGAGCCGGACCGGGTTAGCACGGTCGCGAACGATCCGTGACTTCCATGGTGTACCCGAGAGCCTTCTCAGGCAAACCCACGCGCCGGAGTTTACGCCGAATGGTGCCCCCCTATGCTCTGCCTTGTGGAAAACCGCTTCTTGCCGCGCACAGCCGCCTTCTTTGACCTGGACAAGACGGTCATTGCGAAGTCTTCGACGCTGACCTTCAGCAAGTCCTTCTACCAAGGCGGACTGATCAACCGCCGCGCTGTACTGCGCACCGCGTACGCACAGTTCGTGTTCCTTGCCGGGGGTGCAGATCACGACCAGATGGAGCGGATGCGGGAATATCTCTCCGCACTCTGCAAGGGCTGGAACGTCCAGCAAGTGAAGGAAATCGTCGCCGAGACCCTTCACGATCTGATCGACCCCATCATCTACGACGAAGCCGCGACACTCATCGAAGAGCATCACACCGCCGGACGCGATGTGGTGATCGTTTCGACCTCGGGCGCCGAGGTCGTCGAACCGATCGGCGAGCTGCTCGGTGCCGACCGGGTCGTCGCCACCCGAATGGTCGTCGGCGACGACGGCTGCTTCACCGGCGAGGTCGAGTACTACGCGTACGGGCCGACCAAGGCCGAGGCGATCAGATCCCTCGCGGTGTCGGAGGGGTACGACCTCTCACGCTGCTACGCCTACAGCGACTCCGCCACGGATGTACCGATGCTTGAGTCGGTCGGGCATCCGCACGCGGTCAATCCCGATCGCGCGCTGCGGCGCGAGGCGACCCTCCGCGAGTGGCCGATTCTCGTCTTCAACCGGCCGGTCCGGCTCAAGCAGCGACTGCCCGCGTTCTCGCTGCCGCCGCGTCCGGCGTTGGTCGCCGCCGCAGCCGTGGGCGCGGCCGCCGTCACGGCGGGGCTGGTCTGGTACACCTCCCGCCGCCGCGCTGCCACGACCTCCGTCTGACACACACCCCGGACGGAGGTTCGGCGTAACACCGATACGACCTGCACCGAATTATCCAACTCGCCCGTAATTGAACCTAAAAGTAAAGAAGTGGGGCCAGCACTACCGCTCATCCCGGCCCTGGAGTACAAATGAGTCAACGGCCCGCGAGACCAAGGACATCCGAGAGGATTACCCGTAACGCAGAGACGGCCCCACGGACCGAGCATGAAAACCGAGCACCCACGCGACGTCGACCCGTCGATTACGGGCCAGCCGCACCAGGGAAACGGGCAAAGCAACCCGACCTGATGGGCATATATCGAGGACGCATGGTAACTGGGTAGACGTGCCAGCGGCGGTACCGAGGACGGTACCGCCGCAACCCTTTTACCGGGCAGTGAAGTCGGTGCGGCGAAGACAATTCGGCGAAGTTACCGCGATGAAGTTACCTCGGTGGATTTAGCTCGACCCACATCTCGGGACACACCCCGACGCACATCCCGGGACCGGCCGCGACGGACACGCGGCGCGGCCGTTCTCCCGTTACGCGGCTCCGCGCTGCAGCGCCTCGCACACCGCCGTCGACTCCCTGACACCCAGCTCCACGGAGAGTCCGCAGTGCGCGATCCAGGCCGCCATCCCCTCCGGCGTACCCGACAGATAACCCTCGAACGCCGCGATGTACGCCGCCCGCCCCTGTTCGGCGTGGCCGACCTCGGCGGGGCAGATCGATTTGGGGTCGAGCCCGCTCCCGATCAGTACGATCCTCTCGGCGGTCCGCGCCACAAGGCCGTTGTACGAGCCGAAGGGGCGCAGGGCCAGCAGTTCGCCGTGCACGACCGCCGCCGTCACCAGCGCGGGTGCCGAACTGCCCGTGAGAATCAGCCCGGAGAGTCCCTCCAGCCGCCCGGCCACCTCGTCCGCGTCCGGCAGCGGCGCCTCGACCAGCGGTTCGTCCACGGACTCGCCCGCCAGCCTCGGCCGGCCCACGGCGTCGTCGGGTGCCGCCCCACCGGCAGCGACCAGATGCAGCCGCGCCAGCACCCGCAGCGGTGACTGCCGCCAGATGGAAAGCAGTTGGCCCGCTTCGGCGGTCAGCCGCAGGGCAGCCCCGACAACCTGCGCCTCGTCGTCACCGCTGAAGTCGGTGCGCCGGCGCACCTCCTCCAGGTTCCAGTCGGCGCCGGACAGCGCCGCCGAGCCGCGGGCGCCGCGCAGTGCCGCTTCCGCGGTGACCTCATTGCTGCGGCGCCGCATGACACGGTGACCGTAGACCCGGTCGACGGCCTTGCGCACGGAGTCCACCGCATCGGCGACGCCCGGCAGGGTGCCGAGGGCGGCAAGCGGATCAGAGGCAGTCGTACTCATAGGTAACGAGGCTACGCGCCCGCTGCGCCGATGCCGCCCGGGAGTGGCCTTCTTCACGAAGTGCGACAGCGGACCGCGATCGCACCGCTACCCTAGGTGAACATGAAGATCGCTTTCGTGGGGAAGGGCGGCAGCGGCAAGACGACGCTGTCCTCGCTCTTCATCCGCCACCTCGCCGCCAATGAAGCCCATGTCGTCGCGGTGGACGCCGACATCAACCAGCATCTCGGGGCCGCGCTCGGCCTCGACGACCAGGAGGCCGCCGCGCTGCCCGCCATGGGAGCGCACCTGCCTCTGATCAAGGAGTATCTGCGCGGCAGCAATCCCCGTATCGCCTCCGGCGAGACGATGATCAAGACGACTCCGCCCGGCGAGGGCTCCCGGCTGCTGCGGGTCCGCGAGGACAACCCGATCTACGACGCGTGCGCCCGTACGGTCCGGCTCGACGACGGGGACATCCGGTTGATGGCCACCGGACCGTTCACCGAGTCGGATCTGGGTGTGGCCTGCTACCACTCCAAGGTCGGCGCGGTCGAGCTCTGCCTCAACCATCTCGTCGACGGCCCCGACGACTATGTCGTCGTCGACATGACGGCGGGTTCGGACTCCTTCGCCTCGGGGATGTTCACCCGCTTCGACATGACGTTCCTGGTCGCGGAGCCGACCCGCAAGGGCGTCTCGGTCTATCGCCAGTACAAGGAGTACGCGCGGGACTTCGGGGTCGCGCTGAAGGTCATCGGCAACAAGGTGCAGGGCGAGGACGACCTGGAGTTCCTGCGCGCCGAAGTGGGCGACGACCTGCTGGTCACCGTCGGGCACTCCGACTGGGTTCGAGCGATGGAGAAGGGCCGCCCCGCTCGCTTCGAGCTGCTGGAGGCGGACAACCGGATGGCTCTGCAGGCGCTGCAGAACGCCGCGGAGGACTCCTACGAACAGCGGGACTGGGCGCGCTACACACGGCAGATGGTGCACTTCCATCTGAAGAATGCGGAGAGCTGGGGCAACGAGAAGACGGGGGCCGATCTGGCTGCCCAGGTCGACCCCGCCTTCGTCCTCGACGAGCGGTACGCGCAGGACGGCGCCGCTCAGCCCGCCTGAGCCGCCGACACCCGTCGGCAGGGTTCGCGCCTTTCGCGGCAGCCGTTGCGTCCCCGGGCGCCGCACGGGATCGGCTCTCCGGCCCGTCCGGCGCCCGACGCGCGGCCCTGCTGCCTGGCCCGTCCTGCGCATGACACGCCGGACGCGGCCGAAGGCCGCGCAGCTCAGCGGTCGTGCCCGGCGGTTCCCCGGTCACGCTTGTCGGTCTCCGCTGCCCGGTCGGTCCCGGAGGCCCCCGTTCCGCCGAGGAACGCGGTCCATCCCTTCGCGGGCGCCCGGCCGACCTTGAGCGTGCCGAGCTTCGCCAGCGTCACCGGATCCTGCGCGTCAAGCCAGTCGGCGAGCTGCCGGAAGGACACGCAGCGCACGTTCTCCTTCGTGCAGACCTTCGCGATGGTCTCCTCGACGGCGCGCATGTAGGTGCCGCCGTTCCAGGACTCGAAGTGATTGCCGATGATCAGCGGGGCACGGTTTCCTTCGTACGAGCGGTCGAAGGCCTGGAGCAGGCCGTCGCGCATCTGATTGCCCCAGTACTCGTGCTGGTCCGGGTCGCCCTGCGTCGTTCCGGACTGGTTGAACATGAAGTTGTAGTCCATCGACAGGGTCTCGAAGTCACGGCCCGGCACGGGAACGAGCTGCATCGAAAGGTCCCAGAGGCCGTCCTTCTTCTTCGGCCAGACCTGATCGTTGACCCCACTGGAGTCGTAGCGGAAGCCCATCGTCCGTGCTGCGGCGACCATGTTCTTCCGCCCCTCCAGGCAGGGGGTGCGGCCGCCGATGAGCTCCTTGTCGTAGTCGAAGGGAAGCGGCTTCTCCCCTTCGAGGCCGGGGTCGTTGGTCTTCCAGTTCTTCACGAAGGACTTGGCCTGACCGATCTCGCTCTTCCACTGCTCGACGGACCAGGTGCCGCCGCCCTCGGGACCGCAGAAGTGGCCGTTGAAGTGGGTGCCGATCTCGTCACCGTCCTCCCAGGCCCCGCGCACCTGGGTGATGGTGTTCCGGATTCCCTCGGTGTCGTTGAAGCCGATGTCCGAGCTGCCGGCGTTGTGCTTCGGCGGGTCGTAGAGCTTCGCCTTGCCCTCCGGCAACATGTACACGCCACTGAGGAAGTACGTCATGTTCGCGTGGTACTTCCTGCCGACCTCGCGGAAGTGCGAGAACAGCTTCTGACTGTCCTCGCCCGCGCCGTCCCACGAGAACACCACGAACTGCGGCGGCTTCCGACCAGGGGCCAGGCGCTCGGCCACGGGCTGGTTCGGCTGGCTGCCGGTGAACGCGGTCGAGCCGTCGCCGATGAGCCGGAAGACACTCTCGGGCGCGGCCCCTGGGGCTTTCCTCTTGGGTCCGGTGGCCGGCTTCTCCGCTCCGGCGGCCGGTTTCGCCGCTTCCGGCCCGGCGGATCCGCGGCCGGCGCCGGAACCGGAGGAACAACCCGCCACTCCCGCGGTCAGCGCGACGGCCACGGCGCCCAGGGCGAGCCGCCCGGCGGCGGCCCTCTTCGGGGTGGCTCTTCTCGCAACGGCTCTCTTCTCGGCGGCTCTCGTCGTGGCGGCCATCATCCGCCCACCTCTTCCTTGCCGGTAATTTGCGTCGAAGTGCCGACACGGCGCGGTCAAGCTCGCACACGGCTCCGTCGGATCAGCACGACAGGCCGAACGAAAAGATGCTTATTCACTTGGATGAGTGACCAAGCGAGTCATTTGACCTCAATCATGGACACGAATCTTTACTCTCCATTACGATCTGTTTACTGAGAGTTGAGAAATCCCGCCGCTGCACGCCGTGACCCACGGCCGCGTCCCCACATTCCGCGACCGCGCTGCCCCGGAGGAGACGGGAACATGTCTGCTTGCGTCCCCACTCGTCACAACCGCACATCCCGTAGTTCGCGCCCGCCGCGTGCCTCGGGAGTCAAGCGACCACACAGCCCGCCGCCACAGCGCGGCGGACGATTCCGCATCGCGGGCGCCGATCTGTCCGCGTCGATCACGGTCTTCCTGCTCGCCGTCCCCATGTCGCTCGGCCTCGCCGTCGCCATGGACGCCCCGCTCCAAGCCGGCCTCATCTCCGCCGCGATCGGAGGCATCGTCGCCGGACTGCTCGGTGGCACGCCCCTCCAGGTCAGCGGCCCGTCCGCCGGCCTGACCGTGGTCACGGCCGAGCTGATCCAGGTCTACGGCTGGCGCACCACCTGCGCGATCACCATCGGCGCCGGGCTTCTGCAGATTCTTCTGGGCTCGCTGCGGGCGGCGCGCAGCGCCCTCGCCGTCAGCCCCGCCATCGTCCACGGCACCCTCGCCGGCATCGGCGTGGCCATCGCGCTCGCCCAGCTGCACATCGTGCTCGGCGGTTCACCGCAGAGTTCCGCCGTAGCCAACGCCCTCGCACTTCCCGACCAGTTGGACCAGGTGAGTCCGGCCGCCCCGCTCATCGGTGTGCTGACCATCGCGGTCCTGGTCCTGTGGCCGCGGATTCCGGGCCGGATCGGCAGTGGTGCACGACGGATTCCGGCCGCCCTCGCCGCGGTGGTGACCGCTACGGCGGTGGCTGCGACCGCCGCTCCCGGGATCGCCCGGGTCGATCTGCCGTCCTGGCGCTCGCACGCCCTGCCGGAGATGCCGCACGGCCCCGTACTGGCCCTGGCCACCGCCGTGTTCACGGTGATGCTGGTGGCCAGCCTGGAGTCGTTGCTCGCCGCGGTGGCCGTGGACAAACTGTCGGCCACACCTTCGCACCCGGCCGCGGCTTCACGCTCGGCCGCGCCTTCGCACCCGGCCCGGGCATCGGCACCGGCCACGCCGTCCGACCCACCGGGCTCGGCCGGCTCGGCCGCCAAGCCCACGCCGCCCGCCAGACGCTCCGATCTCGATCGTGAGCTGCGGGCCCAGGGCATCGCCAATACCCTGTCCGGGCTGGTGGGCGGGCTGGCCGTGTCCGGCGGCGCGGTGCGCAGTTCGGCGAACGTACGCGCAGGGGCGACCGGGCGCGCCTCCACCGTGCTGCACGGCGTCTGGGTGCTGCTCGCCACCGGGCTGCTGGTCACGGTGCTGGAGTGGATCCCGCTGGCCGCGCTCGCCGCGCTGGTGATGATGGTCGGCATCAAGATGGTGAGCTTCGCCCACATCCGCAACGTCCACAAGCACCGCGAAGTCCTGGTGTACGGGGCGACGATCACCGGCGTGATCCTCTTCGGCGTACTGAAGGGCGTGGTGATCGGCATCGCGGTGGCGGTGGCGGTCGCCCTGCACCGGCTGGCCCGCACCCGGATCACGGTCACCGATCATGGCGGACAGCAGTTGGTCGTCGTACGGGGCCAGTTGACGTTCCTCGCGGTGCCCCGGCTCAGCCGCACGCTCGGACAGCTGCCCCAGGACAGCGATGTCGTCGTCGAACTGGACGGCTTCTTCATGGACCATGCGGCGTACGAGGCGATTCAGGACTGGAGCACCGCCCACACCGCGCATGGCGGCAGGGCCGTGTTCACCGGCAGGTCCGGCGGCCGGATCGCCGAGCCCGCCTCGGCGGCGCACTCCTGTTGCCGCCCCTGGACACCCTGGCGCAACCACCACTGCCACGACGAGCCCGTCAGCACGCCCGAGGCCGGTCACTTCATCAGCCGCTCCGCCGGAACCCACCCCGGCTCCGACCGGATCGATGCATCCCACGACACCCCCCACAAAGCCTCCACCCCCGCCCCGGGCCCGGACCCCGCTGTCCACCGCTCCCCCGGCCGGGCGGCCGGCCCGCACTCCCCGACCCGCGACCGGCCCGGCGGCAACCGGCTGATCAGCGGCCTCAGTTCGTTCCAGCGCAACACCGCTCCGCTGGTGCGCGACGAACTGGCCCGGCTGGCCGCCGAGGGGCAACGCCCCTCCCAGCTCTTCATCACCTGCGCGGACTCCCGCCTGGTCACCAGCATGATCACGGCGAGCGGCCCGGGCGACCTGTTCACCGTGCGCAACATCGGCAATCTGGTGCCCTTGCCGAACGCCGAGTCGGGCGACGACTCGGTGGGCGCGGCGATCGAGTACGCGGTGGACGTACTGAAGGTGGAGTCCATCACCGTCTGCGGACACTCCGGCTGCGGAGCGATGCAGGCGCTGCTCGGCACCGGACCGGACCCGGGCGCTCCGCCCACCTCCCTGTGGCGGTGGCTGAGACATGGGCTGCCGAGCCTGGAGCGGATGGCGTCCCGGCACCACGCCTGGGCCCGGATCTCCGGGCGGCTGCCGACCGATGCGCTGGAGCAGCTCTGCCTCACCAATGTGGTCCAGCAACTGGACCATCTTCGGGCACACGAATCCGTGGCACGGCGGCTCGCCGAAGGCACGCTCCGCCTTCACGGCATGTACTTCCACGTGGGCGAGGCGCAGGCGTATCTGCTGACCGAGGGGGCGAGCAGCGGGCTGGAGCTCGACGAGGTCTTCGACCGGGTGGGCCCCGGCGAGCCCTCCGGTCCGGGCGAGTTGGAGCGGAGCGGCGTCTGAACCACCTTTGCCCCGGGTCCGTGAGACCTTGTGGTCCTGCCTCCGCACTGCGGCGCACCATGTCGCACCGCGCCGCGCCCGTCGCACCGCGCCCGTCGCACCGCATGCGGATGCGGGACCGTGTCTCCATACACGAGACACAGGTCTAAACCAATTCCGGGCAGACACTTGTCACCCGGCCTTTGGCCTGATGAGCTATGCCCCGGGACACAACGGACACCCTGGGAATGGGAGATGTCGTGAGCAACGAAAGCCTGGCCAATCTGCTCAAGGAGGAGCGGCGGTTCGCACCGCCTGCCGATCTGGCCGCCAATGCCAACGTCAAAGCGGAGGCGTACGAGCAGGCCGATGCGGACCGGCTGGGCTTCTGGGCCGAGCAGGCCCGTCGCCTGACCTGGGCCACGGAGCCGACCGAGACGCTCGACTGGAGCAACCCGCCCTTCGCGAAGTGGTTCGCGGACGGCAGGCTCAACGTCGCGTACAACTGCGTGGACCGTCACGTCGAGGCCGGCAACGGCGACCGGGTCGCCATTCACTTCGAGGGCGAGCCCGGCGACAGCCGCGCCATCACCTACGCACAGCTCAAGGACGAGGTCTCCCGGGCCGCCAACGCGCTCATCGAGCTCGGTGTCGGCAAGGGCGACCGGGTCGCCGTCTATCTGCCGATGATCCCCGAAGCGGCCATCGCGATGCTGGCCTGCGCCCGCATCGGCGCCGCCCACTCGGTCGTCTTCGGCGGCTTCTCCGCCGACGCCATCGCCGCCCGCATCCAGGACGCGGACGCCAAGGTCGTCATCACCGCCGACGGTGGTTACCGCCGCGGCAAGCCGTCCGCGCTCAAGCCCGCCGTGGACGATGCCGTCTCCCGTATCGACGGCGTCGAGCACGTCCTCGTGGTGCGGCGCACCGGCCAGGACACCGCGTGGACCGAGGGCCGCGACGTCTGGTGGCACGAGATCACCGGCCGCCAGTCCGCCGAGCACACCCCCGAGGCCTTCGAGGCGGAGCAGCCGCTCTTCATCCTCTACACCTCCGGCACGACGGGTAAGCCGAAGGGCATCCTGCACACCTCCGGCGGCTACCTGACGCAGGCGGCCTACACCCACAACGCGGTCTTCGACCTCAAGCCGGAGACCGATGTCTTCTGGTGCACCGCCGACATCGGCTGGGTGACCGGCCACTCGTACATCGTCTACGGCCCGCTGGCCAACGGCGCGACGCAGGTCATGTACGAGGGCACGCCCGACTCCCCGCACCAGGGGCGTTTCTGGGAGATCGTGCAGAAGTACGGCGTCACGATCCTCTACACCGCGCCGACCGCGATCCGTACGTTCATGAAGTGGGGTGACGACATCCCCGCCAAGTTCGACCTGAGCAGTCTCCGGATCCTCGGTTCGGTCGGTGAGCCGATCAACCCCGAGGCGTGGATGTGGTACCGCAAGCACATCGGCGCCGACAAGTGCCCGATCGTGGACACCTGGTGGCAGACCGAGACCGGCGCCATGATGATCGCGCCGCTGCCGGGCGTGACGGAGACCAAGCCGGGCAGCGCCCAGCGCGCCCTGCCCGGCATCTCGGCCACGGTCGTCGACGACGAGGCCAACGAGGTTCCGAACGGCGGGGGCGGCTACCTCGTCCTCACCGAGCCGTGGCCGTCGATGCTCCGCACCATCTGGGGCGACGACCAGCGCTTCATCGACACCTACTGGTCGCGCTTCGAGGGCAAGTACTTCGCGGGCGACGGAGCCAAGAAGGACGAGGACGGCGACATCTGGCTGCTCGGCCGGGTCGACGACGTGATGCTCGTGTCCGGGCACAACATCTCGACCACCGAGGTCGAGTCGGCGCTCGTCTCGCACCCCGCGGTCGCCGAGGCGGCCGTGGTCGGTGCCGCCGACGAGACGACCGGCCAGTCCATCGTCGCCTTCGTGATTCTGCGCGGCACGGCCGACGCCTCCGACGAGCTCGTCGCCGAGCTGCGCAACCACGTCGGTGCCACGCTCGGTCCGATCGCCAAGCCGAAGCGGGTCCTGCCGGTGGCCGAGCTGCCGAAGACCCGCTCCGGCAAGATCATGCGCCGTCTGCTGCGCGATGTCGCCGAGAACCGCGAGGTGGGAGACGTCACCACGCTGAGTGACTCCTCGGTGATGGACCTGATCCAGACCCAGCTGCCGTCGTCCCCCTCCGAGGACTGACCACAGCCTCCGCGCACCCGCCGCAGCAAGCGGCAGTAGGTCCCCGAGGGGTATCCGGCAACGCGCCGGATACCCCTCGGGCATTTAAGGTGAAGATCACCGGATACAGCCCCGCACGCCCCGGGTACAGTGGCAACTGCGTCAATAAGGCAATAAGAAAATTCCACAGGGGTGCCGGGAAGTCTGGTCGGCAAGTGCATCAGCCATGCCATCGCTGCCGTACCGACCCGGAGGTCTCCACCCGTGGCCGCGCCCACCCCCACCCCCGCACCTCCTTCTCCCTCCCGCCGCACCTTTCTCGGGAGGCTCTCCCTCCCCGAGCGGAACTACCTCGCCGACGCCCTGCGCACCGAGACCGTCGGCGGCGTCATCCTGCTGGTCGCCGCGATAGCCGCACTGGTGTGGGCGAATACCTTCTATTCCGGTTACCGGGCCGTCGGCGACTTCCACTTCGGGCCGGAGTCGCTGGGCCTCAACCTCTCGGTGGCGCACTGGGCGGCGGACGGGCTGCTCGCGATCTTCTTCTTCGTCGCGGGCGTCGAACTCAAGCGGGAGCTGGTCGCGGGCGAACTGCGCGATCCCAAGGCGGCCGCCCTCCCGGTCGTCGCCGCGCTGTGCGGGATGGTGGTCCCGGCCGTCGTCTACACACTGGTGAACGTGGTCGGCGGAGGTTCGACGGGCGGCTGGGCCGTCCCCACCGCCACCGACATCGCCTTCGCGCTCGCCGTACTCGCGGTCATCGGCACCTCGCTGCCGAACGCGCTGCGCGCCTTCCTGCTGACCCTCGCCGTCGTCGACGACCTCTTCGCGATCCTGATCATCGCGGTCTTCTTCACCGAGCGGATCGACTTCATGGCGCTGATCGGCGCCTTCATCGGGCTGGCCGTCTTCTGGCTGCTGCTGCGCAGGAACGTGCGCGGTTGGTACATCTACGTACCGCTCGCCCTGGTCATCTGGGGCCTGATGTACAACAGCGGCATCCACGCCACGATCGCCGGTGTCGCCATGGGCCTGATGCTCCGCTGCACCCGCCGGGAGGGCGAGACCCACTCGCCCGGCGAGCACATCGAGCACCTGATCCGCCCGCTGTCGGCCGGTGTCGCCGTGCCGCTGTTCGCCCTCTTCTCGGCCGGTGTCTCCCTCTCCGGCGGCGCCCTGGCGGACGTCTTCACCCGGCCCGAGACACTCGGTGTCGTCCTGGGCCTGGTCGTCGGCAAGACCGTGGGCATCTTCGGCGGTACGTGGCTGGCCACCCGCTTCACCAAGGCGGAGCTGAACAAGGACCTGGCCTGGGCGGATGTCTTCGCGGTCGCCACGCTCGCCGGGATCGGCTTCACCGTCTCGCTGCTCATCGGCGAGCTCGCCTTCGCCGGCGACGAGGACATGATCAACGAGATCAAGGCCGCCGTGCTGATCGGTTCCCTGACGGCCACCGCGGTCGCCTCCGTACTGCTCAAAATCCGGGTACGCAGATACCGGGCGCTGTACGAGGCGGAGGAGCTCGACGAGGACGAGGACGGGGTGCCCGACGTCTACGAGCAGGACGATCCGGAGTACCACCTGCGGATGGCCGCGATCCACGAGAAGAAGGCGGCCGAGCACCGCCGTCTTGCCCGACTGGCGGGGGCAGCGAGCAACGAGCCGGACAGTCCGGCATGATCTGACACCAGATGTGTTGAGCAGCAGAACAGGAGAGGGAGTCAGGGATGAGCGACCCCGGCAACAACGCGGGCAGCGCCGACCGCAGTCTCGGGCAGTTGGTCGCCGCGGCGACAGCCGAGATGTCCGCACTGGTGCACGACGAGATCGCCCTGGCCAAGGCCGAGGTACGGCAGGACGTCAAGCGCGGGGCGATCGGCAGCGTGGCGATGATCGGCGCGGCCGTGCTGCTTCTGTTCATGATGCCGATGCTGAGCTTCGCGGCCGCCTACGGGATCCACAACCTGGGCCCGGGCCTGCCGTGGTCGTTCCTGATCGTGGCCGGTGGGTTCTTCTTCCTGGCCGCCCTGCTGGGGCTGATCGGCTGGCTCAAGTTCAAGAAGCTGAAGCCGCCGGAGAAGTCCATCGCCTCGGCCAAGCAGACGGCGGCCGTGCTGCAGGGCGTCAAGCCTCATCCGCGGCCCGCCGTCACGGCGGGAACGAGCCGTCCGGCCGTCTCGGGCAGCACGCTGGCGGGCACGGCCATGGAGAAGGCTCCGGTCCAGGACAAGGCCTCCTCTGTGGCACGCTCGTCCACATGACGGTCCCCGATTCCAGCGCATTCGACCCAGAAGGTCCGGCAGATCCTGCGGGCCCCGCAGATCCGGCAGGCCCGGTCGACCCCGCGGGCCCGGCAGGTGGGGCAGGCCCCGCGGGCAAGGGCGGCCGGAGAGGCTCGGACGGCCCAGCGGCCCCGGGCCCTGCCTCACCGGGCCCAGCCGTCCCGGGTGGCTCCGGCGGACCCGTACGGATCGAGGGGCCGTGGACCCACCGGGACGTGGCGGCCAACGGCGCCCGCTTCCACATCGCCGAGCTCGGCGAGGGGCCGCTGGTGCTGTTGCTGCACGGCTTCCCGCAGTTCTGGTGGACCTGGCGCCACCAGCTCACCGCGCTGGCCGACGCCGGTTTCCGGGCCGTCGCGATGGATCTGCGCGGGGTCGGCGGCAGCGACCGTACGCCCCGGGGTTACGACCCCGCCAACCTGGCGCTCGACATCACCGGCGTGATCCGCTCGCTCGGTGAACCGGACGCCGCCCTGGTCGGCCACGACATGGGCGGCTACCTCGCCTGGACGGCCGCGGTGATGCGGCCGAAGCTGGTGCGCCGCCTCGTGGTCTCCTCGATGCCGCATCCGCGCCGCTGGCGCTCCTCGATGCTCTCCGACTTCGCGCAGTCCCGGGCCGGCTCGTACATCTGGGGTTTCCAGCGCCCGTGGGTACCGGAGCGTCAGCTCGTCGCGGACGACGCGGCCTTGGTCGGACGGCTGATCCGCGAATGGGCCGGTCCCCGGACCCCGGACTTCCCCGACGACGCGACGGTGGACGTCTACCGGCGCGCGATGTGCATCCCGTCGACGGCGCACTGCTCCATCGAGCCGTACCGCTGGATGGTGCGTTCCCTCGCCCGTCCGGACGGGATCCAGTTCAACCGGCGGATGAAACTGCCGGTGCGGGTACCGACGCTGCATCTGCACGGTTCACTCGATCCGGCGATCCGCACACGGAGCGCGGCGGGCTCCGGCGAGTACGTCGAAGCGCCGTACCGCTGGCGACTTTTCGACGGTCTGGGGCACTTCCCGCACGAGGAGGACCCGGCCGGTTTCTCTGCCGAACTCATCAGCTGGCTCAAGGATTCCGAGCCCGATCGGTAGCCGTAAGGGCACAGTTGTCCGACGAACAGCCAATTGCCCGGCGCATAGGCCAATTGGCTGACGGATGGGCGGTTACCGACCATGAGGCCCGGGCAGACGTCCCGGTATGGGCTGGACGCACGACTTCGGTGACACAGCACGCAATCGCCGCTCGACCGCCACGGCGGGTCCGAGCGCTCATGAGGGGGGCGGCCCCCAGGGCCGGGTGCTCGATATGCATGTTCTGCATGATCCCCAGCTCGGCATTCCGCGCATTCTGCGCCGTCGGGCCCGCTGGGTCTCGGCGCGGCTGCGCCATCCACGCGGATGATCTCCGCCCCGGTCGGCCGGTGAACGCTCACCGGCCGGGCGGGACTTCACCACGGCTCTCCCGGGCCTCGGCACGCCGTGCTGCGCCCGCACCCTGCCGCACACGGGTCACTCGCGCGCAGGCCTGCTCAGGTACGGGCCGCTCAGGTACTGGCTGCTCAGGCAGTGACCGCTCAGGGACCGGCTGCCCAGGGACAGGCGCTCAGAGCGCGCATGCCTGGCTGTCGACCTGCTGGTCGGCGGAGCGACCGCGCCTGATGTCCTGGCGGATCTCGTCGGCCGTCAGCGCGTAGCCGGTCTCGGGGTCGTCGAGCGACTTGGCGAAGACGACGCCGTACACCTGGCCGGCGGGGGTCAGCAGCGGGCCGCCGGAGTTGCCCTGACGGACCGTCGCGAAGAGCGAGTACACATCGCGGCGGACGGTGCCCCGGCGGTAGATGTCCGGGCCCTTGGCGCCGATACGGCCCCGGACACGCGCGGCCCGTACGTCGTACGAGCCGTTCTCCGGGAAGCCCGCGACGATGGCGCTGTCCCCCGTCCGGGCGTCATGGTCGGTGTCGGCGAACTCCAGCGGCTTCGCGTCGAGGTCCGGTACGTCGAGCACGGCGATGTCGCGCTGCCAGTCGTACAGGACGACCTTCGCGTCGTACAGCCGGCCCTGGCCGCCGATCTGGACGGTCGGCTCGTCGACTCCGCCGACGACGTGTGCGTTGGTCATCACCCGGCGGTCGGAGAAGACGAAGCCGGTGCCTTCGAGGACCTTGCCGCAGCTCGGGGCCGTACCGACGACCTTGACGATGGACTTCCTGGCGCGGGCCGCGACGGGGCTGCCCACCAGCGCCGGATCCGGGGCCTGGACCTCGGTGATCGGCTCGTTGGCGAACGGGCTGAAGACCTGCGGGAAGCCGTTCTGCGCGAGGACCGAGGAGAAGTCCGTGAACCAGGTGGAGGCCTGCGTGGGCATCACCCGGGAGATGCCGAGCAGGACCGACGAGCTGCGGACCTCCTTGCCCAGCGTCGGCAGCGAGGTGCCGGCCAGCGCGGAGCCGATCAGCCAGGCGACCAGCAGCATCGCGACGACGTTGACCAGGGCGCCGCCGGTGGCATCGAGGGCGCGCGCGGGCGACCACGTGATGTACCGGCGGAGCTTGTTGCCGAGGTGGGTGGTGAACGCCTGGCCCACCGAGGCGCAGACGATCACGATGACGACGGCGACGACGGCGGCCGTCGACGAGACCTCGGAGCCGTTCGTCAGCTGGTCCCACAGGACCGGCAGCAGGTAGACGGCGACGAGACCGCCGCCCAGGAACCCGATCACCGACAGGATGCCGACGACGAACCCCTGTCGGTAGCCGATGACCGCGAACCACACGGCGCCGGCCAGCAGCAGGATGTCCAGCACGTTCACCGTCTATAGCCTCACAGATTCGTCACCGGGCCCGTTTCCCTCCGGCTGGGTCCGGGCGGGGCCGGACAGCGCAGCAGGGGTCTCAGCCTGTCATGCGCGCCAGTCGAGCGGCACCTGCTTGGCGGTGTCCCAGGGGCGCTCCCAGCCCGCGTAGTGCAGAATGCGGTCGATCACTCCGGCCGTGAAGCCCCACACCAAGGCTGATTCGACCAGAAATGCCGGGCCTCGGTGGCCGCTCGGATGGACCGTGGTCGCGCGGTTGGCCGGATCCGTGAGATCCGCCACGGGAACGGTGAAGACCCGGGCCGTCTCACCCGGATCGACGACACCGACCGGACTCGGCGAACGCCACCAGCCCAGGACCGGCGTCACCACGAAGCCGCTCACGGGGATGTAGAGCCGGGGCAGCACGCCGAAGATCTGGACCCCGCGCGGATCGAGGCCGGTCTCCTCCCTGGCCTCCCGCAGGGCGGCCCTGAGCGGCCCCGTCGTCGCCTGGTCGCCGTCCTCCGGGTCCAGGGAGCCGCCGGGGAAGGACGGCTGCCCGGCGTGGGAGCGCAGGCTTCCGGATCGCTCCATCAGCAGCAGCTCGGGGCCGCGCTCGCCCTCGCCGAAGAGTACGAGCACCGCGGACTGCCGCCCGGCGCCGCTCTCCGGCGGCAGAAAGCGGCTGAGCTGGTCGGGCTCGATCGTCCGCGCGGCGCGGGCCACGGGGTCGAGCCAGGAGGGCAGGCCCTCGTCCGTGACGCTGATCGCGGCGTCCTCACGGGCGCCTGCCGCCGCTGCGGCCGCCGCGACCGCCGCAGCGGGACTGACCACTGCCGGGCCGCCTGCCGCGGGCCCGGTCGCCACCCGGTTTCCCGCCGCGGGCGCGGCCGCCGCGTATCTGTCCGCCGCGGGCGCGGCCGCCGCTTCCGTGCCGTGCCCGCGCTCCGTGCTCTGTCCGCGTTCCGTGCTCTGTTCGTGCGTCTTCATAGGCACCCCTCGTCTCACAACGCCTGTCGTCACGCATTTCGTTCCGGCCGCTCCGGAACCGGCGGCGTGCGTCGGCCCCGGAGCGGTGCCGGGGCTCAGCCGGCCCCGAGGGGCGGCGCGGGCCTGCCGGGGTAGTCCGCCGGCGGGCTCAGCCGCTGCCCCGGCCGGCCGCCCATCTCGTACTTCAGCAGCTTCCTGGCCTTCTCCGGGTCCGTCTCGCCCTCGCCGTACGCGGGACAGAGCGGCGCGATCGGGCAGGCGCCGCAGGCGGGCTTGCGGGCATGGCAGATCCGGCGGCCGTGGAAGACGACCCGGTGCGAGAGCATCGTCCACTCGCTCTTGGGGAAGATCGCGGCGATCTCGGCCTCGACCTTCTCCGGATCCTCCTGTTCCGTCCACCGCCAGCGCCGGACCAGGCGGCCGAAATGGGTGTCGACGGTGATCCCGGGGACGCCGAACGCATTGCCCAGCACGACATTGGCGGTCTTGCGGCCGACCCCCGGAAGCGTGACGAGATCGGCCAGCCGCCCCGGCACCTCGCCGCCGAAATTGTCCCTGAGCGCCGCGGAGAGGCCTATCAGCGACTTGGTCTTGGCCCGGAAGAATCCGGTCGGCCGGATGAGCTCCTCCATCTCCTCCGGGACGGCCGCCGCCATGTCCTCGGGGGTGGGGTAGGCGGCGAAGAGCGCGGGAGTGGTCTGATTGACCCTCAGATCGGTGGTCTGGGCGGAGAGGACCGTGGCGACCAGGAGCTCGAAGGGGTTCCTGAAGTCCAGCTCGGGGTGGGCGTACGGGTAGAGCTCGGCGAGCTCGCGGTTGATCCTGCGGGCTCGGCGCACCATCGCCAGACGTGATTCCGGCTTCCGCCCCGCTCCTGCTCCCGCCGCGTTCACCGGCTTCGCCTTCGCCTTCCCGGGGCGTTTCACCGCCTCCCTCGCGGGGCGTTTTGTCGCTTTTTCCGGGCGAATCGCACCCTGTTCGCCCACAGCGGAATCACGGCCTTCCGACACCCCATCAGCCCCCTTGGCCTGCACTCTCACCGGCGATTTGGACACCCGGCCAGCCTAGAGCCACACACCGACATCCGCGCCTGTCACCGTGTATCCGCCCCCAATCGGCCCCCTGCCGCTCGGATCGGCACGCCCGTGCGTCAAACTGGTTTGTGATTGATCGCACTGTTTTACCGTCCGGCATGATGGGGACCACGGTTCCCTGAACAGGCCGACAAGGAGAGAACTCGTGGACGACGTTCTGCGGCGCGCCCCGCTTTTCGCGGCGCTCGATGATGAGCAGGCCGCGGAGCTCCGCGCCTCGATGAGTGAGGTGACCCTCGCACGCGGCGACGCGCTCTTCCACGAGGGCGACCCGGGCGACCGCCTCTACGTGGTCACCGAGGGCAAGGTGAAGCTCCACCGCACCTCCCCCGACGGACGCGAGAACATGCTGGCCGTCCTCGGCCCCGGCGAGCTGATCGGCGAGCTGTCGCTCTTCGACCCGGGCCCCCGCACCGCCACCGCGACCGCGCTGACCGAGGTCAAGCTCCTCGGCCTGGGCCACGGCGACCTCCAGCCCTGGCTGAACGCCCGCCCCGAGGTGGCCACGGCCCTGCTGCGCGCCGTCGCCCGCCGCCTGCGCAAGACCAACGACCAGATGTCCGACCTGGTCTTCTCCGACGTGCCGGGCCGTGTCGCCCGCGCCCTCCTCGACCTGTCGCGCCGCTTCGGCGTCCAGTCGGAGGAAGGCATCCACGTCGTCCACGACCTGACCCAGGAAGAGCTGGCCCAGCTGGTCGGCGCCTCCCGCGAGACGGTCAACAAGGCACTCGCCGACTTCGCCGGCCGCGGCTGGCTGCGCCTGGAGGCGCGCGCCGTGATCCTGCTGGACGTGGAGCGCCTGGCGAAGCGGTCCCGCTAGCCCGGACACCTCCCCCACACGACGTGGAGCCCCGCCGCCCGGCGGGGCTTCCCGTGCTTGTGCCGCGGATCAGATCAGCCCGTGCTCGCCCAGGTATTCCAGCTGGGCCAGCACCGAGAGTTCCGCGGCGGGCCACAGGGACCGGTCCACGTCCGCGTACACCTGCGCCACCACCTCCGACGCCGAACGGTGTCCCGCCTCGACGGCCGTCTCCACCTGGGCCAGCCGGTGCGCGCGGTGCGCGAGGTAGAACTCGACCGCGCCCTGCGCGTCGTCCAGCACCGGACCGTGCCCCGGCAGCACCGTGTGCACGCCGTCGTCGACGGTCAGCGAGCGCAGCCTGCGCAGCGAGTCGAGGTAGTCGCCGAGCCGCCCGTCCGGATGCGCGACGACGGTGGTGCCGCGCCCGAGGATCGTGTCTCCCGTCAGCACCGCCCCGTCGGCGGGCAGATGGAAGGAGAGCGAGTCCGCGGTGTGCCCGGGGGTCGGTACGACCCGCAGCTCCAGGCCACCGGTGGTGATCACATCGCCCGTGGTCAGCCCCTCGTCGCCCAGCCGCAGCGCCGGATCCAGGGCACGCACCTTCGTACGGGTCAGCTCGGCGAACCGCGCCGCGCCCTCCGCGTGGTCGGGGTGCCCGTGGGTGAGCAGGGTGAGCGCGATCCGTCGGCCGGCCCGCTCGGCGGTCTCGATGACGGCCCGCAGATGCGTGTCGTCCAGCGGGCCCGGGTCGATGACCACCGCGAGATCGGAGTCGGGCTCGGCCACGATCCAGGTGTTCGTGCCGTCCAGCGTCATCGGCGAGGCGTTGGGGGCGAGTACGTTGACGGCACGGCTGGTGGCGGGTCCGGACAGGACCCCGCCGCGCGGCTGTCCCGGAAGGGCTGCGGCCCCGGTCATACGGCATCGCCGCCCGCGCCGCCGCTCGGGATGTGCTTGGTGAACTCGTCGTGCCCCGGCCAGCTCAGCACCAGCTCGTCACCCTCCAGCCGCGCCTGTGCCAGTACGGGGGCGAGGTCCTGGGAATCCGCCGCCTTCAGGGCATCGGCGGCCGTCCCGTACGGCCTCAGCGCCCGCAGCGTCGACACGGTCGGCGGCATCATCAGCAGCTCGCCCCTGTCGTATCCGTCGGCCGCCTCGCCGGGCCGGATCCACACCGTGCGGTCGGCCTCCGTGGAGGCGTTGCGGGTGCGCTGGCCCTCGGGGAGCGCGGCGACGAAGAACCAGGTGTCGTAGCGGCGGGGCTCGAACTCGGGAGTGATCCAGCGCGCCCAGGCGCCCAGCAGATCCGAGCGCAGCACCAGCCCGCGCCGGTCAAGGAACTCGGCGAAGGACAGCTCCCGGGCGACCAGCGCCTCCCGGTCCGCCTCCCAGTCGGCGCCGGTGATGTCGCCGACCACCGTGCCCGGGCCCGGGCCCGCGAGGAGGACGCCCGCCTCCTCGTACGTCTCACGGACCGCCGCGCAGACGATGGCCTGGGCCTCGGCCGGAGTCCCGACGCCGAGCCGTTCGGCCCAGATCTCCAGCGCGGGCCCGGCCCAGCCGACGAGCCGGTCGTCGTCGCGCGGGTCGACCCCGCCACCCGGATAGGCGTACGCCCCGCCGGCAAAAGCCATGGAGGCGCGGCGGCGCAGCATGTGGACGGCGGGACCGCCCCCGGTGTCAGCGGCGGTGTCCCGGAGCAGCATCACCGTGGCGGCCCGCTTCGGGGTCGCGGCCGTCAGCTCACCTGCGGCGAGTGCCCGGATCCGGTCGGGCCATTCCGGTGGGTACCACTGACCATTGGACATGGCCGGAGGCTATCCGGAACCGCGCCGATGTTCGAGAGGTGCTTGGGAAAGCGCACCGGGAGGCATACCGGGTCCAACCGGCACATCAGTGCGCAGATGTCGCATATGCGCCCGTACACAGAAGATCCCGCCCGGTCGTGACGACCGGACGGGATCGGAATAAGCAGTGGAGAACCCGAACCTCTAGGCCCCGGCCAGCTCGACCTGGACCTCGACCTCCACCGGTGCGTCCAGCGGCAGCACCGCGACGCCCACCGCGCTGCGCGCGTGCACGCCCTTGTCACCGAGCACCGCGCCCAGCAGCTCGCTGGCCCCGTTGATCACGGCGGGCTGCCCGGTGAAGTCGGATGCCGAGGCGACGAAGCCCACGACCTTGACCACCCGCGCGATCCGGTCCAGGTCGCCCGCGACGGACTTCACGGCGGCCAGCGCGTTGAGCGCGCAGGTCCTCGCCAGTTCCTTGGCCTCGTCGGGCGTGACCTCGGCACCGACCTTGCCGGTGACCGCGAGCTTGCCGTCCACCATCGGCAGCTGGCCGGAGGTGTAGACGTACACCCCCGACTGCACGGCCGGCTGGTAGGAGGCCAGCGGCGGTACGACGTCCGGCAGCGTCAGCCCGAGCTCGGCGAGCTTCGCCTCGACGGCGCCCGCCACTACGCCTTCTCCCGCTTCAGGTAGGCCACGAGCTGCTCGGGGTTGTTCGGGCCGGGAACGACCTGGACCAGCTCCCAGCCGTCCTCGCCCCAGGTGTCCAGAATCTGCTTGGTCGCGTGCACGAGAAGGGGCACGGTCGCGTATTCCCACTTGGTCATGGCCCGACTGTAATACCTGGCACGCACGGCCTCGTGCGTAGCCTGCGGCGCGACTGGTTAGGCTCGAATACGTGAGCAGGTTCCAGGTCGTCAGCGGCAAGGGCGGTACCGGTAAGACCACGGTCGCCGCCGCCCTCGCGCTTGCCCTCGCGACCGAGGGCAAGCGCACCCTTCTCGTGGAGGTCGAGGGCAGGCAGGGCATCGCCCAGCTCTTCGAGACGGAGTCCCTCCCGTACGAGGAGCGCAAGATCGCCGTCGCACCGGGCGGCGGCGAGGTGTACGCCCTCGCGATCGACGCCGAGCGCGCCCTTCTCGACTACCTCCAGATGTTCTACAAGCTGGGCAGCGCGGGCCGGGCGCTCAAGAAGCTCGGCGCGATCGACTTCGCCACCACGATCGCGCCCGGCGTGCGGGACGTACTGCTGACCGGCAAGGCCTGCGAAGCCGTACGCCGCAAGGACAAGCAGAACCGGTACGTCTACGACTACGTGATCATGGATGCCCCGCCCACCGGGCGCGTCACCCGCTTCCTCAATGTGAACGACGAGGTGGCGGGGCTGGCCAGGATCGGCCCCATACACAATCAGGCCCAGGCCGTGATGCGGGTGCTGAAGTCCCCGGAGACCGCCGTCCATCTGGTGACGCTGCTGGAGGAGATGCCGGTCCAGGAGACCGCGGACGGCATCGCCGAGCTGCGCGCCGCCGAACTGCCGGTGGGCCGGGTCATCGTGAACATGGTGCGGCCCCATCTGCTGGACGAGGACACTCTGCGCACCGCCGCGGGAGGCCGCCGCAAGGAGATCGCCAAGGCACTGACGAAGGCGGGGGTGACGGGGTCCGCGGGGCTCGTGCGTCCCCTGGTCGAGCAGGCGGCCGAGCATGCCCAGCGGGTCGAGCTGGAGCGCGAACAGCGCGCCGTCCTCGCGGACCTGGAGCTTCCGGGGTACGAACTCCCTTTGATCGGCGAGGGGATGGACCCGGCCGGTCTCTACGACCTGGCGACCGAGCTCCGCAAGCAGGGCGTGGGAGAAGGGGCGGGACAAGGGGTGGGTACATGACACAGCGCACGGACGCGGCCAGGACCACGGAGACGGACCCGGCCGGACCCTCCGATTCCGCCTCCGCACCCGTTTACGCGCCCGCGCTGGACGCCGATGCCCTGCTCGACGATCCCGACATCCGGATCGTCGTGTGCTGCGGTTCGGGCGGCGTCGGCAAGACCACGACCGCGGCGGCTCTGGGTGTACGGGCGGCCGAGCGCGGCCGCAAGGTCGTCGTGCTCACCATCGACCCGGCCCGCAGACTCGCCCAGTCCATGGGCATCGACTCGCTGGACAACATCCCGCGCAGGGTGCCGGGCATCGAGGGCGACGGCGCCGGGGAACTGCACGCCATGATGCTCGACATGAAGCGGACCTTCGACGAGATCGTCGAGGCGCACGCGGACGGCGATCGCGCCCGCGCGATCCTGGAGAACCCCTTCTACCAGTCCCTGTCGGCCGGTTTCGCGGGCACGCAGGAGTACATGGCGATGGAGAAGCTCGGGCAGCTGAGAGCGCGCAACGAGTGGGACCTGATCATCGTGGACACCCCTCCGTCGCGCTCCGCGCTGGACTTCCTGGACGCGCCGAAGCGGCTCGGTTCGTTCCTGGACGGGAAGTTCATCAAGCTGCTGATGGCTCCGGCGAAGATGGGCGGCCGGGCGGGGATGAAGTTCCTGAACGTCGGGATGTCGATGATGACCGGCACCCTGGGAAAGCTGCTCGGCGGTCAGTTCCTGCGCGACGTACAGACCTTCGTCGCGGCGATGGACACCATGTTCGGCGGATTCCGTACCCGGGCCGACGCCACGTACAGATTGCTCCAGGCGCCCGGTACGGCGTTCCTCGTGGTCGCGACACCGGAGCGGGACGCGCTGCGCGAGGCGGCGTACTTCGTGGAACGGCTGGCCGCGGAGGAAATGCCGCTGGCCGGGCTGGTGCTGAACCGGGTCCACGGCAGCGATGCCGCCCGGCTCTCCGCCGAGCAGGCCCTGGCCGCCGCAGAAAATCTTGACGGGGTCGGCATTGTGGATCAGACGGCCGGGAAGGCTGGACTTCGTGACCCGGCCGACCGGTCGGCCGACTCCCCCGCGGCCGCTCCCGCGCCCGGTGCCGCACCGGACACCACCCCCGACGCCACGCCCCACAACTCCGAGCACGAGGACGCCGAAGACCGCGAGCCGACGCCGGGACACGTTCCCGAGACCTCCGGAACCCCCTCCGTCGAAGAGCTGACCGCAGGTCTGTTGCGGCTGCACGCCGAACGGATGCAGGTGGTCGCGCGCGAACAGCGCACACGTGACCGCTTCACCGCGCTGCACCCCGAGGTCGCCGTGACCGAAGTGGCCGCGCTGCCCGGTGACGTACACGACCTCGAAGGACTTCGGGCCGTAGGAGAACGGCTCGCGACCGGTTCCGTCCCGGCCGGAGCTGCGTAACCGCTCGTCAGCCCTAACCCACCGCGGCGTACCTCTCGTGCAGTTCGTCGTCGTCCAGTCCGATCGTCACGGGCAGGATGCCCGTCGACTGCTCGTACTCGCTGCGCGCGGTCTCCAGCAGCCGGCGCCAGGACGTGACGGTGGGCCGCCTGCGCAGCAGTGCGCGGCGCTCCCGCTCGGTCATTCCGCCCCACACGCCGAACTCGACGCGATTGTCCAGCGCATCGGCCAGGCACTCGGTCCGCACCGGGCATCCGGTGCACACCGCCTTGGCCCTGTTCTGCGCTGCCCCTTGTACGAACAGTTCATCCGGATCGGTAGTGCGGCAGGCTGCCTGCGCACTCCAGTCGGTTACCCAGCCCATCACGGCGCCGTCCTCTCCCGAATCGAGGCTCCCCCACGGCGGTAGCGGCATATTCACCGCTGCCAGTTGAGGACGTTACGGAAGGTAGGAGCAGCACAACACCCCCTTCGGGCCCAATCTTGAATGGCCCGAACGGACTATGCGTATGCGGCAGATCACCCAGGGGAGTGAGGCGAGGGCATACGCGACTATCCCGCCAGAATCGGGACAGTTCACCTGGATCACAACGGACGTTCGATGACACACGAGGCGAATTCGGGAGCGCCTGAGGTCGTGGCCGGGATGTGCACGGGGGTTGATACGGAACCGGACAGCTGTGACAGTTGAGAGCAGCTTAGGCCAAGGCATATACGTGTGTCCGGCGAATGAGAACGTAGGCTGCCCCCATGCCAAAGAAGCGCTCGGGCGGGGGTCTCTCGACGACCCAGCAGGCCGCCAAGTTCCTCGGTGTCGCCGCACTCTCCGGAGTCGTGCTCGCGGGCATCGCGCTGCCGGCCGCCGGAGCACTGGGGCTCGCCACCAAGGGAACGGTCGAGGGATTCGACGAGATCCCCGCCAACCTCAAGACCCCGCCGCTGAGCCAGCGCACCACGATCCTGGACAGCAAGGGCGGAATGATCGCCTCGGTGTACTCGCGCGACCGCACGGTGGTCCCGCTGAAGAACATCTCGCCGTACATGCAGCAGGCGATCGTCGCGATCGAGGACGCCCGCTTCTACGAGCACGGGGCCGTCGACCTCAAGGGCATCCTGCGCGCGCTGAACCGCAATGTGCAGACGGGCGGAACCGCCGAGGGCGCCTCGACCCTCACCCAGCAGTACGTGAAGAACGTCTTCGTCGAGGAGGCGGGCGACGACCCGGACAAGGTCGCGCAGGCCACCCAGCAGACCATGGGCCGCAAGGTCCAGGAGCTGAAGTACGCGATCCAGGTCGAGGAAGAGCTCGGCAAGAAGAAGATCCTGGAGAACTACCTCAACATCACCTTCTTCGGACAGCAGGCCTATGGCATCGAGGCCGCCTCCCAGCGCTACTTCTCCAAGTCGGCGAAGGACCTGACGCTGGAGGAGTCCGCGCTGCTGGCCGGCGTCGTGCAGTCGCCCAGCCGCTACGACCCGGTCAACGACACGGCCGAGGCCACCAAGCGCCGCAACATGGTGCTCCAGCGCATGGCGGACGTCGGGGACATCACGCAGGCCGAGGCCGACAAGGCGAAGGCGAACCCGATCAAGCTGAAGGTCAAGAAGCCGCAGAACGGCTGCATCACCGCCGTCAGCGGCGCCGGCTTCTTCTGCGACTACGTACGCCATGTCTTCCTCACCGACCCGGTCTTCGGTAAGACCAAGGAGGACCGGGCCAAGATCTGGAACCGGGGCGGCCTGACCATCAGGACGACGCTCGACCCGCAGTCCCAGCAGTCGGTGCAGGCCTCGATCAAGAGCCACGTCTACAAGGCGGACAAGGTCGCGACGGCCGTGACGCTGGTCCAGCCGGGCACCGGCAGGATCATGGGCATGGGCCAGTCCAAGCCGTACGGCTTCGGGAACAACGAGACCCAGTACAACTACTCGGTCAACAAGGCCATGGGCGGCTCCAACTACGGCTTCCCGACCGGTTCGACGTTCAAGCCCTTCCTCGCCGCCGCGGCCATAGAGGGCGGCAAGCCGGCCACCCAGGTCTATCCGTCCCCGTACGAGATGGACTACCCGGACACGGTGCGGTCCTGCGGGAAGCCGTGGGTCAACGACGGGGTGCCGAAGTATCACCTGGAGAACGAGAGCGAGACCGAGAAGGGCCCGTACGCGCTGAAGGAGGCGATGGAGAAGTCGGTCAACACCTACTTCGTCCAGATGCTCCAGGACATCGGCATGTGCCCGGTCTCGCAGATGACCGACAAGCTCGGCGTGGTGCAGGGCGACGGCACCAAGCTCCCGCAGAACCCGTCGACCCTGACCCTCGGCTCCAACGGTCTGTCGCCGCTGACGATGGCCAGCGCGTACGCCGCCTTCGCCAACCGCGGCACGTACTGCACGCCGATCGCCATAGAGTCGGTCAACAAGGCCGACGGCAGCTCGCTCCCGGTGCCCAAGACCTCCTGCTCGCAGGCGATGTCGCCGACGACGGCCGACACCATCAACACGCTGCTGCGCGGCGTGGTCGACTCCGGTACCGGTCAGGAGGCAGGTCTCCAGAGCCGCGACAACGCGGGCAAGACCGGTACGACCGACGCCCGCAAGAACGCCTGGTTCGTCGGGTACACGCCGAACATGTCCGGCGCGGTCTGGGTCGGCAGCCCGTCCCAGAGCGTCGAGATGGAGCACATCACGATCGGTGGCGTGTACCAGGACAAGGTGTACGGCGGGCAGGTCCCCGGACCCATCTGGCGTGACGCGATGACGGGCGCCCTCAACGGTGTGGCCGCTCCCCCCTTCAACACGGTCGACATCCCGGACCCGCCGAGGAACGACGAGCGGGGCCGCGACAGGGGCCGGGGCCGTGACGAGGGACGGCCCGGCGCCGGGGGCAAGAAGCCCACCGACAAGAACCCGTTCCCGGGCATCACCATCCCGCCGAACCTGACCGGCGGGAACAACGGCGGCGGCCACCGCGGTCAGACCAACGGCGGCACGCAGGGCCCCTGAGCCGCACGGCTCGTCCCCCGACACGAAGGTGGGGTGCCCGGATCGATCCCGATCCGGGCACCCCACCTTTTTCATGTCCCTGCGCGGACACCCCGCGCACGTCGCGCGGGCTCAGCCCGCGAGGAGCTTCTTCACCGAGGCGGCCACCCGGCCGCCGTCCGCGCGCCCCGCCACCTTCGGGTTCACGATCTTCATGACGGCGCCCATCGCGCGCGGCCCCTCGGCCCCGGCGGCCCTGGCCTCCTCGACGGCGGACGCCACGATCACGCCCAGCTCGTCGTCGCTCAGCTGCTTCGGCAGGTACGCGTCGAGGACCTCGCCCTCCGCCTTCTCACGCTCGGCCTGCTCGGTCCGGCCGCCCTGCGCGAAGGCTTCGGCCGCCTCGCGGCGCTTCTTCGCCTCCTTGGCGATCACCTTCTGCACCTCGTCGTCGGAGAGCTCGCGGGCCGTCGTGCCGCTGACCTCCTCCTTCGTGATGGCGGTGAGAGTCAGCCGCAGCGTGGACGAGATCAGCTCGTCACGCGCCTTCATGGCCGTGGTGAGGTCTTCCTTGAGCTTGGACTTGAGCGTGGTCATGTGCTGATTGTGGCAGGTACGGGGCGACCGGCGCCCGCCGGTTTTCTGTCGGCCGCACAGTGTCTGCGACGATGGGCGCATGCGCGCACGCTACGGAGTACCCCTGAAAGTCACGGCAGTCGGCGCGGCGATCGGCGCGGCCGGTCTCGCCTACGCCGCCGGATTCGAGGCCCGCTCGTTCCGGCTGCGACGGGTCACCATTCCCGTACTCCCGCACGGGGCACGCCCGTTGCGCGTGCTCCAGGTCTCCGACATCCACATGGTGAGCGGCCAGCGCAAGAAGCGCGCCTGGCTCCAGTCGCTGGCCGGTCTGCGCCCGGACTTCGTCGTGAACACCGGCGACAACCTCTCCGACCCCGAGGCCGTGCCCGAGCTGCTCGACGCGCTCGGTCCGCTGATGGAGTTCCCGGGGGTGTACGTCTTCGGCTCCAACGACTACTACGGCCCCAAGCTCCGCAACCCCGCCCGCTACCTCTTCGAGAAGGCCCGGGGCAAGCACGGCCTCAACGGGAACGCGCCCGCGGTCGGCGTCGTCCACAACCCGTGGGAACCGATGCGCGACGCCTTCGACGAGGCGGGCTGGCTGGGCCTGTCCAACACCCGCGGCCGCCTCAAGACGGACGGCCTGGAGATCGCCTTCACCGGCCTGGACGACCCGCACATCAAGCGCGACCGCTACGCGGAGGTGGCGGGCGGCCCCGAAACGGGTGCCGACCTCTCCATCGGCGTGGTCCACGCCCCCTACCTGCGCTCCCTGGACGCCTTCACCAGGGACGGCTACCCCCTGATCCTGGCCGGTCACACCCACGGCGGCCAGCTCTGCATCCCCTTCTACGGAGCCCTGGTCACCAACTGCGACCTGGACACGGACCGGGTCAAGGGCCTCTCCACCCACTCCGTCGACGACCGCCGCGCCTACCTCCACGTCTCGGCCGGCTGCGGCACCAACCGCTACACCCCGGTCCGCTTCGCCTGCCCCCCGGAGGCGACCCTGCTGACCCTGACGGCCCGGGACTGAGCGCCCGGCCCCTTCCCCGGCCGGCGGAACAGAAACCGGATTTCGTCTGCGGGCGCGGGTGGGCTAAAGTAATCGATGTCGCCAGGACATCGGCGGCGATCGGGGTGTAGCGCAGCTTGGCAGCGCGCTTCGTTCGGGACGAAGAGGTCGTGGGTTCAAATCCCGCCACCCCGACGCTGGTCAGAGGCCCATTCGCTTGATTGCGAATGGGCCTCTGTCATGCCCAGGAGGCCAAACGGGGGCCAAAGGCTTTTGGTCAAGCCTCGCCGGCGGTACGGGCGGGCTCGTACTCGAAGATCTCATCCATTGCCTCCGCTCCCTGCGTGATCACGGGGCGGAGCTGCTTGCGATAAACCGCCTCCGGCGTTGCCTGGCTGCTATGCCCCACCAGCATGGCGATGCGTTCCAGTGGGATGCCGTGATCCGAGAGCAGTGATACGAAGCGGTGCCGGAGCTCCCGGGGCGTCCACTCCGGCTCAAGGCCGGCCTTCCGGCACGGCGCCGAGGGCGGCAACGTTACGCACAGCCTTGACCCGTCGCTGCGCGTGCTCGATCGACCGGCGCAAGACGGCAAGGACGTACCGGAGAGTCCTGGTGGCCAGCGCCTCGGACCGGGCCGTCAGCCGGTCGTCCACGTCGTCGGCGCTGAGGTCCTTCAGCTTTGCCCGACCGATGTACGGGATCAGGTGCTTGGTCGCGAGCGTGCGGTTCTTGCCCACGGTCTGTTCGTCTCGCCCTTTCGGACCCCGCTCAAGCCAGTCGCCGGCCGCGTTGGCGACCGTGCAGTTCGCGGGCGTCCGTACCCCGGCTTCGACCTCCTTCTTCAACTCTCGGATCCTGCCGCGCACCTCGGTCCTGGTCTTGCCCTGCGCCTCGGGCCGCAGGCGCCGCCCGTCCGGCGCGTAGTCCAGTGCGCTGAGGGGATCCGCGAGGTCGGCGCGCGGGTGCCGGTCGAGTGGGATTGGGGTGGGTGGCTGCCATCCCGTCCGCCGTCGCCCCAGGCAGAGCCGAGCAGCCTTGGGCCCTGGGGTCACTGGGCTATGGCCGAACAACCCGGAGCCAGGGGCCTGGGGCGTACGGCTGTGAGGACTTGTACGTGGCTGGGGGCCGCGCCATGCGGAGATGGCGCGGCCCCCTTTCTTCCGCCTGGTGTTCCTGTCGTGCGTGCTGTCCGTGGCGGGTCGTCAGCCGTGGTGTGGCTACTGCTTGCTGGGGGCGCCGTGTCTGGCGTCGTGCTTGCCGGGCCTGTGCTTCTTGTGGTGCTTGCCGTGGTGGTGCTTGCCGTAGTGGTGCTTTTCGCAGTGTCCGCCGCGCTTGATGACGGTGGGGTCGGTGGCGGTGGCGGGGGTGCTGCCGCCTCCGCCGACCGTGGCGGTGTTGGTGACCTGCTTCGGCGCCCTGCAGGACACCTCGACCGTGAGCGTGATCGTCGGGTAGCTGCCGCCGGGGGCAAGGGTGTCGCTGCGGGTGCAGGTCAGTGTGGCGCGGGTGCAGGCCCATCCGGTACCGCGGAGCGAAACGGGGGTCAGCCCCGCCGGCAGGGTGTCGGTCACGGTGACGGCGGTGCCGTCGGTCGGGCCGGTGCCGTGGTTGGTGACCGTGATCCCGTAAGTGTTCCTCTTGCCCCGAACGAACGCGCCGTGGTGCGTCTTGGTGACGGTCAGGGAGGGGAACGGCGGCGTGCCGATGGCCACACCGATGGGGCCATTGCTGACGGGGATGGTGGTGGTGACCGTGTTCGTGGCCGTGTCGATCACCGACACCGTGTCCGAGTTCCGATTGGCGACGTAGGCGTGGGCGCCATCCGGGGTGAAGGCCACACCGACCGGGGTGGTGCCGACGGGGATGGTGGCGGTCACCGTGTTCGTGGCCGTGTCGATCACCGACACCGTGTCCGAGTTCTGATTCGTGACGTAGGCGTGGTTGCCGTCGGGAGTGATGGCCACACCGACCGCGTTGTTGCCGACGGGAATGGTGGCGGTGACCGTGTTCGTCGCGATGTCGATCACCGACACGTCGTTGGAGTTCTCATTGGCGACGTAGGCGTGGGTGCCGTCGGGGGTGATGGCCACAAAGGCCGGGGTGGTGCCGACGGGAATGGTGGCGGTGACCGTGTTCGTGGCCGTGTCGATCACCGACACCGTGTTCGCGTTCTCATTGGTGACGTAGGCGTGGTTGCCGTCGGGAGTGAAGGCCACACCGACCGGGCCGGCGCCGACGGCAATGGTGTCGGTGACCGTGTTCGTCGCGGTGTCGATCACCGACACCGTGTTGGACCCGAAATTGGCGACGTAGGCATGGTTGCCGTCGGGGGTGATGGCCACACCGACCGGGCTGGTGCCGACGGTGATGGTGGCGGTGACCGTGTTCGTGGCCGTGTCGATCACCGACACCGTCGTCGAACCGAAATTGGTGACGTAGGCGTGGGCGCCGTCGGGGGTGATGGCCACAGTGAACGGGGCAGCGCCGACGGTGATGGTGCCGGTGACCGTATTCGTGGCCGTGTCGATCACCGACACCGTGTCCGAATTGAAATTGGTGACGTAGGCGTTCGGCGTGGGGGCGGCCGCCTGCGCCGGGGCCGCAGCCAGGACCGGCAGGGACAGTCCCGCCAGCATGGCCAGCATGGTCAGGGCCCCGATGACCAGCCGCAAGATGCCCAGGCGTGGCCCAAGCCTGCCCCGGTCCGGTACCGGGCCGCCCTGCGGCCCGCGTTCCTTGCCCGCATATGGGATCACGAATGCCTCGCTTCGTCAGGAAGGGCGGCCGCGAGCGGACATACCGTGGGAGCCGACAGCGCACCGCAGCCACACACGCTATGTGACTACCCGTCACTCTATGTAGCTCATTGTGGAGAGGGTGGGCGGCACTCCGCAACCAAACTGCGATGACGAGCCGTTGGACGCATACCGCATATGATCCGATCGACTGACCGTCAGACCGGCTGCGAGAAAGGTCCCCGGCGGCTGGAGCTGGACTACGGACCACCCGGCGACCGCGAGTCAGTCGCACGGATGGAGGATCAAACTCCGGAGATCGTGCGGGAGAATCCGGGAGAAGGTCCCGGTCGGCTGCTCCATCACGTGATCACCGCACAGGGACATGGTGACCGTCGCGCATCGGCGGCGACGCCATCCGCCTCACCCACCCGCACCCGTCGGTGCTTGTCGGCGATCCGGGACGTCGATATGGATCCGTCCTGCCCCGCAGCGGTCCCGCTCGTCACCACCCGGTCAGCAGCAGGTGGTTGACGAGCAGGGCGACGACAGCCTGTGCGGTCAGCCAGCCGCGCCGGGTGCCGGTGGGCAGAAGGGCGGCGGTGGGCAGCAGCCAGAGGATGAAGGGCTGCCAGATGCGTTCCGTCTCCGCCTTGCTCATCCCGGACAGGTCGGCGGCCAGGAGCGCCAGGAGTGTCATCAGAGTGAGCAGGATCAGCCGCTGGGACGCATGGGTGGTGCCGGTGCGCAGGGCTCTTACGGCTCCGGGGGTGCCGACCGCGGCTCGGCGGAGTCCGGCGACCGTGGCGAGACCCGCGGCGATCGTGGTGCAGGCGAGATTCGCCCAGACCCAGTAGGAGTACGGGCGGATTCCGCCGGCCCCTTGGTAGTAGCGCTCGACCAGCAGCCGGTAGCCCTCCCACCAGTCGTAGCCCGCCAGGGTGAAGAGGACCGGGACGACCAGCGCTCCGGCGAGGAGGAGGGGGACGGGGCGGGCGGTACGGGTGAGGGCGAGGACGGCCAGGAGCGGGATCGCCATCAGCGTCAGACCGTAACTGAGGTAGCAGGTCAGCCCGAACAGCAGGCCCGAGGCGAATGCGGCGGCCATGGGCAGGCGGACCCGACGGGTCGCGGCCAGGGCGAGGAGTGCCACGGACCAGGCGGCGACGGCGGCGAAGCAGGCATCCGCCGAGGCGCCGATCCACACCGCGACCGGTGCGAGGACCAGGAACGGGGCTGCGCGGCGGGCGAGGCGTTCGTCGGTCAGGACCCGGAGTGCGATCAGGACGGCCGGGACGGCGGAGGCGCCGGCGACGATGCACCAGCTCCCGGCCCAGGATCCGCCGCCCAGCCCGATGCGGTCGAGCAGGACGAAGATGAGCGTGGCGCCCGGCGGATGACCGGCGACATGGGTGGGCCAGTTGTCCGGGGAGCCGAGCAGGATGTGGTCGTCGAAGCCGCGCAGGGCCGCACCGATGTCCTTGAAGCGGTCGATGGCATGGAGATATTCGTGCCTGGTGGTGAGACGTCCGGCGATGCCCCGGCCCCAGCCGTCGATCAGCGCCAGCGAGAAGACCCAGGCGAGCGACGCCGCCCAGGCGGCCGGGAGCAGCACCCGCCAGCGGATACGGTCGGCCAGCGGCGGGCCGTACGCGACGACGGCCACAGCCACGGCGACGGCCGCCGGGGTGCCGGGGCCGGCGTGCGGGTACCAGGACGCCAGCAGGGGAGGCCAGTGGACCTGGAGGCTTCCGTCGGCGTCCTGGATCGACCGGCCGACGAGCACGGCGGCGGTGACGAGGAGAACGCCCGCCGCCGCGGCGATCAAGTCGGCGCGGCGGCCGGTTCGGTGACCTGTTTCGTCCATGGTGGGGTGTTCCGTGCGGTCCTCGGTCTTCACGAAGGCACGCTATGCACAGCGGGGCGGTTGTGCGTGATGCCACGGGATCGTGTCACCGAACCGTCAGATCTTGCTCCGGCTGCCTGCTCCGGGGTGTGACGTCAGAGTTTCGTCAGGAGTCGTACACCCTGTGGCCGGGCGTCCCGGACATAGCTTCGGGACATGGGTGACAGACGTTTCGGAAAAGGCTCCCCCTCCGCGCCTCCGGGATCGGCATCGGGTCGTGTCCCGGCCTTCGCCGGGCGGCTTCCCTCCGCGCCCGGGTTCTGGCGCAGCCCGGTGCGCGGCGTCCGGTTCACGGCGGTGCTCGGGCTGGTCCTGCTCGCCGGGCTCACCCTGCTGTTCGTGACCGGTCTGCTGTCGTACGCCGCGTACAACCCGGACCTCGCCCCGGTCAACGACAAGACGCCGGACAAGGGTCTGCTGGGGTTCTATCTCTTCGCCTGGCCGACCGGCCCGCACTGGCTGTACCGGCTGACGCAGGGGCTGCACGTCACGGTGGGCATCGTCCTCGTCCCCGTACTGCTGGCGAAGCTCTGGTCGGTGATCCCGAAGCTCTTCGTGCTGCCGCCGGTCCGGTCGGTGGGGCATGCGCTGGAGCGGGTGTCGCTGCTGCTGCTCGTCGGCGGGGCGCTGTTCGAGTTCATCACCGGACTGCTCAACATCCAGCTGGAGTACGTGTTCCCGGGGTCGTTCTACCCGCTGCACTTCTACGGGGCGTGGGTGTTCTTCGCCGCGTTCCTCGCCCATACCGGGCTGAAGCTGCCGCGGGCCGTCCGGGTGCTGCGGGGCGGCCGGCTGGAGGGCTCCGCGCCGGGCGAGGCGGATGAACTGGCCGCACCCGACCCCGCTGTGCCGACCATCTCCCGGCGCGGAGCACTCGCCATGACGGGTGGTGGGTCGCTGCTGCTGCTGATCACGTCGGCGGGCCGGAGTTTCGACGGGCCGCTGCGGCAGATCTCCCTCCTCACCCCGCGCGGCGCCGCCGAACCGGGCCAGGGTCCGAACGGCTTCCAGATCAACAAGACGGCCGCGGTCGCCGGAGTGACGGCGGCCGATACGGGGCGGGACTGGCGGCTGACCGTCAGCGGACCCGCCGGGAGGATCCGGCTCAGCAGGAAACAGCTGCTGGCCATGGACCAGTACAGTGCGGCGCTGCCGATCGCGTGCGTGGAGGGCTGGTCGACGTCGGACCAGTGGTGGCGCGGAGTGCGTCTGAGGGATCTCGCGGCCCTCGTGGGGTATCCGGACCGGCCGCCGGGGGTGCTGGTGGAGTCCGTCCAGCACAGCGGGGCGTTCCGGGAGGCAGCGCTCCGCGACAACCAGGTACGCGACCCGCGCGCGCTGCTGGCCCTGCAGGTCAACGGCGAGACCCTCTCGCTCGATCACGGCTATCCGGCACGGATCATCGTCCCGGCGGCCCCCGGTGTGCTCAACACCAAATGGGTGGCCCGGCTGACGTTCGGGGCACTGTGAACGGGAAGGCGGGGAAACGGGTGGATCCGCGAGTGGTTCTCAGGCGCTGGTACGGGGAGGGGCCGCTGCATCTCCTCCTGCTGGCCGCGACCTTCGCCCTCGCGGGCTATGCGGGCGTACGGCTGCTGGCGGGCGACACGTTCGCGATCGTGGTGTGGTTCGTCGGCTCCGCGCTCCTGCACGATCTCGTGCTGCTGCCGCTGTACGCGTCGGCGGACCTGGCCCTGCGCCGGGCGCTCGGACCCCGTACCCGGCTGGTCAATCACCTCCGCGTACCGGCCTTCCTCTCCGGTCTGCTGCTGCTGATGTGGTGGCCGCTGATCACCCGGCGCGCGGTGCGGTACGAGCCCTACAGCGGGCTGTCCCTCGATGTGTTCCTGGGGAACTGGCTGCTGATCACGGGGTTGCTGTTCGCGGGCTCGGCGCTGCTGCTCGTCGTCCGTACCGCCCGGCTGCGGCGCAGGGAAACGAAGGGGCGGCCGCCCGCCTCCCACTGATCGACGGGCTGCCAGCTGTACGCCCGCGCGTATCGCAGCAGGGCCGGTGTGCCGAGCCGGGCCCAGGGAAAGGGGCCGTCGGCACCGGTCCCGGTGGCCGCCGTGCCGCGTCCGTCGTCCAGCCGGACCCGGACCCTCTCGTCGATGTCCTGCGGTGTCGTCTCGGCGATGAGCAGACCGCCCGGGGCGAGCAGGTCGGCCGTGCGGCGCAGGAGGCGAGGGGGGTTCCCGCCGATGCCGATGTTGCCGTCGAGGAGCAGGACGGTGCCCCAGCGGCCCTCGCCCGGCAGCGGGTCGAAGACGGAGCGGTGCAGCGCCGCTCCCCCGAGCCGGAGGGCGTGGGCGACGGCGGTCTCGCTGATGTCGATGCCGAGCGCGCGATGGCCGCGGACGGCGAGTTCGGCGACCAGCCGGCCGGGCCCGCAGCCGATGTCCAGAACGGGGCCTTCGCAGCGGCCCAGTGCCGACAGGTCGGCGGCGTCGGCGTTCGCGCACCAGCGTTCGACGTCCAGCGGCAGCAGCCAGCCGTCGGTACGGCGGAGGAAGAGCGGTCCATGACCGTTGCGCAGCGCATGGGCGTACGGATCGGTGCCCCAGGGCGTGGGGCCTCGGTCGGCGGGCGGGGGTGCCGTGCCCGGCCCGCTGCGGTGAGGGGCCGGGTTCACCGGGTCTGCGCCGGGGTCAGCAGGGCGAGCGTCGCGGCGAACCGGCCGTGCGGCGCCGCGGCGGCGACAGCTACGGCGTCCTGTGCGGTGTCCACATCACGCAACCGCGGCAGGTCGCGCACGGTCAGCCCGGCGTCGACCAGGCGTCGTCGCTGGACCGCTCCGGTCTCGGGTACGGACATGGGAACGCCGAGCAGGAGTTCCGGTGCGGGGACCGCCAGTCCGAGCGCCCAGAAGCCGCCGTCGTCGGCCGGTCCGAACCAGGCGTCGCAGCCGTCCCAGGCGGCGGGGCCGAGGGCGGCGGCCAGATGGGCGGCGGTGATCTGGGGGGTGTCCATGCCGATGAGGAGAGTCGGGCCGGTACAGCGGGCGAAGGCGTCGGCAAGCCGTTCGTCGAGGCTGCCGGTGCCTTGCGGCAGCACCTCGATGCCGGGCGGCAGCCACGGTCCGGGCTGTCCTTCGAGGACGACGGCACGGCGCCGGGCGGGCAGGGTGCACACGGTCCGCAAGGTGTCACCGAGCGCCGCCTCGGCGAGCCGGGCGGCCTGGGCGGGCGTGAACGGCGGGGTGAGCCGGGTCTTGACCCGGCCCTGCAGCGGTTCCTTGGCGATGACCAGCACGGTCGTGGGGCCCGACAGGTCCTCGGCCGCACCGGGCCCGGCCGGGGCGCTCACCGGGGCACCCCCGGACGCACGGTCCCCGCAGCCGTCCCGGCCGGTGGCTGAAGCAGCACCGCGCGCATGTCGCGCACCGCCTGCCAGGTGCCCCGCCAGGTGCCGGTGACCTTCGACTTCCCGCTGCGGGGGAGATACGGGACGTCGGTCTCCGCGACCCGCAGCCCGGCGTCCGCCGCGCGGACCACCATCTGCAGCGGGTAGCCGCTGCGCCGGTCGGTGAGACCGAGCGCCAGCAGATCCGCCCGGCGCCCGGCCCGCATCGGGCCGAGGTCGTGCAGCCGCAGACCGGTGCGGCGGCGCAGCATCCGGGCCAGCGCGACATTGCCGACGCGGGCGTGCAGCGGCCAGGCACCGCGGCCCTCGGGGCAGCGGCGGCCGAGGAGCAGGTCGGTCTCGCCGTCGGCGATCCGGCGTACGAAGGCGGGGAGCAGGCCGGGGTCGAGGGAGCCGTCGCAGTCGCAGAAGCAGACGAACTCCGCCTCGGCGGCGAGCAGTCCGGCATGGCAGGCGGCGCCGAAGCCGCGTCGCGGCTCGTGCACGACCGTGGCACCGAGCGAGCGGGCCAGTTCGGCCGACCCGTCGGTGGAGCCGTTGTCGACGACGATCGCGCGCCAGCCGTCCGGGACGGCGTCCAGCACCCGGGGCAGCGCCGCGGCCTCGTCCAGGCAGGGCAGGACGACATCGGCATGCGGGGCAGGGACTTGGGCGGACGGCGGGCCCGCCAGGGGGGAATCGGTCACGCCGCTCACCCTACGGAGCAGAATCCGACATTCCGGGCTCCATTTTCTTACGAAAAATGGACGTCGGCCCGATGGCAGCGGACCGGGCCCGTGCGTGCCGCACCTGCGTGCCAGGGTGGCGGGATGGAGAACATCCCGGCCGGTTCAGGCCCAGGCGATCGCCCCTGCCCCGGAACCGGGCGCGGTCACGTCCTGGTCGTCGACGACGATCCGACGGTCGCCGAGGTCGTCGTCAGCTACCTGGTCCGGGCGGGGTACGACGTCGAGCGGGCGGACGACGGCCCGACGGCCCTGGGGTGCTTCACCGGCCGCAGGCCGGACCTGGTCGTCCTCGATCTGATGCTGCCCGGCATGGACGGATTCGAGGTCTGCCGCCGGATGCGGGCCCACGGTTACGTGCCGGTCATCATGCTCACGGCGCGCGGGGACGAGGACGACCGCGTCCTCGGCCTGGAGACGGGCGCGGACGACTACGTCACCAAGCCGTTCAGCCCGCGCGAACTGGTGCTGCGCGTCGACTCGGTGCTGCGCCGGGCCCGCGCCGCGGCGCCCACCGCCGCCTCGCCCCCGGCCCCGTTGCGGGGTGCCGGACTCCACCTCGACCCCGTGGCCCGCCGCGCCACCCGCGAGGGCCGCGAACTGGCCCTCACCCTGCGGGAGTTCGACCTGCTCTCCTTCTTTCTGCGTCACCCTTCCCAGGTCTTCACCCGGGAGGAACTGATGCGGGAGGTCTGGGGCTGGGACTTCGGCGACCTGTCGACGGTGACGGTCCACGTGCGGCGGCTGCGCGGGAAGGTCGAGACGGACCCGGCCCGTCCACGGCTGATCCAGACGGTGTGGGGTGTGGGCTACCGCCTGGACCCGGCACCGGACCCACATCCCGGTGCGGGCCCGTCATGACCGACATCCTCCTCATCGCGCTCTTCGCGTTCCTGGGTGCCGCGGTGGCCGGACTGCTCGGCGCGCTCGCCCTGCGGTTCTTCCGGCATCGCTCGCTCGTGGTGTCGGTCTCCGTCGTCGCCGCTGTCGCCGTGACCGCGATGCTCGCCGGGACGCTCGCGGTCGCCTGGGCGATGTTCCTGTCGCCGCACGATCTGACCGTTGTCACCACTGTGGTCGCCATGGCCGCCGCGGTGTCCCTCGCCACCGCGGTGCTGCTGGGCCGCTGGGTCGCCGCCAGGAGCCGCGACCTGACGCTCGCGGCCCGCTCGTTCGGTGACGGCGGGACGTTCGCCCCTCCCACGGAGCAGGCGACTGCCGAACTCGCCTCCCTGGCCAGGGAGTTGGCTGCCACCAGTGCCAAGCTCGACAGTTCCCGCGACCGGGAGCGCGCACTGGAGGCATCACGGCGTGAGCTCGTTGCCTGGATCTCGCACGACCTGCGGACGCCGCTCGCCGGGTTGCGGGCCATGTCCGAGGCGCTGGAGGACGGCATGGCCACCGACTCCCGGCGGTACCTGCGGCAGATCCGCGCAGAGGTGGAGCGCATGAACGACATGGTCGGCGATCTCTTCGAGCTCTCCAGGATCCATGCCGGGTCGCTCACCCTGTCGCCCACCCGCACCTCGGTCCACGACCTGGTCGGTGACGCCCTCGCGGGCGCTGATCCGCTGGCCGTCGAGCACGGTGTACGGCTGGTCGGGAACCGCATCGACGCCGTTCCGGTGGAGGTCGACAGCAAGGAGATGAGCCGGGTCCTGGACAACCTCCTGATCAACGCGATCCGCCGCACCCCCGCCGACGGGACGGTCGCGGTGACGGCGCGACGCGGTGACGACACCGTGGTCCTCTCGGTGACCGACGGCTGCGGCGGGATCCCCGAGGAGGACCTGCCCAGGGTCTTCGACACCGGTTGGCGCGGCAGCCATGCCCGGACACCCCCGGCCGGTGCGGGCCTCGGGCTCGCCATCGTGCGCGGCATCGTCGAGGCGCACCGGGGTCACGCGGGCGTTCGCAACGTGGCCGGCGGCTGCTGCTTCGAGATCACGCTCCCCCTGCCATGCGCATGATCCGTCCCCTTCGGCATCCGGGCGGGACCCCATCGGTGCGAAGCGTTCAGGCCCGTCCGGCGTCCGGGTCCCCGCCCCGCAACGGGGCCGTCGCGAACTCCGCCATTCCCTTGGCGAACCCTTCCCGCGGTTTCCAGCCCAGCTCGTCCCTCAGCCGCCGCGAGTCCGCGGTGACATGGCGTACATCACCGAGCCGGTATGCGCCGGTGACCTCCGGAGCAGGCCCGCCATGGGCCTGGGCCAGTGCCGAGGCCATCTCGCCGATGGTGCGGGGATCACCGCTCCCGGTGTTGTAGACGACGAAACCGCCCGGCCCGTGTCCTTCGACGGCTTCCAGCGCCAACGCGTTCGCGGCGGCCACATCCCGCACATGGACGAAATCCCTCCGCTGGCAGCCGTCCTCGAAGACCTGGGGGGCCTCCCCGCGGGCCAGGGCCGACCGGAAGAAGGAGGCGACACCAGCGTACGGTGTGTCGCGCGGCATCCCCGGTCCGTACACGTTGTGGTAACGCAGCGACACCGCGGACCCGCCCGTCGCGCGCGCCCAGGCCGCGGTGAGATGTTCCTGGGCGAGCTTGGTGGCCGCGTACACATTGCGCGGGTCCGTGGGCGCTTCCTCGGTGACCAGGCCGGGCGCCAACTCCGCACCACAGGACGGGCAGTGCGGCTCGAACCGGCCCGCGTCCAGGTCGGCCACCGCCCTCGGTCCCGGCCGGACCGTGCCGTGGCGGGGACAGTCGTAACGCCCCTCGCCGTAGACCACCATCGAACCGGCCAGGACCAGGCTTCGCACGCCCGCCCCGGCCATCGCCGCCAGCAGCACCGCCGTCCCGAGATCGTTGCACCCGACGTACTCGGGCGCGTCCGCGAAGTCGTTTCCCAGGCCGACCATCGCTGCCTGATGGCACACCGCGTCGATGCCCCGTAGCGCCCTGTCCACCGCCTCCCGATCGCGGACGTCCGCGACGATCCGCTCGGCATCACCGTCCGCGGGGTCCGCTGCCGCACCGTGCACCGAAGGCAGCAGTGCGTCGAACACGACTGCCTGATGCCCCGCCGACGTGAGGGTACGGACGATCTCCGACCCGATGAATCCGGCTCCACCGGTAACCAGTACGCGCATGGCTCCCACGCTAGGCCGCGGGCGCATCGCACGGCCGGTTCCGGTGCGGCGCGTCAGGGGATCGTAAGAGATGCCCTGCGGCATCCGGGGAGGCGGCTGTTCATCACCCGGCCGGCGCATGGCAGGTCAGGTCCTCGGACGGGAGCCTGCCCGTGGTCAGGTAGACCGTGGCGGGCCCGTCCGCGCAGGACTCGTTGCCGTAGACGCCGTGCCCCTCTCCTCCCGCGACCGTGATCATCCGGGAGCCGTGCAGGGCCCGGTGCATGCCCTCGGCGGCCGCCAGGGGGGTCTGGGAGTCCCACTCGTTCTGCAGGATCAGTGCCTCGACCTCGTTGTCCACCTCGGTCGGGGCCTCGGTGCCCGGCTTCCAGAAGGCGCACGGCTTGATGGTGGACGCGAAATCGCCGTACAGCGGATACCGGGCCTTGTCGCGGACGGCGTCGCGCCGGTACTGCTCGGGGTCGCGCGGCCACGAGCGGGCGGTGTCGCCGCACATGACCGCCCAGAGGCTCGCGATCTGGTTCTCCGGCGGGAGCTCGGGGTCGGGCGCCGGCGTGGCGGGACCGGCCTCCTCGGCGGCCTTCTTCAGGCCGGTGATCCAGTCGGCGGCCTTCTGCGCCCGGAAGAACATGTGGCGCATGGCGCGGATGTCGTCACCGGTGAGGGGCCCCTCGTCGGTGTCGATGGGCTTGCGGTCGGCCCGGGCGACGATGTCCCAGAAGGTCTTGCGGACCTCCGCCGGGGTCCTGCCCAGTCGGTACGGCGCGTGCCGCCGGGCGGTCCACCGGCTCCACCTCACGAAAGCGGGCTCGGTTCCCTCCGCCATCTGCTGGAAGGTGCCCCGCCCGAACCGCGCGGGGTCGGTCGCGCTGTCCAGCACGAAGCGGTCGGATCGCCGGGGGAACATCTGCATGTAGACGGCGCCGAGATAGGTGCCGTACGAGCCCCCGAAGTAGGAGATCTTCTTCTCCCCCAGGGCGGCACGGATGACGTCCATGTCGCGCGCGGTGTTGCGGGTGGTGATGTGCCGCAGCTTGTCACCCTCCTTGGCCTGGCACTTGTCGGCCACCGTGCGGGCCCATCGCACGTCCTTCGCGAAGGTCTCGGCGTGGTAGGGGCGGTCGGGGTTCAGCTCGTCGGGGGTCAGGCCGCAGCCGAGGGGGGAGCTCTGCCCGATGCCTCTCGGGTCGAACCCGATCAGGTCGTACCGCCGCTTCACCTCCTGGGGGAGGTACGCCTCCATGTCGGCCGGCATGCTCAGGCCCGACGCGCCGGGGCCGCCGGGGTTGAACAGCAGCACGCCGCGGCGTTCCTTCGTACTGCTTGCCTTCAGCCGGTTCACCGCGATGTCGAGCCTTCTGCCACCGGGATCGCCGTAATCCAGTGGCACCTCGAGAGTCGCGCACTGAAAGGCGGCGGGCGTCTTCGCGTCGCAGCGCTGCCAGTGGAGCATCTGCTGCGTGTACTGCCGGACGGGGTCCTGGGCCGCGGGGGGCCGCGATGCGGCAAGGGTCGTGGCGGGTGTCAGCGTCGTCATCAGAGTCGACGCGGCGCCAACGGCCAGAAGAGAGGCTATGCGTGTTTTTCGCACCGTGATGCTCGTCCTTGTCGGGTGATGGGTGAAGAGAGAAGAGCGGTCGGGGGCGAAATCGCGGCTGCCGAACAGCATTTGTCGTACGCCGTACCGACCGGGAAGCAAGTCGCCGGTCAGTTTCCGGTGAGGTTCCGGCTGACGCACCGCGTGTATTCCTGGAAGCTGTCGGGCCGGTAGCACTCCTGCGTCTTGTTCGCGTACCAGGCCATGAAGAGGGCGAACAGAATGGACAGTGCGATCGCGAGGACCGACGTCACCACTCCGGTGATGGCCCGGCCCCGGCCGACGCCGGTCCGCCCGGCCGTCCTCAGGCCGGCGATGCCCAGGACCGTGCCGATGACGCCGAGCAGTCCACCCACGAAGAAGACCGAGGTGAACAGGCCGATGACACCCAGCACCATGGCTGCCGTGGCCGTGCCGCCCCTGCCCGCCTCGCCGGCCGGGGGCCGCGTGCCGTGGCCGGGTTTTCCGGACGGCGCCATGTGATGCGGCGTCGGCGCCGCCATTCCTTGCGTGTTCATCCGTCGTTCCTCCCGTTTCGACTGGGCAGGACACGATCATTGATTCCGGAGGCATGGCCGCACATCGCGAGAAGGCGGGAAAAGGTCCTCCCCCGAACGAGGGAGGAAGGCCGTGAGCCGAGCGGCCATACTGGCCGACTATGACCAGGGGAATACGGCCGTTCCTGCGCGGCTCCACTTATTCGGGCGTGCTGTTCGCCTTTCTCGGCGCGATGGCGAGCGCTCCGCTGCTGCCTCTGGCCGCGCTTCCGGCGCTGGCGTGGAGCTCGGCGCCGTACGGGGTGCAGGCCGCTCTGACCCTGCTGGTCTGGGCGGCACTGGTCGCCGCGGCCGGCCTCGCCCGCACCACGCGGCGGGTGCTGACCGGGTCCGCCCGCCGCCTGCTGAAGGTGCGGCTTCCGGATCCGGTGCCCGTACGCGGGGGCGCGGACCCGTCCGGCTCCGGCCGTTGGCGGACTCCTCTCTGGCTGCTGCTGCACATGGCACTGGGGTGGGCGGGGGCGCTGGTGAGCGGGGTGCTGGTCCTCGCGGGACTGACACTGCCGGGGAACTGGCTCGACGCCGAGGCGGGACTGAGCCTGTTCGGCAAGTCGGTGCGGGTGACGGGTGGCTGGGGCAGCTGGGCGGTGGCGCTCGGCTGCGTACTGCTGGCGGCGGCTGTGTGCGTCGCGGTGTCGAACGCGCTGCGGTGGCTGGCGCCACGGCTGTTGGGGCCGTCGTCGGCCGAGCGGCTGGCGCTGGCGGCCGAGCGGGAGCGGCAGCTGGCCGAACGCAACCGGCTGGCCCACGAGTTGCACGACTCGATCGGGCACACGCTGACCGCGGCCACGATCCAGGCGGCGGTGGCGGGTGAGGTGCTCGCCGCCGACCCGGTGGCGGCGCGGGCCGCCCTGCGCAGCATCGAGGATTCGACCCGGGCCGCGCTGGAGGACCTGGACTACGTGCTGGGCGTGCTGCGCGAGGAGAAGGCGGAGACGGCGCCGACCCGGACCCTGGCCGATCTGCCCGAGCTGATCGACCGGTTGCGGCACGCGGGCGCGACGGTCGAGCCGGAGCTGACGGGTGATCCGGCGCAGGTGCAGGGGACGCTCTCCCGGGCGGCCTACCGGATCCTGCAGGAGGGGCTGACGAACGCCCTGCGGCACGGAACGGGCGGCCCGATCCAGGTCGGGGTGGTGACCGCGCGGGACGAACTGGAGCTCCGTGTGGTCAACCGGACCGGGCCGGGGACGAGTACGGGCGCGGGTACGGGCCGGGGTGCCTTCCCGACGTCCGGACACGGCCTGCCCGGCCTCGCCGAGCGCGTGCGGCTGCTGCACGGCGAGTTCGAGGCGGGCCCCGACGGGGCGGGGCACTGGCGCCTGGCGGTCCGCCTGCCGATACGGGTGTCGGCATGACGGGCCCCGACACGGCTGCCGCCACGACGCCCGGCCCCGCCACCACCGCTGTCACCCTCCTGATCGCGGACGACGACGAGGTGACTCGCAGCGGTCTGCGCACACTCCTCGCGGCACAGCCGCAGATCACGGTGGTCGGGGAGGCCTGCGACGGGGTCGAGGTGGTCGAGCAGGCCCGGCGCTTGCGGCCGGACGTGGTCCTGATGGATGTGCGCATGCCGCGCCGCAACGGCATCGAGGCCACCCGGACGCTCCTCGCCGAATCGCCCGACCCGCCGAAGGTCGTGGTGATCACCACCTTCGAGAACGACGACCACATCACCGCCGCGCTCAGCGCGGGGGCCAGCGGATTCGTGCTCAAGCGGCTCCCGGTCCGGCGGATCGCGGAGGCGGTACGGGTGGTGGCGGCGGGCGAGGCGATCCTCTTCCCGGCGGCCCTGCGCCAGATGGTCACCGCCCGCCCGCAGAACTCCGCCGAGGCGTTGCCGAGGGCGGCGCTGACGGGGCGCGAGGAGGCGGTGCTGCGGCTGATGGCCACCGGCCGGTCCAACCCGGAGATCGCCCGGGCACTCACGGTGAGCCCGGAGACCGTCAAGACCCATGTCGGGAACGTGCTGACCAAGCTCGGTGCGCAGAACCGGACCCACGCGGTGGTGATCGCGTACGAGTCGGGTCTGGTGGTGCCGGGATTCGCCGGCTGACCGGGACCGGGCCCTCCCGGGCCGGGGAGGCCGGCCGCGACGGCAGCCGCTCAAGGCCGCGCGTCGGCGGCCCTCGGCCCCTGCTCGTGCCGATCGCGGCAGGTCCGCCGGGGACCGGCGCCGCGAACGCCCGTGACCTGCGGGGCGGGCCGCGTCCCTCGGCCGCGGCCCGCCCTGCGGGGTCAGCGCAGTGACTCGGGCAGTTCTTCCCTGTGGACGATGCCCAGGCGCTGCGTCGCCCGGGTGAGCGCCACGTACAGGTCGCTGGTCCCGAACCGGCCCGGCTCCACGACCAGGACATGGTCGAATTCGAGCCCCTTGGCCTCACGCGGGCCGAGCAGCACCACGGAACGGGTGAGGTCGGGTTCGGCGCCGGCCGTGACTCCGTCGAGCGCGGACGCGATCTCCTCGTGCAGGGCGCGCGGCGCGATCACCGCGAGGCGCCCCTCCTCGGGCGTCATCTCCGCGACGGCCCTCGCCACCGCGCCCGCCAGATCCGCCCCGGCGTCCCGCGTCCACGGCGTCCGGCCGGTGGACCGTACGGACCCGGGCGGTTCGAACGACGGGTCCTCGGCCCGTACGACGCCGGCTGCCAGCTCCATGATCTCCGCGGGCGTACGGTAGTTGACCCCCAGCCTGACGTGCTCGAAGCGGTCGCCGACGTACGGCTCCAGGATCCCTTCCCACGAGCCGACGCCCGCTTCCTCGGAGGTCTGCGCCGGATCGCCGACCAGGGTCATCGAGCGCGTCGGTGACCGGCGCATCAGCAACCGCCAGGCCATCGGCGACAGTTCCTGTGCCTCGTCGACGATGATGTGCCCGAACGCCCACGTCCGGTCGGCGGCGGCCCGCTCCGCCGCGCTCCGGTGGTCGGCCTCCTCGTGCCGCTCCGCCATCCGTTCGGCGTCGATGACATCGTGGGCGGCCAGGACCTCGGACTCCTCGTCCTCGAACTCGTATGTCTCCGAACCCCGGGACAGATCCAGCACTCCCTGCGCGAAGGCGACCCTCTGCAGGCGCTCGGCCTCGGCGGCGGCCCGCTCGGCGCTGTCGTCCGAGCCGAGCAGTTCGGCCGCCTCGTCGAGGAGCGGCACATCGGCCGGGGTCCACTCCCGGTCCCCGGGAGCGCGCCGGATGGCCTCGGCGTCCTCCTCCGGCACGTGCACCGGCTCGGCCAGATAGTCGGCGAGGAAGTCCTCCGGGGTGAGGGCCGGCCACAGCGCCCCGACGGCCGCGTGCACCTCCTCGCTCGCGGCGACGCCCTTGCCGAGCTGGGCGATGTCGTCCGGGCCGAGGAAGTTGGGGCCGCCGTACGGATCGGCGCCGATGCGTTCGGTGAGCTGGGCGGTGAGGGCGTCGATGACGTGGAACGCGAAGTACGGGCGGGCGAGGTTGTGCGGCAGACGGGTCTCGCGGGCCGCCCGGCGGGCCTCGTGGGCGATCTCCCGGTCCAGGACGAGATCCCCGTCGTCGTGCGGGATGACCACCGGCACGCCGGGCTCGGGCAGCCCCTGCCGGTCGCGTACGGCGAGGGCGAGCGCCTCGGCCATTGCCGCACCGCCCTTGACGGCTGCCGCGCGGGGGGTGTCGGTGCCGCGGGCGTGGACACCGGGGAAGAGCTCGGCCTGCGTGGCGAGCAGCACCCCGGTCTCGCCGAGAGCGGGCAGCACCTCGCCGATGTAGCGGAGGAAGGCCGGATTGGGGCCCACGACCAGGACCGCGCGCTTGGCCAGCAGCTCACGGTGCTCGTACAGCAGGAAGGCCGCACGGTGCAGGGCGACCGCCGTCTTGCCCGTGCCGGGCCCGCCCTCGACGACCAGGACGCCGCGGTGCGGGGCACGGATGATGCGGTCCTGCTCCGCCTGGATGGTCCGCACGATGTCACCCATGCGGCCGGTACGGGCGGAGTCGAGCGCGGCGAGCAGCACGGCGTCGCCGCTCGGGTCCTCGAAACCGCTGCGTTCACGATCCCCGAGATCGAGGATCTCGTCGTGCAGCTCGGTGACCGTGCGGCCGTCGGTGGTGATGTGCCTGCGCCTGCGCAGGCCCATGGGCATATGTCCGGTGGCGAGATAGAAGGGCCGGGCGACCGGTGCCCGCCAGTCGATCAGAAGGGGGGTGTGTTCGGTGTCGTCCTCGCGAATTCCGATACGGCCGATATGGTGCGCCGCACCGTCGTGGAGATCGATTCGGCCGAAGCACAGTGAGCCGTCCACGGCGTTCAGGGCCGCCAGCAGGCCGGAACGTTCGGCGACGAGCACATCGCGTTCGAGGCGGGCCTGCAACCCGTTCCCGACTGGGGTCAGCGCCTCCTCGACGTGCTGCGCGGTGACCCCGCGCAGCGTGTCGACGCGGTCGTAGAGCCGGTCGATGAATTCCTGCTCCTTCTGCAATTCGACGTTTTCGCGAGTTGACAAAATCGCTCCCTGCCGGATATGGTGATTCTTGTCGGGTCCCGTTGAGGGGCCTTTTTTCGTGGCACACAGAACCACCCAATATACGTCGGGAAATCCCCGTTCCGCAATTGCGGAACGGGGATTTCCCGTGCTCATGACGCGATCCGGCGGCACCGCAGGTCCTGCCCGCCGGGGGCCGTGCGCTCCGCGGCGAGCAACAGGGCGGGCACGACGGCGGCCACCCCGAGCTCGGCACATCGGGCGGCGCCGGCCGGCCTCCGGCACGAGTGACCCGCCGCCGCATCCGGAACCCGGAGGGAGTCGCACCGGGCACCCGCCACCCGGAATGCACCTTTCGCACCTACATGCGAGTCTGGTGATGGCCCATCGTCCGAGATCCGCAACAGGAGGCACGATCGTGGGCAAGAAGCAGAGTCGGCAGAACCGCGGTGCCCGCACCGGCGGCCACGAACGCAGCGCTGCTCCGGAAGCGAAGGAGCAGACGCGGCCAACGGCCGCCCAGGAGACGGTGCACGCCATCTCAGAACAGGTCTCCCACCGGAAGCAGCGGAGGTTCGGCCACAACTGATCCTCTTAGAACCGGACAACCGCCCTCTGCGGCGGCACCCCGTCTCGGGGCCAGCCGCCGCAGAGGGCGGTTTTTTTGTGCTGCGGATACCCGCTGAGGGGGGTGCCGAGGGGGCGTCGAGGGGGTCCGGGTGGGGTGCCGGGGTGGTCGGGGCGGGGCGCTGAGGCGGGATGCCGGGGTGGGGTGCCGAGCCGATCCGCCCGCCGGATCCCGTAGGCCCGCGTGCCCGTCTGGCGGACGCGGGCCGACGTACGAACTCCCGCCGGTACACCACCCATTCGGGGCGCTCCCGGAGGTTTGTCTACGCGCGGAGCTACGGCGCCCGAACGATCATTCGGGCATATCAGACCAGTTCTTCCGCAGCTATTACCGGCCGGTACCAATAGCTGCTAGAAACGTGGCGCTCAATCAACCCCCCACCCACCCCCCACACTTCGGAGGGCTGACAGCCATGTCAGTACGGAGATTCTGGGCGTCCGCATCCACTCTGGTCCTCGCCGCCGTGGCCGCGCTGGGCGTTGCCCAGCCGGCCTCGGCAAACTCCACGGCCGCCGCCGGTGGGTACGTCGCTCTCGGCGACTCGTACTCCTCCGGCGTCGGTGCGGGGAGCTATCTGTCCGACAGCGGCGACTGCCGCCGCAGCACCAACGCCTATCCCTACCTCTGGGCAGCCGCCAACTCGCCTTCCTCCTTCGCCTTCGTGGCCTGTTCCGGTGCCACGACCACTTCGGTGGCCGGGACCCAGCTGGGGGCGTTGAACTCGTCCACCGGCCTGGTCAGCGTCACCGCGGGCGGCAACGACGTCGGGTTCGCCGACGTCATGCAGGACTGCGTGCTCTCCGGCGAGGCCGCCTGTCTCAGCAGCGTCGGCTCGGCCGTCTCACAGGTCCAGAACGCGCTTCCGTCCAAGCTGAGTTCGCTCTACGGCTCCATCCGGTCGCGGGCCCCGCAGGCCCATGTGGTGGTGCTGGGCTACCCGCGCTTCTACCAGCTGAGCGGCAGCTGCATCGCCGGGCTCTCGGAGAAGGAGCGGTCGGCCATAAACAACGCGTCCGACGTGCTGAACGGGGTGATCGCCAAGCAGGCGGCCGACGCCGGGTTCACGTTCTCCAGCGTGGTCGACGAGTTCACCGGGCACGAGCTGTGCTCCGGTGACGCCTGGCTCCACAGCGTGTCGATCCCGGTCTACAACTCGTACCACCCCAAGGCCGCCGGTCAGTCCGGTGGTTACCTTCCGGCCTTCCGCTCGGCCGCGTAGGACGCGGACGACGGAGGTGCAGCGGCGCGGCGGGCCGCCGGGGGTTCTCCCGGGGGTCCGCCGCACTGCTGTCACGGCCGGGCGGCGGGAGCGGCCGCCGCGGCGCCCGGCCGGTGCAGCGTCAGGGCGGTGACCGCGCCGAGTACGGCGGTGGCCGCCGCCGCCCACCAGCCGTGGCGGAACGCGTCGAGCACCTCGCCCGGCCCGGCCGGCGCTCCGAGCAGCGTGACCATCAGCGCCACACCCAGCACCGAACCCGTCTGGCGGGCCATCGAGGTGACGGCCGATCCGGTGGCGAACCGGGTGGGCGGGAGCGCCGCGGCGGCCACACCGACCAGGGTGGGGAGGGCGAGGCCGACGCCTGTGCCGGTGACCACCATGCCGGGGAGGAAGCTGCTCGCGTAATGCGGGGCCGTATCGAGGGCCAGGGCCCACCAGATCAGCCCCGAGGCGAAGAACAGGCAGCCGAGCGCCGCGGTGCGGCCCGCTCCGAGCCTGCGGACGACCGGCCCCGAGAGGACGGCGAGCACGGGCACGACCAACGGCCCGGGCGCGATGGCCAGTCCGGTGCGGATCGCCGAGTACCCCCACACCTGCTGGCACCAGAGCACCGCCGTCAGCAGCATCGCCGCGAACGCGACGGTGAAGAGCAGAGCCCCGAGGGTGGCCGTCGCGAAGACCCGGGAACGCAGCATCGGCAGTTCGACGACCGGGGCCGGATGACGGGCGGAGCGCACCCAGAAACCCGCGGCGAGGATGACCGTCGCGAGCAGCGGAACGAGGACCCGGGGCGAACTCCAGCCCCAGTCATCGGCCTTGACCAGGGCGAACGCCAGGGCGCCGATCGCGAGGGTGAGCAGCACCGCCCCGACGAGGTCCGGGAACGGGCCCTCGCGGTGCGGGCGGGCCTCGGGCAGCAGCCGTACGCCCGCGAGCAGCCCGATCACGCCGACCGGCACATTGATGAGAAAGACCCAGCGCCAGTCCGCCTCCACGAGCACACCGCCGACCACCGGGCCCAGACCGGCCGCGATGCCGCCGATCGCCGCCCAGCTCCGGATGGCCCGGGGACGGCGTTCCGCGGGGGTGTCGACGAGCAGCAGGGCCAGCGACGTCGGCATGAGCGCGGCGGCCCCGGCCGCCTGCAGCGCGCGGGCGGCCACCAGCCAGCCGACTCCCGGGGCGAACGCGCAGAGCGCGGAGGCGACGGTGAAGACCGCGAGGCCGAGGAGGAAGCCGCGGCGGTGACCGTACCGGTCGGCGAGCCGGCCCGCGACGACGAGCAGGGCGGCGAAGACGATCGCGTACGCGTTGAGCACCCAGGACAACGTGGCGAGGGAGCTGCCGTCGAAGGCGTCGCCGAGTGCGGGGACCGCGACATTGACGATGAACAGGTCGAGATTCACGACGAAGACACCGGCCGAGACGATCCAGACGGTGGCTCGCGAGGAGGGAGCGGGGGGCGAGGGGCGGGCCGTCTCCCGGCCGGCCGCCGAAGCCAGTGAGTTTGATTTTCCAACTGTCATGGCGGCAAGGTAGCGCCAGTGAGTTTGAGATGGCAACCTTGTGGTGATGAGTGCTGCACAGGAACCCCATGCCCCTGCCGCCCCGACGGTCACACTGCCGGGCCGCCCCTGCTCGGCCGCTGCGGCACTGCACGTGGTGGGCGAGAAGTGGGCGCTGCTCGCGGTGCGCGAGATCTTCTTCGGCAACCACCGCTTCGAGGCGATCGCCCGTAACACCGGCGCGCCCCGCGACCGTCTCGCGGCGCGGCTGCGTTCACTGGAGCAGGCGGGGGTGGTGGAGCGGCGGCCCTACAACGAACGCCCGCCGCGTTACGAGTACCACCTGACCGATTCCGGACGCGATCTCGCACCGGTCATCCGGGCGCTGCTGGACTGGGGCGACCGGTGGGTGCTGGAGGACCGGCCGGTGGTCATGATCCATGAGCCGCCCTCGGACGCGGACGGCCGGACACCCGGCCGGTCACATGGCCAGGCACCCGCGCACGCGCACGATCTCGATGCGGCGTGGATCTGCCGCACATGCGGCGAGGAAGTCGTGATGAACACGCTGACGGTCGATGTCCGCTCCCCCGGCTGGGACCGCTCGGGCCCCAGAAAGCCGGGCCCGTCCGCCGACTGACGGCGACTTCGGCATCGGCGTGGGCACCGGTGTCGGGATCGACGTCGGCGTGGCATCGGCATGGACCTCGCGTCGGCGCCGGCGCCGGCGTCGACGGGAGATCGCAGGGGCGTCGGACGTCAGTACCGCTCGGCGAGATGCTCCCGGCCCGCCGGGGGCCCGTACGGCTCGGGCCAGAAGTCGGTGATCCCGCTGATCCGCCCCGTCGCGTCGAACACGAAGAAATGAACGGCGGGCAGCTCCTCGGCACCGGCCGTGAAGAGCGTACGGACAGCGGCCTGCCGCCCCTGGCCGTCGGCCACCACCCGCTCGACGCGGACGCACCAGTCCCCCGGGTACTCCCGGTTGAACCGCAGATAGCGCTCCTTGCCGCGGATGCGCTCGCGGGTCTGCGGCAGGTCGTACAACACCTCGTCGGTCAGCGTCGCGGCGAAGGCGTCCCAGTCGCGGGCGTCGGCCGCGCTCCAGTACGTCTCCACCACGGCGCGCAGATCGGCAGTCGTCGTCATGCTCCGAGTCTGGACCCCGCCACTGACAGTCGGCCCTTGTTCAGGAATCGGCCGCCCTCGACGCCTTGATGGAGTACATCAGCGGGATGCGCGGCCGGCCGGCGGGGAAGCGGTAGGAACCGTCGCCCTGCCGTTCCAGATCCGAGAAGCGCGCGAAGAGCGAGATGTCGTGCTCGTGCAGGAACTCGATCCGCAGCCCGGCCGCGGCCAGCGCCGACACCACCTCGCCGATCGGGTGCTGCCATTCGACGCTGCGGTTGTGGACGGTGGGCGCGTCGAAGTCCGCGTACGTGCCGGGCGTCTCGTCCACCCAGGCGTCGCGGCTGAAGTAGTCGTGCTCGACCCTCGTCCCGGTGGAGTCGTCGAGGCAGTCCGTGATCGGGTGGAACTCCGCGAGGTAGAGGAAGCCACCGGGCGCCACCAGCGATGCGGCGGTCTCGGCCCAGCGGCGGGTGTCGGGCAGCCAGTTCAGCGCGCCGATGCCGGTGTAGACGATGTCGTACGACGAGTCGGGGACGGCCTCCGCGGCATCGTGGACGTCGGCCGCGACGAACGCCGCCCGGTCCTGGCCGAACCCGAGCTCGCGGGCCAGGGCGCGCGCGGTCTCGACGGCCGGTTCGGAGAAGTCCAGACCGACGACCTGCGCGGCGCCGTGCCGGGCCCAGGAGAGGGTGTCGACCCCTATGTGGCACTGCAGATGCAGCAGCGACTTTCCCGTGACGTCCCCGACCTCGGCGAGCTCGAAGTCGCGCAGGGCGTCCTTGCCGGCGCGGAAGGATTCGAGGTCGTAGAAGTCGCTCGTGGCATGGATGGGGACCCGCTCGTCCCAGTGCGCGCGGTTTGCCTCGTGCCAGTCGGCGGGCCGGTCGGCAGGGGTCGGTGGATGCATGCCGGGAGGTTATCCACAGGCTGCGGACGAAGCGAACGAATTGTCGGCGTTCCGACGCAGAATGGGGGGCATGACTGAGATCACCGGCTCGACGCCCACCCCTTCCCACCAGGCCCCCGCCTCCGTGCCGGAGTGGGAGCAGCGCTTCCGGGCGCCACGGGTGTCGTTGCCCGACTGGGCGGAGGACGCCCCCGACCGCGCGCTGTTCGTCTCCAACGCGACGGGGACGTACGAGCTGTACGCGTGGGACCGCGCCACCGGGGAGCAGCGCCAGGTGACCGACCGGCCGAACGGCACGACGGACGGGGCGCTGACACCCGACGGGAAGTCGGTCTGGTGGTTCGACGACACCGATGGCGACGAGTTCGGGGTGTGGATGCGCCGGCCGTTCCCCGCCGGCGGGGACGCGGAGCCGGGCACCGCGGTGGACGAACCGGCGACGCCCGGTCTCGGCCCCGCGTACCCGGCCGGGCTCGCGATCGGGCGGGACGGCACGGCGGTGGTCGGCCGCTCGACCGACGAGGACGGGACGACGATCCATGTCGTACGGCCCGGGGCGGAGCCCGTGGAGATCTACCGCCACCGCGAGTCGGCGGGCGTCGGCGACCTCAGCCATGACGGGACGCTGATCGCCCTGGAGCACACCGAGCACGGCGACGCGATGCACTCCGCGCTGCGCGTGGTGCGCCCGGACGGGACGACGGTCGCCGAGCTGGACGACACCGAGGGCGGTACGAAGGAGCTGGGTCTGACGGTGCTGGGCTTCGCCCCCGTCGCCGGGGACACGAGGCTCCTGGTCGGGCACCAGCGGCGCGGCCGCTGGGAGCCGATGATCTGGGATCCGACGACGGGCGAGGAGACGGACCTCGCGATCGGTCTGCCCGGCGATGTGGTCGCCGAGTGGCATCCGGACGCCTCCGCGCTGCTGGTCGTGCACGCCTTCGAGGCCCGCAGCGACCTGTGGCGGTACGAGCCGGGGGCGGGCGGCGCCCCTGTCCGGGTGGAGACGCCCGCGGGTTCGGTGTCGGGTGCCACGGCCCGGCCGGACGGCACGGTGGAGTACCTGTGGTCCTCGGCGGCGCAGCCGCCCGTCATCCGGTCCACCTCGGGTGCGGTGGTGCTCGATCCGCCCGGTGCGAAGGCCCCGGCGTCCGTGCCGGTGGAGGACGTGTGGGTGGACGGGCCCGGGGGCCGTGTCCATGCGCTGGTGCAGCGGCCCGCCGCCCCGGCCGAGGGCCCGTTCCCGACGGTCTTCGAGATCCACGGCGGCCCGACCTGGCACGACAGCGACTCCTTCGCCTCCGGCCCCGCCGCCTGGGTGGACCACGGCTACGCGGTCGTCCGGGTCAACTACCGCGGCTCCACCGGATACGGCCGCGCCTGGACGGACGCGCTGAAGCAACGGGTCGGCCTGATCGAGCTGGAGGACATCGCCGCGGTGCGGGAGTGGGCGGTGAAGTCCGGCCTCGCGGACCCGGAGCGGCTGGTCCTGGCCGGCGGTTCCTGGGGCGGCTATCTGACCCTGCTCGGCCTCGGTACGCAGCCGGACGTCTGGGCCCTCGGCCTGGCGGCGGTCCCGGTCGCCGACTACGTCACGGCGTACCACGACGAGATGGAGGACCTGAAGGCGATGGACCGCACGCTGCTGGGCGGCACGCCGGAGGAGGTTCCCGAGCGCTTCGAGGCGTCGTCCCCGCTGACGTACGTCGACGTGGTCCGGGCGCCGGTCTACATCTCGGCGGGCGTCAACGACCCGCGCTGCCCGATCCGCCAGGTGGAGAACTACGTCGACCGGCTGAAGGAGCGGAACGCGGTGCACGAGGTGTACCGGTACGACGCGGGACACGGTTCGCTCGTCGTGGAGGAACGGATCAAGCAGGTCCGCCTGGAGCTGGACTTCGCCCGGCGCCACCTGTCCCCGGAGCCGGGCACGACCGGCGCGTAGCGAACGGATGGGCGGGCCGTCCGTCCCCGGCGGCACAGGGCCGGGGACGCGGCCGTCAGTCGGCACCCCGCTCCGGCCGGCCGGAGCGGGGACCGTACCGTGGAGGGGTGTACCGGTTCCTGCTGACCCCGCGATGGTGGGGGATCAACCTCTTCGTCGTGCTGGCCATCCCGTTCTGCGTGTTCATGGGCACCTGGCAGCTCGGCCGCTTCGAGGACCGCGTGCAGACGCACGACGCCGCCGAGAAGCAGCCCGCCCCGGGTTCCAGGCCCGCCAAGCCGATCGACGAGCTGCTGCCCGTCGACACGGTGACCTCCGGCCGCCCCGCCACCGCCACCGGCCGGTACGCCGACCAGTTCCTGGTGCCCGGACGGAAGCTGGACGACAGGAGCGGCTTCTACGTCCTGAACATGCTCCGTACGGACAGCGGCAAGGCGCTTCCGGTGGTGCGTGGCTGGCTGCCCGGCAAGCCCGGCAGCACCGACGTGCCCCCCGCACCGACCGGCGAGGTCACGGTGACGGGCGACCTCCAGGCGTCCGAGAACGCCGGCACCACGGGCGTCGACACGACGGGCGGGCTCCCCGACGGCCAGCTGGGCATGATCAGCGCCGCGTCCCTGATCAACCTCGTCCCGTACGACGTCTACGACGCATGGGTCACGCTCCAGGACGCGGGCGCCGGTGCCGGGGACAAGGCTGCCGGCGCGCTGCGTCCTGTCCCGGCTGCCCAGGCACAGGGCACCGGGCTCGACCTGAAGGCATTCCAGAACCTCGGCTACACCGGCGAGTGGTTCGTCTTCGCCGGGTTCGTGCTCTTCATGTGGTTCCGGCTGGTCCGCCGCGAGGCCGAGGCGGCGCGCGACCTGCAACTGGGCCTGGTCGAGGAAGAGGAAACGGAAAAGGAAGCGGAAGCCGGTTCCGGGGCCGGGGCCGGCAAGGACGCCGTGGGCTCCGGAGCCGTCTGAGACACACGGCCCCGGACGCAGGTACAGCACGGACACAGGCACGGACACACGCGAGGGGCCCGCCGATCGATCGTCGATCCGGCGGGCCCCTCGCGTCGCACGTCGTACGGCGTCACGTCGCGGGAGCGAGCACCCCGGTCCGGTAGATCGTGCCCGAGCAGGCGTTGGCGATCTTCGCCTCCGCGACCGGTGCCCCGGCCTCCGGCGTGTGCGTCACGGCGACGCTGCCGTCCTGCGTCCCGCCGCCGTCCTCGCTGCCGAACTGCGCGTCCGCCCCCGTCGCCCCGTCGCCGCTTCCCGAACCGGTACCGGCGGTCGTGGCACCGCTCGCACCGCCCGCGTCGTCGGTCGGTGACGGGCTCGGGGAACCTCCGACGCTCGGACAGGTGTCCTTCGGCACCCAGGCGAACTTCACCTCGTACGCCATCGACGGCTTCAGCAGCACCGTCCTCTGCTCCTGCGAAGGGTCGGGCAGCCCGGCCGCCGCGTCACCCGCGGTGTGCTGGACAACCGCGATCCTGGCCGGGTCGGCCGCGCCTATCGCCTGGAAGCCCACACTGCCGCTGCTGCTCACCGAGCACTCCGTGCCGGAGACATTGGCGATCCGGAAGGTTCCGTAGACCGTGCCGTCGGCACCGGCCGCTCCGGTCTCGGCCGAGGCGACACTTAGCTGCTGCGGGTCGCAGCTCGGCATGGAGGCCATCGCGGGGTCGGTCGGACCGCCGCCCCCGCCCGACAGCTGTCCGTCCCCGCCCTGGCCACGGCTGTCGAAGGGGCTGCTCGTGCTCGTGGGCCGGTTCCGGTCGCCATCGGTCTGCCCGTCGGCGTTGCCGCCGCTGTTCCTGCCGCCGGCCTGCGCGCCGCTGTCCGTGCCGTTGCCGCCCTGCGCCTGCTCGCCGTGCCCGGCTATCGCGGGGTTGGCGGCGTTCGAACCGTCGGAGTTCGCGACATGGACGAAGGCGGGCACCGCGGTGCCGATGAGCAGCGCCGCGGCCGCCAGGCCGACGACGGCCTGCCGCCGCTTGGCGCGCCGGACGGGAACCGCGCGCTGCAGATGGTCGAGCGTGCCGTCGCCGGGCTCGATGTGCTGGACGGCACCGCGCAGCATGCGGCGCAGCGCGACCTCGTCGAGGTCCGCACCGTCACCGGCTCCCGGTCCGCCGTGCGGGCCCGGATCCGGGCCGAAGAGACTGCTCGGACTGCCGAGTTCGGCGGTCTCGGCCGCCCCGGCGGATTCAGCGGCCCCAGCGGCCCCGGCCCCGTCGGCGCCGGCGGCCTCCGCGTCCGCGTTCGCCCGCGAGGCGTTCTCCGGCCCGTGGTTCACAATTCCGTTTCCAGTCCGGTCAATCCGACGCTCACGTCGCTGCTCACGTTCAGAGCCGTGCTCACGTTCATCGGAGCCGTGCTCACGCTCGCCGGGGCCCTGCCCGCGTTCATCGGGGCCGTTCTCGTAGTCGCGGTCGCGCCGGCTCATGCCTGAGCCTCCATCACGACGCGCAGCGCCGCGATCCCGCGGGAGCCGTAGGCCTTGACCGAACCCAGGGATATCCCCAGCGTCTCGGCCACCTGAACCTCCGTCATGTCCGCGAAGTAGCGCAGCACCAGTACCTCCCGCTGGCGCCGTTGCAGCCCCCGCATCGCCTTGATCAGCGCGTCCCGCTCCAGCTGGTCGTAGGCACCCTCCTCCGCGCTCGCCATGTCCGGCATGGGCTTGGAGAGCAGCTTCAGTCCGAGGATGCGGCGGCGCAGCGCGGAGCGCGAGAGGTTGACGACGGTCTGGCGCAGATACGCGAGTGTCTTCTCCGGGTCCCGTACCCGGTTGCGGGCCGAGTGCACCCGGATGAACGCCTCCTGCACCACGTCCTCACAGGAGGCCGTGTCGTCCAGGAGCAGCGCCGCGAGACCGAGCAGCGAACGGTAGTGGGCCCGGTAGGTCTCGGTGAGATGGTCGACGGTGGTTCCGGCAGCCACGCTCTCCTCAGCGCCCTCGCGCTGCGAGGGCAGCCGTGCGGGGCGCGCAGCGGGCATGGGCGCAATCACCGGCATACCGCCGGGTGCGCGGGGCCGTCGGAGCGGACGCACCGAAGCGCCGCGCAAGGGGCCCACCACTGTGATATCGAGAACCTCTGCCACGCCAGTTGGACACGTTTCCCCCCGTCAGGGTTGTACGCGCGCGGCACCGCGTTCGCCGCTGTGCGACATGCCCTCATACGTACCTGCTCTTCCCCAAATGCCCCGATTGTGCGCCCCGCCGCGCCAGAGGTGACGGCATAGACGCACACTCCCGGGCCAGTGGTTGCAGCAGGCCGAAAGTCATCGTCGGATACCGCGACACCCCAGCTCAAGAGGTTGAGACCTTCAACTTACTCACAGAGCATTCACAGACAGTACAAAACAGGTTCGATCAGGACCGGGGAAACTCCGCGGCCACCGACTCGGCGATCTGCGCCACGTTCAACGCCGCGCCCTTGCGGAGGTTGTCGCCGCAGACGAACAGCTCCAGAGCCCGCGGATCGTCCAGTGACCTGCGCACTCGCCCGACCCAGGTCGGATCGGTGCCGACGACGTCGGACGGTGTCGGGAAGTCCCCGGCCGCCGGGCTGTCGTACAGCACCACGCCCGGAGCCGTCGCCAGGATCTCGTGGGCCCGGTCGACCGCGATCTCGTTCTCGAACCGGGCGTGCACGGACATCGAGTGCGTCGCGACGACGGGTACGTACACGCAGGTCGCCGCGACCCGCAGGCCCGGCAGGTCCAGGACCTTGCGGCACTCCTCGCGGATCGCCAGCTCCTCCGACGACCAGCCGTCCCCGGCCTCGGTCCCGGCCCAGGGCACCACGTTGAGGGCGACCGGGGCGGCGAAGGGGCTGCCCTCCGCGTCACCCAGGGCCCTGCGTACGTCCCCCGGCTTCGTGCCCAGTTCCGTACCGGCGACCATCGACAGCTGTTCGCGCAGCGCGGCGACACCGTCCCGGCCCGCCCCGCTCACCGCCTGGTACGAGGAGACGACCAGTTCCCGCACGCCGAATTCGGCGTGCAGCGCACCGACCGCGACGATCAGCGCGAGCGTCGTGCAGTTCGGGCTCGCGACGATGCCACGTGGCCTGATCCGTGCGGCGTGCGGATTGATCTCGGGCACGACCAGCGGGACGTCCGCGTCCAGCCGGAACGCGGCGGAGTCGTCGATGACGACGGTGCCCTTGGCGGCGGCGATCGGCGCCCACTGCGCGGAGACCTCGTCGGGCACCAGGAACAGCGCCACGTCCACGCCGTCGAAGACGTCCTCGGTGAGTTCGAGGACCTCGCTCTCCTCGCCGCGCACGACCAGCTTGCGGCCGGCCGAACGCGGCGAGGCGATCAGCTTCACCTCGCCCCAGACATCCGCGTGCTGCGAAAGGATCTGGAGCATGACGCCGCCGATCGCCCCGGTCGCTCCGACGACCGCGAGCGAAGGACGGCGCGCGGTCATCGGCCGGTGCCCCCGTAGACGACGGCCTCGTCGGAGTCGCTGTCCAGGCCGAAGGCGGTGTGCACGGCGCGCACGGCCTCGATGACGTCGTCCGCGCGGGTGACCACCGAGATGCGGATCTCGGACGTCGAGATCAGCTCGATGTTCACACCGGCGTCCGACAGCGCCTCGAAGAAGCCCGCCGTGACCCCCGGATTGGTCTTCATACCGGCGCCGACCAGGGAGATCTTCGCGATCTGGTCGTCGTAGCGCAGCGACTCGAAGCCGATGCTGCCGCGGTTGCGCTCCAGGGCGTCGATGGCCTTGCGGCCCTCGGCCTTCGGCAGCGTGAACGAGATGTCGGTCAGCCCGGTCGACGCGGCGGAGACGTTCTGCACCACCATGTCGATGTTGATCTCCGCGTTCGCGATGGTGCGGAAGATCGCGGCGGCCTCGCCCGGCTTGTCGGGCACGCCGACGACGGTGATCTTGGCCTCGGAGACGTCATGGGCGACTCCGGAGATGATCGCGTGCTCCACCTTCTGGTCCCCTTGCGGCTCGTTGCTGACCCAGGTTCCGCGCAGTCCGGAGAAGGACGAGCGGACGTGGATCGGGATGTTGTAGCGGCGTGCGTACTCCACGCACCGGTGCAGCAGCACCTTGGAGCCGGACGCGGCCAGCTCCAGCATGTCCTCGAAGGAGATCCAGTCGATCTTCCGGGCCTTCTTCACGACCCGCGGGTCGGCGGTGAAGACACCGTCCACATCGGTGTAGATCTCACAGACCTCGGCGTCCAGCGCGGCCGCGAGGGCGACGGCGGTGGTGTCGGACCCGCCGCGGCCGAGGGTGGTGATGTCCTTCTTGTCCTGGGACACACCCTGGAACCCCGCGACGATCGCGATGTTCCCCTCGTCCAGCGCCGTACGGATACGGCCCGGCGTCACATCGATGATGCGCGCTTTGTTGTGGACCGAGTCGGTGATGACGCCCGCCTGGCTGCCGGTGAAGGACTGGGCCTCGTGGCCCAGGTTTTTGATCGCCATCGCCAGCAGGGCCATGGAGATCCGCTCTCCGGCGGTCAGCAGCATGTCGAACTCACGCCCGGCAGGGATCGGGGATACCTGCTCGGCGAGATCGATCAACTCGTCCGTCGTGTCGCCCATCGCTGACACCACGACAACCACCTGGTTGCCGTTCTTCTTGGCATCGACGATTCGCTTGGCGACGCGCTTGATGCCCTCGGCATCGGCTACGGAGGAGCCTCCGTACTTCTGCACGACAAGGCCCACGTGCGCTCCTCGCTCAGTCCATTACTGCGGTCGACTCAGTTTAACGAGCAGTCCGGAAACGCCCCGCTGATATCACATGGTGAGATGTCCCGCTCAGCACGTGATCATCGGCGTGTCGCCCGGACTGCTCGTACACGTTCCTGCCCGCCGCGCGGACCCGCACTCCCGTGTGTGGTCCGGCCCACACGCCCGGCGGCCCGGGGGCCACGATCCGGCGGCCTGCCCCTCCAGCGTGGACCGGAACCCGGCCATCCGCCCTTCGGAGGCGTGCCGGGCGAAGCCCGATGCCCGGCGCGCCCCCTCACCTCACCCCGCGCCCGCTACCAGAGAGCACTGACCTCGCTGTCGGTCAGTGCGCCGGAGAAGGCCCGGACCTGGTCCACGGCCCCGTGCAGGTACTCGCCCCACCCGTCGGCCGTACGTCCGCGGCCGACCTGGAGGCCGCCACCGCTCGTCCAGCCGCCACGGAACCCGGCGGTGCCCGCGGTCTCGGCGTAGCCGTCCACGTAGAGCGTGATCCGGTCCGCCGCGTCGTCGCGGACGACCGCGATCCGGTGCCCCGCGCCCTGGCCGCCGTCCGGCTGCTCGAACCGGGCGACCACCGTCTCCGCGGCTCCCGGCCCGTCCGCGTCGGTCACCACCAGTTCCCAGCTGGATGTGGACGGCTCGTAGCGGACCTTGAAGGCGTCACCGTGCGCCCCGCCCTGGGAGAGGACGGTCATCGGGCGGTCCGGCTCCCGGTCGGCCAGCCGCACCGTCGCGCTCACCGTGTAGCTGTCACCGGTGTCGACGACCGGCTTCTCCGTGGCCGCATGGCCCGAGACGCCGTCCAGGCTCAGATGGCCCTCGTCCGCGAGGGGCCAGTCCCCGGGGTCGCAGTCGGCGTCCAGCGGATCGCACGGCTCGTCCATCCGGAAGATCGAGGCACCCTGGCCGAGCTTCAGCGGCTGCCCGCCGTTCGACTCGGCGCTGATGCCGCCGGGAGCCGTCTCCAGCGCCCAGTGGCCGAGCAGCTGCGCCTTACGGGTACCGAGCTCCGCGACCTCGTCCGGCACGGCCACACGGTCGTAGACCCGGACATCGCCGACCTCGCCCTGCCAGCGGTCGCGGTAACCGGCCGCACCCTGCGCCCGGCCGATCTGGAAGCTCCCGTCGCCCGCCGCCGGGGTCACGGCCTGCTCCTCGCCCACCGCCCTGCCGTTGACGTACAGCCGGGCCCTGCCCGTCCGCGCGTCGTACCGCCCGAGCACATGCGCCCACTCACCTGTCTCGGGCAGGCCTCCGGTCAGTGGCGTACCGCCGACCGCGAACGACCAGACCGGCTTGCCGTCGGCCTGCCGGAGACCCAGCGTGAACGCGGGCCCCTGACCGGTGTCCTGACTGACGACGGTCCGGGTGCCGTCCACCGCGGCGGGACGCACCCAGGCCCCCACCGAGAAGGTCCCGTCCGCCGCGACGACCGGGGCGTCCGGCGTCACGAAACCGTGCCCCGTCCCGTCCAGGCTCACCGAGGACGTGACGTCCGTGCCGGACGGAGCCCCCGCGCCGAACGCGGCGCCGGCTCCGACGCGGGCCGCCGGACCGGCCTCCGCGGCCGCTGTGCGCGAGCCCGCCGCGTCGGCCAGCTTCCAGCGCGCGGCCGGTGCCCGGCCGGAGCCCACCCGGAACTGGTAGTTCGTGGGCGTGCTGCCGTTGCCCGCGCGGTCGAACGCCTGGACCTCCAGGCCGTGGAGGCCCGGCGACCCCGGGAGGTAGTCGATGTCCGCCGCACGGTCCGGGCCCGACGCCCGGACGGTCAGCTGCCGGCCGCCCAGAAAGCTGTAGTGATAGAACTCGACGTCCTCGGACGGCGAAGTGATGTGGAAGGTCCCGTGCACACCGACGCCGTCCGTCCAGGCATCGCCGTCCGGATAGTCGCCGGACGACACCGCGGGCTTGTCGGGCGCGTCCTTGTCGTACACGAACTCGCAGACCGTGCCCGCGCCGTCGGAGCTCCACGGCGACACCGCTTCCCCGTCATCGGCACGCACCCGCCACGAGATCACGGTGTCCGCGGGGACACCGTCCGGCAGCTTCCAGGAGAACGACCCGCCCTGTTGCCGTGCGTCGGTGGTGAACGTCAGCCGCTGCCCGGTGCCGTCGCCGTCCTGCCACCACGCCTCGAACTCGCCCTTGACCCGGCTCACCTCGCCCGGCCGGACGTCCGGGTCGTACAGCACGGCGGTCAGCTCCGGTGCGAACCGCACGTACGGCCGGTCCTCCCCCGCCGCGCATCCCCGGCCCGAGTTCTTCAGGTCCGAGACCGCCGGCTGGTACGGCGGCAGGTTTCCGGCCGCGGCCGCCGTGCCCGGTGTCGCCAGCATCGCCCCCACGACCGCCGACGACACTCCCAGCCATCCGGCTCTTCGCCGCCCCGACGCACCTCTGGTCACTCGCATGTTCCCTCCCCTTGACCGGCCGTGATCATCACAGGCCGAGGGGAGGCTAACAATGCGCACCGACAACGTCGCGGGCTTTACGCGCGGCCACCGCCGCGCCGCTACTGCACCGGCCGCAGCCCCAGCGGTCCCGCGATCTCCTCGGCCATGACGCGGCCGGCCTCCTCGGCCAGGTCGTCGTCGATGGTCTCCGAGTCGGTGTCCAGGCCGTCCAGTTCCTGGAGGGGCTGATTGAGGCGGATGTGGGCGATCAGGGACTGAAGGGCGCGCAGGGTGGCGGAGGCGGTGGAGCCCCAGTTGGAGAAGTAGGAGAACTGCCACCACCACAGGGCCTCGGTGGTGCGGTCCTCCTCGTAGTGGGCCAGGCCGTGGCGCAGGTCGGTGACCAGGTCGGCCAGGTCGTCCGAGATCCGGGCCGGGACCGGGGCCTTGCGGGGCTCGTACGGGTCGAAGACCTCGGAGTAGACGTCGATCGGCTCCAGCAGGGCGGCGAAGCGCTCGCGCAGCCCGTCGGCGTCCGGCTCCGCGCCCAGGTCCGGCTCGTAGCGCTCGTCGGGGACGATGTCCTCGTACGCGCCGAGCCGGCCGCCGGCCAGCAGGAGCTGGGAGATCTGGAGCAGCAGGACGGGGACGGCTTCCTCGGGCTCCTCGACCTTGGACACCTCGGTGACCGCGACGATGAACGTCTTGATCTGGTCGGCGATCTGGACGGCGAAGTCGTCCGGGTCCTGCGTGACGGAGTTCAGCGTGGCGTCAGACATCGAGGGGACCTCCCGTGGGCACGGTCGCGAACGGTGAGTAGAACATAGCGTCGCTGAACGTAAAGCCGCCGTGAGTCGCGGGAACGGTCGTGGAAACGGTCGTCGGAAGAACATCGGACGACGTGAAGGCGTCAGACATCGAGAAGGCGCCTCCCCTCGAAGGCGCGGCCCAGGGTGACCTCGTCCGCGTACTCCAGGTCGCCGCCCACCGGCAGGCCACTGGCCAGCCTGGTGACCCGCAGGCCCATCGGCTTGATCATCCGCGCCAGGTACGTCGCCGTGGCCTCGCCCTCCAGGTTGGGGTCGGTCGCCAGGATCAGCTCCGTGATCGAACCGTCGGCGAGGCGGGCGAGCAGCTCGCGGATGCGCAGATCGTCCGGGCCGACGCCCTCGATCGGGCTGATCGCGCCGCCGAGCACGTGGTACCGGCCCCGGAACTCACGGGTCCGTTCGATCGCGACGACGTCCTTCGGCTCCTCGACCACACAGATCACCGACGGGTCCCGGCGCGCGTCCCGGCAGATGTTGCACTGCTCCTGCTGGGCGACGTTGCCGCAGACCGAACAGAACCGGACCTTGTCCTTGACCTCCAGGAGGGCATGGGCGAGGCGGCGCACATCGGTCGGCTCGGCCTGCAGGATGTGGAAGGCGATCCGCTGCGCGCTCTTGGGCCCGACGCCGGGCAGCCTGCCCAACTCGTCGATGAGGTCCTGAACCACGCCTTCGTACAACGGGAACGCCTTCCTTTCCTGCTTCTGTTCCGGGTGAGCCGAGCGCTGTCCCCGGCGGGCCGGGCCGGGGGGGGTCAGCGGGTCAGAAGGGGAGGCCGGGCATGCCGCCCAGGCCCTGGGCCAGCGGGCCCAGCTTCTGCTGCTGGAGCTGCTGCGCGTTCTCGTTCGCCGCCTGGACCGCGGCGACGACGAGGTCCGCGAGCGTCTCGGTGTCCTCCGGGTCGACCGCCTTCGGGTCGATCACCAGGTTGCGGAGCTCGCCGGAGCCGGTCACGGTCGCCTTCACGAGACCGCCACCCGCCTGGCCCTCGACCTCGGTCCTGGCCAGTTCCTCCTGGGCCGCGGCGAGATCCTGCTGCATCTTCTGGGCCTGCTGCAGCAGTTGCTGCATATTGGGCTGACCACCACCGGGAATCACGGTCACTCCTGGCATTTCGACGACAAAATGTTTCGGTATGCCGAGCCTACGTGGTCACCGGGCAGCTCGCCCCACCCACTGGCGAGCAACTCTTTCGAGTGAGTTTCAGGCAGCCCTTGCCGGGCTCCTATACCTGATCACAGGCTCCGCACACCCGGGAATACCGCGTTTTCTGCCCCATGGCCCACCATTCGGCGGTAGGAAGGGCATGCACATCAGGACACCCAGGCCCACCGCCCGTCACGCAAAGTTACCTCTGCGGGACTGTCGGCCACGCCGGAAAGCAGTGAGCACCCCGCCGCCTCGAAACACATCGCCACATCAGGCGTCGCTACGCAGAATGCAGAGGAGTACCCGGTGAGTCAGCCGGAGATGCAGCCCGAAGGGCCGCCCCGCAACGAGCCCGGCCCGGCCGGCTCGGACTCCCGCGCACGGGGCCGGGATCTGACCGGTACCCCGTTCCCGCTCGGCGACTGGGGCGAACCCGCCGACCGCCTCGACGAGCTGTACCGCTGGGTCGAGACCGACGCGCTGCGCACCGCCGACTGGTATCTGAACGACCGGGTGGGGAAACGCCGCGGGGCCAGGGCGCTGCGGATCGGCACCGCGTTCGGGGCGGTCGCGGGCACCGCGCTGCCGCTGCTCGATCTGACCGGGGCGCTGCACGGGGCGGCGGGCTGGGGCTATCTGTCGCTGCTGCTGGGTGCCGCGAGCATGGCGTTCGACCGGTACTTCGGCCTCACCTCCGGCTGGATAAGGAATCTCGCCACCGCGCAGGCCGTGCAGCGGCGCCTCCAGGTGCTCCAGTTCGACTGGGCCTCGGAGTGCGTACGAGAGGTGCTCGGCCCGACCGAGGGGACGGCCAGCGAGGCGGCCGAGCGGTGCCTGGGGGTGCTGCGGCGGTTCTCGGAGGACATCACGGAGCTGGTGCGCACCGAGACCGCGGACTGGATGGTGGAGTTCCGGGCCGGTCCCGCACCGATGGGGATGCAGACGCTGTCGTCGAACGCCGGCACCGGTGGGCGTACGGACCACGGGGTGCTGTCGGGGCGGTTCCCGCTGCAGACGATGACCCGGCCGAACATGCCGCGCCAGCGCCCCCCGGAGTCCCCCCGGTGACCTCGCGGGCGCCCGTCGGGGAGGCGGGCGCCCGTTCCCGGACGGGCGCCCGCGGGGCGCCGGAGCCGGACGGGCCCCGGGGCCGGACAGGCCCTAGCCGAAGATGATCATCGAGCCCTGGGCGAGGCTGCGGGTGGCCGCCGCGTGCAGCCCCAGCCAGACGTGCCGCTCGCGGGCGAACGGGCTGTTGTCGTACGGGATCGGGGCCGCCGGTTCCTCCAGGGAGGTCGGTGCGGCGGGCGGCAGCGGGGCGGCCGGTGGGTTCGCCGGGTCGATGCCGATGGACGGGGCGACGTACTGCAACTCCCGCAGCAGCCCGTGCGAGGAGCCGAGCGGACCGCCGCCCTCCAGCAGGTCGTCGTCGGAGAGCGGGGCGGCGAAGTCCAGCGGGACGTACGCCCCGGCGTGGTCGTAGTGCCAGACCAGGTGGGACTGACGGGCCGTCGCCTCGAACATCTCCAGCAACTGCTCGTAGTCCCCGCCCAGTTCGCCGACCGGTGTGACGGCGAGGCCGCTGAGCTGGAGCAGGAAGGCGCGGCGCAGGAAGTGCAGGGCGTCGTAGTCGAAGCCCGCGACCGGTGCGACATCGCCCGTCAGCCCCGGCATGTAGGTGTACACGGGGACGGGCGGCAGTCCGGCCTCGCCCAACGCCTTGTCGTAGACGGCTATCTCTTCGGCGAACGGGTTGTCGGGGCTGTGGCACAGCACATCGACGAGGGGGACCAGCCACAGGTCACAGGCCACGAAGTCTCGCTCTCCCACGGTGCGCATCGGATGTTCGGGATGGTCGGGACAGCGTAATGCGGTGGGCGCGTTGCGCACAGTGGCCGTCGGCGGGCGGGGCCCGTCCGGCGGGGCGGAGCGGGGGCTGCTACCGCGGCGCCCCGGGGTCCGGGGACCGAACGGCCGGGCGGCCGTCGCGGAGCGGATGTGCGAGCTCACCGGCCGCGAGCCGGTCCGCCCAGTTCAGCGCGTGGGTCCGGTAGTCGTCCAGCACCGCGCGCACCGCGTCGTGTTCGCCGAGGGTGATCGCCGCGACGAGGTCCTGATGGCCGTGCCAGAGCCAGTCCCGGGCGGCCGGTTCGTGGCGCAGGTACGGCACCGCGAACACCCAGGCCTGGACGCGCAGTCGGTGCAGGAAGTCGTTGATGTACGGGTTGCCCACGAGCGTGCCCAGCTCGCGCCAGAACCGCAGGTCGTAGCCGATGAGGATGTCGAGGTCGCCGCCCCGCGCCGCCCGTGCGGCCTCCTGGGCCCTGCGGCGCAGGGAGACCAGGCAGTCCCGGTACCCGGCGGACTGCACGGTCGGGAGCCCGGCGCCGAAGAAGATCCCGCGGACGACTCCGTCGATGACCAGGGAGCGTGCCTCGACCAGGGAGCGGTAGTCGGCGACGGTGAACTCCCTTACCCGGAAGCCCCGGTGCTGGTCCGATTCCAGCAGTCCCTGCGCGGAGAGGTCGAAGAGCGCCTCACGCACCGGTGTCGCCGATACGCCGTACTGCTCGGCGATCTGCTTGACCGTGAACTCCCGCCCCGGCTGCAGACGCCCGGCGAGCACCTCGTCACGCAGCGCGTCCGCGATCTGCTGCCGCAGCGTACTGCGGGTCACAGCTCCGCTCGCGCACATGGCGCCCCTCCCCATTTTTTGCCTGCGGTCACCTTAAGCCAGGGCCGCTGTGCCCGGATCCGGGCAGGGGAGGAGCGCGTCGCACTTTCGGACAGCGTCACCGACTGTGCTGCCGGGCCGCGCGGCTCCGGACCGCGTGGGTCGGGGCCGCGCGGCTCCGGGTCACACTGTGTGTTCGTCCGCGACGGACAGCGCCGCGTCGAGAGCCGCGAGGCCCTCCTTCGCCTCGGCCTCGGTGACGTTGCAGGCCGGAACGGCGTGCGTGCGGTTCATGTTGATGAAGGGCCACAGGCCGTTCTTCTTGGCCGCGGCGCCGAAGGCCGCCATCGGCGCGTTGGCCTCGCCCGTCGCGTTGTACGGGACCAGCGGCTCGCGGGTCTCCTTGTTGCGGACCAGGTCCAGCGCCCAGAACGCGCCGAGGCCGCGGACCTCGCCGACCGACGGGTGGCGCTCGGCGAGTTCGCGCAGGCCCGGGCCGAGGACCGTCTCACCGATGTGGGCGGCGTGCTCGACGACCTTCTCGTCCTCCATCACGTGAATGGTGGCGACGGCCGCCGCGCAGGCCAGCGGGTGACCGGAGTAGGTCAGTCCGCCCGGGTAGGCGCGGGTCTCGAAGGTCGCGGCGATCTCGGCGGAGATCGCGACGCCGCCGAGCGGTACGTAGCCGGAGTTGACGCCCTTGGCGAAGGTCATCAGGTCCGGCACCACGTCGAAGTGGTCGGCGGCGAACCACTTGCCGGTGCGGCCGAAGCCGGCCATGACCTCGTCGAGGATGAAGACGATGCCGTACCGGTCGCAGATCTCGCGGACGCCCGCGAGGTAGCCGGGCGGCGGCGTCATGATGCCCGCGGTGCCCGGGATGGTCTCCAGGATGATCGCGGCGATGTTGCCGGGGCCCTCGAAGGCGAGGGTGTCCTCCAGGTGCTGGAGCGCGCGGGCGCACTCCTCGGCCTCGGTCTCGGCGTGGAACGGCGAGCGGTAGAGGAACGGCGCCCAGAACCGCACGACGCCCGCCGAGCCGTTGTCGGACGGCCAGCGGCGCGGGTCACCGGTCAGGTTGATCGCGGTGGAGGTGGCGCCGTGGTACGAGCGGTAGGCGGAGAGCACCTTCGAGCGGCCGGTGTGCAGCCGGGCCATCCGGACGGCGTTCTCGACGGCCTCGGCACCGCCGTTGGTGAAGAAGATCTTGTCCAGGTCGCCGGGGGTGCGCTCGGCGATGAGGCGTGCGGCCTCGGAGCGCGCCTCGATCGCGAACGCGGGGGCGAAGGTGGCGAGCTTGCCCGCCTGCTCCTGGATCGCGGCGACGACGACGGGGTGCTGGTAGCCGATGTTGGTGTAGACGAGGCCGCTGGTGAAGTCCAGGTAGCGGTTGCCGTCGTAGTCCCAGAAGTACGCCCCCTCGGCGCCGGCGACGGCGAGCGGGTCGATCAGACCCTGGGCGGACCAGGAGTGGAACACGTGCGCGCGGTCGGCGGCCTTCACGGCCGCACCGGCGGCGGGGTCGACATGAGGGGCATGAGGGGTCATGCGGCGAGCGTAGGCGGCGCCCGGAGCGGTCCGACATGGCCACCTTGTATGGCGTGGCGCGCTCTGGTGGGCAGGGTGTCGGGTCGTCGGCGTACCGGGTCGGCCCGTCGGCGCAGGGGGTCGGGCCCCACGCCTCCGGAACTCCCCAATACTCCCGAAGCCGCAACCGGCCCGGCCGTGCGCCGCGTGGATCCCTATGATCGAGCGAGCCACGCCAGGCACGGTCAGTTGAATCCCGGGGGAAGGACGTGTCAGCGCCATGCAGAGCCTGACGCCACAGGATCCGCGCGCCATCGGCGCGTACCGGCTGCTGGGCCGGCTCGGCGCGGGCGGCATGGGCCAGGTCTATCTGGCCCGGTCCGAGCGCGGCCGCACCGTCGCGATCAAGCTGGTCCGTGGCGAACTCGCCGAGCAGCAGGAGTTCCGCGACCGGTTCCGCCACGAGGTGCGGGCCGCCCGCCAGGTCGGTTCCACCTGGACCGCCCCGGTGCTGGACGCCGACACCGAGGCCGCCGTGCCCTGGGTCGCCACGGGATACGTCGCCGGCCCCTCGTTGCACGCCACCGTCACCGGCCGCCCGGGCACCCCCGGGTCGGCGGCTTCCGGTGCGTACGGCCCCCTGCCGGAGCGTTCGGTCCACATCCTGGGGGCCGGTCTCACCCACGCCCTCCGGGCCATCCACACCGCCGGGATCATTCACCGCGACCTCAAGCCCTCCAACATCCTGCTGACGATCGACGGGCCGCGCGTCATCGACTTCGGCATAGCCCGGGCACTCGACACCGTCACCGGGGGCAGTGTCACCCGCACCGGGGCGCTGGTCGGATCGCCCGGTTTCATGGCGCCCGAGCAGGTGCGGGGCGAGCGGGTGACCCCGGCGTGCGACGTGTTCTGTCTGGGCTCGGTACTGGCGTACGCCTCGACCGGCCGGCTTCCGTTCGGGGCGTCCGACAGCGGTGCGGCCGCGCAGATGTTCCGGATAGCGAAGGAGGACCCGGACCTGACCGGCGTCCCCGTGGACCTCGTCGAGCTGATCCGGGACTGCCTGCACAAGGACCCGGCCGCCCGCCCGACGACGGACGCGATCCTGGAGCGCCTGGTCGACGGAGACACGGTGGAACCCTGGCTCCCGGGCGCGCTGATCGCCCAACTCGGGCGCCATGCGGTGGAGTTGCTCGACTCCGAGGATCCGGAGGAGGTGACGGCGGCCGAGCAGTCCCCCGCACCGGACCCGACACCCCCGACGCCCACCCCCACGTCCCCGTCCACGCCTCCCGCGGACTACCTCCTGCACCCGCCGTCCCCGGCGGCCGTCACCCCGACCCCGACCCAGACCGCCGCACCGGCGCCGCACGCATCCCCCGCCTACGGCTACCCGCCGCTGTCCGGCCGGCCGCACCCCGGCCAGGGCTTCGGCCCCCAGCAGGGCCAGGCCGGGTACGGATATCCGCCGCAGCAGCAACAGCCGTACCAGCCAAACGGGTTCGGCCCCACTCCCCCGTACGGCCCCGCCTTCCCCACCGCCACGCAGACCGAGCCCGAACCCGCCCGCCGCGGCAGGGGTTCGACCATCGCGCTCATCACCGTCGCCGTGCTCGTGGCCATCGGCGCGGGCGGCTCCGTCTACGCGCTCATGAACGGCAGGACGCCGAGCCCGACGCCGGGCCCCACCGGCTCCTCGTCCGCCTCGGGCTCCTCGGGCGCCTCGACCGGCGACCCGTCATCGCCGGACCCCTCCCCGAGTGCCGGCCAGAAGAACGGCGACGGCCCCATCCCCTCCGGCTACATCGGCACCTGGTCCGGATCCATCGAGAACGCGGCCGGCCACTCGACCCGGAAGCTCGTCATCCAGCAGGGCACGGTCGGCAAGAGCGTTCTCACCCTCACCGCGGACGGCCCGCTCGACACCGGTGGCTCCTACCACTGCGTCTTCCGGGCGAGCCTGTCCTCGGAGCCCTCGCAGGGCGGTCCGGTCGAGATCGGCCCCTCCACGGTCACGGTGGGCGAGCCCATGACGTCCTGCACCCCGGGCGGCGCCACCACGCTCACGCTCCTCCCGGACGGCACCCTGAGCCGCGAGAACAACGACAGCGGCGAGAAGCTCACGTACACCAAGGACCAGTAGCGGGACGGGCGTTCACCCCAGCAGCGCGGATGCCGCGTTGAGCAGCAGCAGCGCATGGGCGAACCCGCCCGGCACGGTGGGCGGGAAGCACCATCGCGCCCAGCGCTATGCGAAGATCCGATCACGGGCCACGGGTCCTCGTGAATCGCTGGGCCTCGTCGAGCGGTTGGCAGGAGTAGAGGAATGAGCAACACCCTGCGGTGGTTCGAGTCCAGCTACAGCGACAGCGGCGGCGGCAACTGCATCGAGGTGGCCTTCGACTGGCGCAAGTCCTCGTACAGCAGCGACAGCGGCGGCGAGTGCATCGAGGTCGCCACCTGCACACACGCCGTCCACGTCCGGGACTCCAAGGTGCCCGAAGGCCCCACCTGCGCGGTTGCCCCCGGCGCCTGGGCGGCATTTCTCACCTGGGCGAGCTGACCATGCGCGGGGCCGGAGGCGTCCGGCCCCACAAATGTGTACGACTTGTGGACGCCATGACATACCCTGCGTTCCTGGGCCGCACCCCTGACTCATCTCCGGGTGCCATGCGGCCCTCTCTTACCGTGGGGGTAAATCATTTTGCGTACGCGCAGAATCTCGACCGCGACCTCGCTCGCGGTTCTCTTCAGCTCAGTGGTTCTGGTCGGCGGGGCGGCGAATCCGGCCGCTGCCGACTCCTCCAGGATTCTTCCCGCCGCCTCCGTCGGCGACGTCGTCGCGGACGGCGTGCACAAGCGGGTCTTCATCAGTGACCCGACCGGTGGCAAGGTCCTCGCCACCGACTACAGCGGCAACGTCGTCGGAACCATCCCGTCGCTGCCCGGTGTGACCGGCCTCGAACTCTCCGCCGACTCCGGCACGTTGTACGCGGGCGTGCGCGGCGCCGACGCCATCGCGGCGATCGACACCTCCGCCCTGGTGGAGTCCGCGCGTTACGCGACCGGCGCGCACACCGGGCCCGCGTACCCGGCGCTGGCGGGCGGCAAGCTCTGGTTCGGCTACGGGGCGGCGACCGAGGGCAACATCGGGTCGATCGACCTGTCCGGCGCCGAGCCGGTCGTCACCCTGGACCAGGAGCCGGACCGCACCTGGTACTCGGCCCCGACCCTGGCGTCCACGCCGGGCGCCCCGGGCACGCTGGCCGCCGGGATCGAGGGGCAGAGCCCCGTCCAGCTGGCCGTGTACGACGTCGCCTCGGGGACGGCCACGCGCACCGCGCAGGTCCGCACCGACGGCAGCAACCTGCGTGACCTGGCGCTGACCCCGGACGGCTCGCAGGTCGTGGTGGCCAGCGGGGCCCCGTACCGCCACCAGGCGTACCGGACGTCCGACCTCACCACCGGGACCTCGTACCCCTCCGACGCGTACCCCAACGCCGTCGACATCGCGCCGGACGGCACGGTCGCCGCGGGCATCGACGGGTCGTACGAGCCGGACGTGTACGTCTACAAGCAGGACACCACCACACCGATCCGGACGTACGACTTCCCCAACACCGGGACCAGCAGCGGATCGGACCTCCTGGTGCCGGCCGGGCTGGCCTGGGCACCGGACACCAGCCGGCTCTTCGCCGTCACCGAGAACAGCGCGGGCGTCCGTTCGCTGCGGGTGCTCACCGACGCCGTGAAGTCCCCGACCACCGTCACGGTGAACGCCCCGGAGAAGTCGGCGCTCGACAAGAAGCTGACCGTCACCGGGCGGGTGAAGTCCGCGGGCGCCTTCCCGGCGGGTTCGAAGGCCACGGTCACGCGCACCGACATCGAGTCGCCCAAGGGCAAGTCGCTGCCCTCGGTGACGCTCAAGTCGGACGGCAGCTTCTCCTTCACCGACACCCCGACCGCGGGCGGCGACGTCACCTACAAGGTGTCGTACGCGGGCGACGCGACCCACTCGGCGGCCTCCGGCTCCGACAAGGTCGCCGTGTCCCGTACGGCCACCTCGCTGACCCTGAACCACAACAAGGCGCTGTACTCCTACGGCGCCGATGTGTCGTTCACCGCGCACCTCGGCAAGACGTACAAGAACCGCACCGTCGAGCTGTGGGTGGACCCGTTCGGGTCGGACAAGCCCAACAAGCTGGTGAAGACCGGCAAGGTCAACTCCAAGGGCAACCTGTCGACCACGGTGGACATGACCCGGGACACCACCGTCACCGCGGTCTTCAAGGGCGACGGCCGGTACGCCTCGAAGAAGGTCACGTCGACCGCGTTCGCCAAGGTGAAGGTCTCGACCTCCATCTCGAAGCAGTACAAGACGGCGAAGATCGGCAAGACGTCGTACCGGTACTTCCACAAGAAGACCGACCCGGTCTTCACGACGACGATGACGTACTACAAGAACCGCTCGCACAAGCTGTCCCTGGAGCTGTACTACCAGGGCAAGTGGTACGACGCGGGCTCGCAGTACTTCATGCTCGGCACCGGCGGGAAGTCCCTCGTGACGCTGAAGGGCACCCATGACACGGGCTACCGGATGCGCGTCCGTGCCTCGTACGTGAACGGCACCTCGGGCGACTCGGTGAACTCCACCACGCACGGCGCGTGGCAGTACTTCATCTTCACCAAGTAACCGGACAGCGGGCTGCCCCACGCGTGGGCGGCACGGGTGCGGGGCCGGGCGGATCGCCCGGCCCCGCACCCGTACCCGGACCCTCCGCCCGGGACCCTCGGATGCGCACTCATCTGCCGGAGACGGCTCGCGTCATCGCGTTGGACATCCGAGATCCGTCAGCGGTCCTCGTCGAGCACCAGCATGATGTGCTCGTTCTCGGCATACCAGACCGTCTCGGTACGCCGGAAGCCGTGCTTCTCCAGCAGCCGCACCGAGCCGATGTTCCCGAGGAAGGGATCGGCGTGCAGAGGGCGGGCCTTCTCCCGCTCCAGGAAAAGCCCGAGCGCCCGCGTGCCGACGCCCCTGCCCCAGTGCTGCCGACCGAGCCAGTACCCGATGAAGCGCCGGTCCTCGTCCCACCACGCCACAAGGTTGCCCGCCAGCGCCCCGTCGACGGTGACAGCCTGTACGAAGACAGTCGGATCTCCGAGGACTCTGGTCGTCCAGTGGGTCATGAAGGCATCTCGTTCCCGGGGCGGGAAATTCGACCGCCGCGCGGCCTCCGGGTCATGCTCCTGCGCGAAGAACACCTCCAGGTCGGCCAGTCCAACATCTCTCAAACGCACCTGGTCACTCATGCCACGGAGTCTGACACCGGCCACTGACAGACCCGGGGCGACTGCTCGCCGCCCACGCCCATGGCCGAAGGGCGTCCGACAGCGAGGACGTCACGCTCGACGGACCTGACCCGCCCGTCCGTCGGGAGCTCTCACCGTCCGCGGGCCGATGCGGGGCGAGGGGTGGTCCGGGCCGTGTAGTAGGACGGCCGGAGCCGGCCGGTCAGCGTCAGGAAGGTGACGAACGCGCCTGTGGCGATCCATCCGGGCCATCCGGCCATGCTCATGTGCAGGGGATCCAGCGCGGCCTCGGGATCGGCGAACTCCGTGACCATTCCGACACTCACCGAACTCACGAACGCATGGCCGATGACGGCGGGTACGACCGAGCCGGAGCGCAGCCGCAGCCAGGTGAAGACCGGCAGGATGAGGAGGCAGCTCACCAGCATGGCCGGCACCGACACGTACCAGGGCCGACCCGGGTACTGGCCGCCCATCAGCAGTGTGGGCAGGTGCCACAGGGCGAAGGCCGCGCCGGTGATCGCGTACGCCCGTATCAGGCTCCGGCGGTCACCGTCCTGTGCGAGGCGCGGGAAAAGGTAGCCCTGCCAGCCCAGTTCCTCGCCGAAGAACAGCGGCAGCGACACCAGCATGCTCAGCACCGCCGTGACCGCCCACCCGCCGAGCCCGTTCCAATGAACCCCACCGAACGGGTAGCTGCCCGCGACGGTTCCGATGACAAGAGCAGCCGTGGTGAGGCCGGCGGGGACGGCGAAGGCCAGCAGGCACGCCCGTACGCCACGCCCCCAGGGCTTCGTCCAGCGCAGGGCGAGCGTGTCCCGCACCCGTCCGCTGCGCTCGACAAAGCGGACGACGAGGATCGCGGCGAGGGCGGGCGCCAGCATCGCGGCCGCGATGCACACCTGCTCCAGTGCACCGGCCTCCTCGCGTGCGTCGCCGCGCCGGTAACCGTCGGCCAGGAGTGGTGACATGGCCGCCCACATGCCGATGTAGGCGATACCGAGGTAGATGAAGAGACCACGTCGCCGGTTGACGGGCGGCAAAAGCCTGGTTGGGAGTGTCATGACATGGAACCTACGGATCGGCGCAGCGGCGAGGAATCCAGCCGGCACGTGCATCGGCGGTGGAGCCTGCTCCACCCCCGCATGGGATCCCTCTCCACCCCTCTCGTCGCTCAGGGCGAGGAAGTGCGGCCCGTGGCGGGGCTGTTCGCCTCAGCCCAGCAGTTCACGCAGTCGGTCCGCCTGCCTCTCGGCCGTACCGGGCGGGTTCCTGCGATGCGCGGAGTCCTCGAACGAGAGGATGAACAGCCAGGTCAGCGCGAGCAGTCGACGACACTCCCGTAGCCGGATGCGTTCCTCGGCGGTCAGGTCGAAGCAGTCGAGGAAGGCCGTGGCGTCGAAGCCTCCGTCGACCCAGCCGGAGACATGCTCGGTGATCTCCGCGAGCTCGAAGGCCCGGTCGCTGCGTCCGGAGTCCTCGAAGTCGACCACCCGGACCCGGGAAGCACGCGCGTCCCAGAGGTAGTTGGCGAGGTTTCCGTCACCGGGGCCGAACACCGGTGCGCCGGGGGCGTCCGGCCCGGCGGCGAGGCCCGACCGGTCCAGCCAGGCGATGCCCTTGCGCAGCGCCGCCCGCACCACGGCTGCGGCAGCCGTTCCGGGATCGCGGCCGTGCCAGGTGCGCAGCCGCGCGACGAGCCCGGCCTGGTGGTCCGGACGCATCGGCACCCGGGAAAGACGGTCGTACGGGATCGCCCCGTACAGCGCGTCGAGCGTCTCGGCCAGCGCCGCCGCCCTCGCCGCGTCCACCGGTGACCCCCGCAACGGGACCCCCGGCACGCGTGACATCACCACCGTCGGCGGGAAGGCGTCACGATCGACGGCGATCGGTGCGGGGGCGAGCCCCGGTGCATGGGCGTCCAACAGGGTCAGGGCCCGCCACTCACGGTCGAGCTGGGCGCGGGCATCGCCCTTCCGGTACCGCTTCGTCACCGCGTCGTCGCGGATCTCGATCGCATGGGTGCTCCACAGCGCGGAGTTCATGCCCCCCTCTATACCAGCGGCTTGGCCGACATCAGCAGGTGCTGGTGGGCGGGGCGGGAGGCCTCCGGGTCCTCGGCGGGCGTCAGGCCGGTGACCATCGCGCGCTGTCCCGGGCCCATCAGCTCGAACCTGATCGCAGGGGTGTCGAACGAGCCCAGGGCGTCCATCAGGTACGCGGGGTTGAAGGCGACCGTCAGGTCGTCGGCGCCCTCCAGGACGGCGGGCAGGCGCTGGGAGGCCACGTCGTCCTCGTAGCCCGCCTGGAGCAGCACCGAGCCTTCGGCGAACGTGAGATGGAGCGGGCTGCCGCCCTCCGCGACCACGGCGACCCGCTTGACGGCCTCGACCAGGGGCGCCCGGTCCGTCTGCGCCGTGACCGCGCCGGTCATCGTGAACAGCTTGTCGTGACGCGGCAGCCGGCCGTCGAGCAGACGCACCGTCGTACGCGTCCCGGCCAGTTCGAAACCGGCCGAGCCGGCGTCCAGCGCGAGCCGGACCGTGCCGCCCCGGCCGAAGGAGCGGACGATCTCGGTGAGCCTGCGGGCGGAGACCACGACATCGGCCGGAACACCGGCCGGGGCACCGTCCACGCCGGGCTTCCAGGCGAGGGTGCGCACCGCGAACCGGTAGCGGTCCGTGGCGGCGAGGGTCATCGTGTCGCCGTCCAGCGCCAGCCGGATGCCGGTCAGCGTCGGCAGCGTGTCGTCCCGGCCCGCCGCCACCGCCACTTGTGCCACGGCGGCCGCGAACTCCTCCGCGTCCACCTCGCCGAGCACCTCCGGCAGCGAGGGCAGCGCCGGGTAGTCGTCGAACGGCAGCACCGAGAGGCCGAACCGGGCACCGTCGCTCGCCAGCGAGAACCGTGAGCCCTCGACCGCGCACTCCACCACCTTCTCGGGCAGCACCCGGCAGACATCGAGCAGTCGGCGGCCCATGACCAGCACCTTCCCGGCCCGTACGGTCTCCGCCTCCACCTCGATGCGGGCGGACGCCTCGTAGTCCAGCCCCGAGATGCGCAGCCGGCCGTCCGCCGCCTCCAGCAGCAGCCCGCCCAGCACCGGAACGGGTGAGCGGGTGGGCAGCACCCGGGCGGCCCAGGCCACGGCATCGGTCAGTGCGGCGCGCTCGATGCGGAATTCCATGGCGGCGGCCTCTCCCGGTCGGCTCCGATCACGGTCGTGATCCCGCGCCGACACTAGGGGCCGCCACTGACAACGGAAGAAGAAGAACGGTTGCGGCCGACGCGACAGCGGCCACCCCCGTGAGCCGCTGCTGTCGCCCCCGTACCCCTCCCCCGAGGGTGCCGCAACCGTGTTCGGACTCTAGGTCCTCGGGTAGGTACTCGAAAGCTTCAATTCGCACGGTGTGGGCTGCGACGGGTATCAGTCCGCACAATCAAACCGGTACCCTGCATTCCGGTTTTTGGCAGGAGTGGAGGATCTGTGCACGCGCGGGAACGGGCCGATGACGTACTGCGGATGTACCGGCTGGCCCGGTCCGGCGGGTCGCGGGAGCTTCTGCACTGGGTGTCCGGCCGGGCGGCGGGCTGGGCCGGGCTCCTCGACGGGGACGGCACCGTGCTGCACGGCGTGACCCGCAGCCCGGACGGTACGGGCGTCCAGGCGGCCGCGCTGGCGGGTGAGTACGCGAAGGTCCTGTCGGGGCTCGACGCGCGCTCCTTCGCCTTCGACCGGGGCCCGCACACCGCGCTGCTCTTCCCGCTGGACGGCCCGCCGGACGCCGCCGCCCCGATCCTCGCCGTGGTCGCGCCGCGCCCGCTGCCGGACGGGCTGGCCATCCTGCTCTCCGACGTGGCGATGCCGCTCGCCATGTGCTGGGCCGCGGAGGCCGTGGAGCGCAAGCGGCGCCGCGTCGACCTCGCGGAGTCCCGCAGCCGGGAGGCGGTGCTGCATCTGCTGATGACGGGTCAGCTGTCCATCGCGCACCAGGTGGCGGGCGCCCTGCGGCCCACACTGCCCGACCCCGTGCGGGTGTACGTCGTGGAGTGCCCGGCCGGCCGACGCGACGAGGTGGCCCGGATCTGCACGGACCTTTCCGGCGGGCGGTCCTGGATCGTCCGCTGCCCGGTCTACGCGCGCCATCTGATCCTCGTCGTGCCTGCGGACGCGGATGTGGCCGAACAGCGGCTCGGCCTCCGGGTCGCCGAGGTGGTGACCGAGTGCGTCGTGGGGGTGAGCGAGAACCTGCCGCTGCCCGACACGGCGACCGGCTACCGCCAGGCGTTCCACGCGCTGGCCGTGGCCCGGGGGCTGCCGGACCGGCATGCCCGCTTCGGCTCGGCGCCGGACCCGGCCGTGGTCGCCGGGGCGTCCGGCGCGCGGTGGGCGGACGAGCTGCTGCACCCGTTGCTCACGTACCTGCCCCGGCGCAGCCAGGACCCGGGCAGCCAGGAACTCGCGGCGACGCTCGCCTCCTGGCTCGCGTTCTCCTCGCACGCGACCCAGCATCTGAAGATCCACCGGAACACCCTGGCCGCCCGGCTCCGGCTGATCGGCGAACTGCTCGGCCTCGACCTGAACCGGGTCGGCGACCAGGCCGCCCTCGACCTCGCCCTGCGCATCCGCGCCACCCCCACCTGTGCGGGCGAGGCCCGCCGGGACGAGAGGGCGGACCGGCCGCCCCTCGGCCTGGACGACATCCTGCGCGTCCCGGCCGTGCGGGAATGGGCGGTCCAGCAATTGCGCCCGCTCACCCGATCCGACACCCCCAGGAGCGCCGCCGACCCGCGGGAGACCCTCCGCGCCTGGCTGCGCTGCGAAGCCCAACTCGCCCCGACGGCAGCGGCCCTGGGCATTTCGGTGCCGGGGGTGCGCAAGCGTCTCACCCGGCTCGAATCGGCGCTCGGCCGCTCACTGCTCCAGACGCCCAGCGCCCGTTACGACCTGTGGCTCGCGTTCCGGTCCCTGGACGTCGCGGGAGCGGACATCGCCCGGTGAACCGAAGAGGGGGCGCGTCCGGCCGGAGCCGGGCACGCCCCCGTCGGGTGGGGGGTCCGCAACCGCGGACCCGCGGAATGCGGGTCAGCAGCTCAGATTGGAGCCGGGTGTGGTGCCGAGGATCGCCACGAACGCCTGGTAGCGGTCGATACGGCTCTGGACCTGGGCGGGGTTGCCGCCGTTGCACTCCAGGGAACCGTTGATGGAGCGGATCGTCTCGCCGAATCCCGCGCCGTTCACCATGGCGTTGTGGGCCGTCATGGTGCCGGGGCCGTTCTGGGTGTTCCAGTACCAGAGGCCGGTCTTCCAGGCGACCGAGGCGTTCTGCTCGACCAGGTACGGGTTGCCCAGCAGATCGATGCCGAGGGCGTCACCGGCTGCCTTGTAGTTGAAGTTCCAGCTGAGCTGGATCGGCCCGCGGCCGTAGTACGCGGCCTGGCCGGCCGGGCAGCCGTAGGGCTGGCTGCTGTCGCAGTAGTGCGGGTAGTTGGACGTGTTCTGCTCGACCACGTACACCAGACCGCCCGTCTCGTGGCTGACGTTGGCGAGGAACGCCGCCGCCTCCTGGCGCTTGACGGTGTCGCTCCCGGTGTTGGCGAAGCCCGGGTAGGCGCTCAGGGCCGCGGTCAGCCCGCTGTACGTGTAGAACGGATTCCGGTTCGGGAACATCTGGTTGAACTGCGCCTCGCTGACGACGAAGCCGGACGGGTTGCCCGGGTCCGTGCCGCCGCCACCGCCGCAACTGCCTTGGTCCGCCCAGACGTCGGAACTGCCGGGGGTCTCGTTCTGGGTCCACCACTTGGCGGTCCAGTTGTGCCCGTTGTAGGAGGCCGTCCCACCGCCGGTGTAGACGGACGAGGAGTTCCAGGGCGCCGCGCAGTCGGCTGCCGCGGCGGTGGTGGCGGGGAGAACGACGACCATTGCGACGACCGCGCCCAGCGCGGCCAGCAGGCCCATGATGCGTCTGATCATGCGATCACTCCTTCGGTGCGGCGCAGCGAGCCGGGCGGTGCACCGCAATGGGGGGTGACGGTCACTCAAGCGCTGCTGGTCTGGACCTGTCAAGGTCTGGACCAACAACGGGAACCCTTCCCTGCGGAGCGCTCACGGTCGGGCCGACGGCTCGTTCGCACCATCACTCCCGCCCTCAACAGCGGTGATTCCGGAGTGAGTTCATCCGGATCACGCCCCGCAGCGCGGACGGGGCCGAAGGTAAAAAAACCTCCGGCCCCGTCCAGCATGCGGAACGCCGGACCCGGCCGGCCCGGCGGCGAACCGTCAGCAGCCCAGCCGGGAGCCCGGTGCCGTGCCGAGGATGCCGGTGATCCGTTCGTACGTGGCGACCCGGGCCGCGACCGAGGCGGGATTCCCGCCGTCGCACTCCAGGGCGCCGTTGAGCGACCGGATCGTCTCGCCGAATCCCGCACCGCCGACCATCGCCTCGTGCGAGGTCATCGTGCCGGGGCCGTTCTGGGTGTTCCAGTACCAAAGGGCCGTCTGCCAGGCCACGGACGGGTCCCGCTCGACCAGCCAGGGATCGTCGAGGAGATCGAGGCCGAGCGCGTCGCCCGCGGCCTTGTAGTTGAAGTTCCAGCTGAACATGATCGGGCCCCGGCCGTAGTACGCCTTCTGTCCCGCCGGACAGCCGTACGGCCGGCTGTAGTCGCACTTGCGCCAGTAGTTGTCCTCGTTGATCTCCTTCACGTACTGGAGACCGACCGACTCGAAGTCCGCGTGGGTCAGGAACGCCGCGGCCTCCTGGGCCCGGGTGGTCGGCGTGCCGGTGTTCGCGAAGCGCGGGTAGGCGTGCAGGGCGTCGATCAGGCCCTGGTACGTGTAGAAGGGGTTGCGGTCCGGGAAGATCTCGTCGAACCGCGCCTCGCTGATGACGAAGTCCGAGACCCCTCCGGTGCAGGCCCCCTGGTCGGCCCAGACGGTCGTGGCACCCGGATTCTCGTTCCGCGTCCACCACTTGGCCGTCCAGTTGCGGCCGTGGTGCGAGACCGTTCCGCCCTGCGTGTAGGCGGTCGACGAACTCCATACGGGCGCACACCGCGCGGCCGGACCGGAGGCGGCGGATGCGGATGCGGCGGGGAGGAACGCGGCCGCCGCGACGACGGAACTCAGCACGATCAGAAGGCTCTTGATGCGTTTCAGCGCTGCTCACTCCTTCGACAGGGCACGCCGAACACCTCAGCGGGCCGTCTGGACGTCCCGCCACTCAAAACCCAATGGTCTGAACCTGTCAAGGTCTGGACCATTGACCCGCGCGCTCCGGAAGGACGACTGCCGGGGATGCCGGAGCACCGGCAGCCGGAAGGCCGAGAGGGCCGGAAGGTGGGGAGGGCCGGGACTCGCCGTCCCGGCCCTCCTGGCGTCCGCCGCTCCTAGAGGAAGGAGTTGATCTCGATGGTCTCGGTGCGGCCGGGGCCGACACCGATCGCGGAGATCGGGGCGCCGGACATCTCCTCCAGCGCCTTCACGTACGCCTGCGCGTTCTTCGGCAGGTCACCGAAGGTCTTGGCCTTCGTGATGTCCTCGGACCAGCCCGGCAGCATCTCGTAGACCGGCTTCGCGTGGTGGAAGTCGGTCTGGCTGTACGGGAGTTCCTCGACGCGCTTGCCGTCGATCTCGTACGCCACGCACACCGGGATCTGCTCCCAGCCGGTCAGCACGTCCAGCTTGGTGAGGAAGAAGTCGGTGAGACCGTTGACCCGGGTCGCGTACCGCGCGATGACCGCGTCGAACCAGCCGCAGCGACGGTCGCGGCCGGTGGTGACACCGCGCTCGCCACCGATCCGGCGCAGCGCCTCGCCGTCCTCGTCGAGCAGCTCCGTCGGGAACGGGCCGGCGCCGACGCGGGTGGTGTACGCCTTGAGGATGCCGATGACCCGGCTGATCTTCGTCGGGCCCACGCCGGCACCGGTGCAGGCGCCGCCCGCGGTCGGGTTCGAGGAGGTGACGAAGGGGTACGTGCCGTGGTCGACGTCGAGCAGCGTGCCCTGACCGCCCTCGAAGAGGACGACCTTGCCCGCGTCGATGGCGTCGTTCAGGATCAGCGTCGTGTCGGCGACGTAGGGCTTGATCTGCTCCGCGTACTGGAGCATCTCCTCGACGATCCTGCCGGACTCGATCGCGCGCCGGTTGAAGACCTTGGCGAGGAGCTGGTTCTTCTGCTCCAGGGCCGCGTCGACCTTCTGCTCCAGGATCGACTCGTCGTAGAGGTCCTGGACGCGGATGCCCACCCGGTTGATCTTGTCGGCGTACGTCGGGCCGATGCCACGACCGGTCGTGCCGATCTTGCGCTTCCCGAGGAACCGTTCCGTCACCTTGTCGATCGTGACGTTGTACGGGGTGATCAAATGGGCATTGCCGCTGATCAGCAGCTTGGACGTGTCCACGCCGCGGTCGTTCAGCCCACTCAGCTCGGAGAGCAGGACGGCCGGGTCGACGACGACACCGTTTCCGATGACCGGGGTACATCCCGGCGAAAGGATTCCGGAGGGGAGGAGATGCAATGCGTACTTCTGGTCACCGACGACCACCGTATGGCCGGCGTTGTTGCCGCCTTGGTAACGCACCACATAGTCCACGGATCCACCGAGGAGGTCGGTGGCCTTTCCCTTGCCCTCGTCACCCCACTGAGCACCGAGCAGCACAAGTGCGGGCACAGGCGTACACCCCTTCCGGGCGGGGCATGTCCAAGGTCAGGGGGCGTACGTAAACGCCGTACATGCCGTACGACGATGTACGACAAGGCCTGAACCGTCGAACCGGGTGCCCCGGAATAGACGAAGCCCCTGGCGCAATAGCGCAAGGGGCTCTTGCACCAAGATGCTACCCGAGGAAGGACCGAGGTGTCGGCTGCCCAGCCCCCCGGCGACGGTGCGCACCAGCTGCTGGTGGTCATCGACCCGGTCGCCCGCCGGACCGACGGCGAGTCCGTTCGTATCGCGAAGGACGTGCTGAGCGCCGGTTCGCACGCCAAGATCTGCCTGCCCGACGGGCCCGAGGAATTCGCCCGGGCCCTGGCCCGCCGGGGCAGTCGGCGGCCGGTGGTGGTCGGCGACGACCGCGCGCTGCGGCGGGCGGTGGCCCAGCTGCACCGGGGGCGCGAGCCGGCCGGGAGCGTGCTCTCGCTGATCCCGGTCGGCACCGCGGCCGCGCTGGAACTCGCGCGGTCGCTCGGCGTGCCGATGGGCGCGGTGGCGGCGGCGCGCACCGCGCTGGACGGTGCCGCGCGCAGGTTCGACCTGCTGGTCGACGACAGCGACGGCGTGGTCCTGGGCGCGCTGCGCATCCCGGCCCCGAGCACGCTGCCGGGCGCGGCGTCCGGGCACACGGGGGTCACCGCGGTCTGGGACACCTGCCGCAACCTGGTCCGCACCCTGGTGCGCCCCACCCCCGCGACGCCTGCCGCCCCGCTGCCGACGCACCGGCTGCGGGTCGAGGCCGACGGTGTCCTGCTGAACGATCTGGACCGCCCGGTCGAATCGGTGACCGTGACCTCTCAGGGCGGCGACGGGGGCCTCGCGGAGGTGGTGATCCGCCCGCCGTCGGCCGATCCGGTGACGGCGGAGGCGAAGGCCGTCACGGTCTCGGGCGCGGACTTCCGCTACCGGGCGGACATACAGGTCGGCGGCCCGGTGCGGACGCGGACCTGGACGGTGCGTGCGGGGGCCTGGGGACTGATGCTGCCGGTGGGCGAGGGATAGCCTCCGGCCGAGGGGGGCGAGGGATGTCGGACGCCCCGGGGAACGCGGACGGACCGGGCCCGGACGGGCGCGGGGAGGCGGGAGCGGCCGTTCGGGTGGCGCGGGAGCTGCCGGGGACGGCGGACGCGCTGGAGCGGTACCGGGCGCCCGAGTACGGCCCAGCGCCCCCGTCAGGCGTTCGCGCGGCCCGTCAGGCGTTCGCGCGGCCTTCGCGGGCCGGGAAGTCGAGCGTCTTGCGGTGCTCGTGCCAGCGGTCCATCATCCCGACCAGCTCCGCCTGCAGGAACTCGAAGAACGCCACCGTCTCGGCGATCCGGGCGCCGGCCGGGGTGTCCTCGCCCAGGATGCGGACGCCTTCCTTGAGGGTGCTCTCCCAGCGGGTGAGCACCCGGTCGCGGCTGGCGAAGGTGGTGAACCAGACCTCGTCGAGCAGGCGGTAGCGGTCACGGCGCGAGCCCGGCTCGCGCTCGCGGCCGACCATGCTGACCTGCGTGAGGTAGGTGACCGCGCCGGACACGGCCGCCGGGCTGATCTGCAGCGCCATGGCGAGCTCGGCGGAGGTCATGGAGCCGTCGTCGTCCGCGAGGAGCGCGGCGAAGACCCGCGACGCCATCCGCTGCATCCCCGCCTCGGTCATCTCCGACGCGAAGCGCTCCACGAACCGCGACACGGCCTCCGCATCGCGCCCGGAGCTCGCGCTCCGTCCGGTTTCGCCGCTCACGGTCTCAGCCTCGGTCCCGGTTTCGCTGGTCATCGCCCGATCGTCTCCCCTGTTTTCCCGGCCCCCGCCGTAACACCAACTTTATACGCTTCCTTAACTTCACAAATTTGTGAAAGTAGCGTACGTTCAGAATCATGACGAAGGCAATCACGGTGGCCGGACTGCACAAGTCGTTCGGTCGGACACACGCGCTGGACGGGCTCGACCTCACCGTCGAGGCCGGCGAGGTCCACGGCTTCCTCGGGCCCAACGGCTCCGGGAAGTCCACCACCATCCGGGTGCTGCTGGGCCTGCTGCGGGCCGACTCCGGCGCCGCCCAGCTGCTCGGCCGCGACCCGTGGCGCGACGCGGTGGAGCTCCACCGCAAGGTCGCCTACGTCCCGGGTGACGTCACGCTGTGGCGCAACCTCTCCGGCGGCGAGGTGATCGACCTGTACGGGAGCCTGCGCGGCGGCCTCGACCGGACCCGGCGCGCCGACCTCGTCGACCGGTTCGAGCTCGACCCGACGAAGAAGGGGCGTACGTACTCCAAGGGCAACCGCCAGAAGGTCGCCCTCGTCGCCGCCTTCGCCTCCGATGTGGATCTGCTGATCCTGGACGAACCCACCAGCGGGCTCGACCCGTTGATGGAGGAGGTCTTCCAGGACTGCGTCGCCGAGGAGCGTGCGCGTGGACGGACGGTCCTGCTCTCCAGCCACATCCTCAGCGAGGTCGAAACGCTCTGCGACCGGGTCAGCATCATCCGCCAGGGGCGGACGGTGGAGACCGGTTCGCTGGCCGACATGCGCCATCTGACGCGTACGAACATCCGCGCCGAGCTGGCAGGACCGCCCGACGGGCTCGCCCGTCTGCCCGGCGTCCACGACCTCGACGTCCAGGGCCTGCGGGTCACGCTCCAGGTCGACACGGACAAGCTGGACGCCGTGCTCAAGTCGCTCACCGCCTCGGGCGTACGGACGCTGACCAGCACCCCGCCCACGCTGGAGGAGCTCTTCCTGCGCCACTACGCGACCGACGCGGCGGACGCCCCCGGGACCGGCGAGGACGCGGAGGTGGCGGCGCGATGACCGCCGTGACCACGACCGCCCCGGCCGGCACCCGGCGCCGGCCCGGTGCCGCGACCGGACAGCTCGCCGGGACATGGACCCTGCTGCGGCTCGCGCTGCGGCGCGACCGCGTCATGCTGCCGATCTGGGTGCTCGCCCTCGGCGGCTCCTTCTCCTCCGTCGGCAGCTCCATCGCCTCCCTGTACGACACCGCCGCCCAACGCGCCGGACTCGCCGCGTCGATGAACGGCAACAGCTCGCTCCGGGCGATGTACGGACCGGTCTTCGACGACTCGGTCGGCGGGCTCGTGAGCTGGCGGATGGCCGCCTTCGGTGCGGTGCTGGCAGCCGTGATGAGCCTGATCGTCGTCGTCCGGCACACCCGGGAGGAAGAGGAGACCGGTCGTCAGGAGATGCTCTCCGCCGCGATGGTGGGGCGCCGCGCCCCGCTGACCGCCGCGCTCCTCACCGCGGTGATCGCGAACGCGGCCCTGGCACTGGTGGTCGCTGCGGGCCTGGCGGGGGCCGGCGCGGGCGGCGCCGGGGCGGTGGCCCTCGCCCTCGCGGTCGCGGGGACGGGTGTGCTGTTCGCCTGTACGGCCGCGATCGCCGCGCAGTTCACCGAGAGCGCCCGGCTCGCCAAGGGGCTGACGGCGGCGGTGATCGGTGCCGCGTTCGTCCTGAAGGCGGCGGGCGACTCGGCGGCGGACGACGGCTCGTCCGTGCTGACCTGGCTCTCCCCCGTCGGCTGGGCGGAGAACGTACGGGCGTACGCGGACGAGCGCTGGTGGGTGCTGCTCGTCCTCGCGGCGGCCGTGGCGGTCCAGGCCGTCCTCGCGTACGGCCTGGCCGGGCGGCGTGACGTCGGCATGAGCTTCCTGGCCACGAGACCGGGGCCCCCGCAGGGGCGGATCGCCACGGCGTTCGGTCTCGCGCTGCGGCTCCAGCGCGGTGCGCTGACCGGGTGGACGCTCTCCTTCGCCGTGGTCGGTGTCGCCTTCGGCGGGCTGACCGGCGGGGCGGCCGATCTCGTCGGCGACAACGCCAGGACCCGGGAGATCTTCGAGCGGATGGGCGGTCAGGCGGGCCTGACCGACGCGTTCCTCGCCGCGATGGTCTCCGTCCTCGGGATGGTCGCGGCGCTGTACATCGTCGCGTCGGTGCTGCGGCTGCACGGCGAGGAGACCGCCGGGCGCGCCGAGCCGGTGCTGGCGGGTGCGGTGAGCCGGACCAGGTGGGCGGCCGGTCATCTGGTCATCGCGTTCGGCGGCGCGGCCCTGCTCATGACGGCCGGCGGCCTCGGCCTGGCCGTCGGGTACGGCCACGAGCTCCCGGCCGTGCTCGGGGCCTCGCTGGCGCAGCTGCCGGCGATCTGGCTGCTGGGCGGGGTGGCGGTCCTGCTGTACGGGGCGTTCCCCAGGGCGGCGGTGGCGGCCTGGGGGGTCGCCGGGGTCTGTCTGGCCCTGGGGTGGATCGGGCCCGCCGTGGACATGCCGCAGGCGGTGATGGACGTATCGCCGTTCACACACCTGCCGAAGCTGCCGGGCGGCACGGGAATGGAATGGGGGCCGGTGTTCGCGCTCACCGCCGTCGCGGCGGTGCTGACCGGGGCCGGAGTGGGGGCACTGCGCAGACGCGATGTCCTGACCTGACGGTGGCGCGGGGGCAGGGAGCCCCGGCGGGTGCAACCCCGCAGCGGTGCCCCCGCGTCACTTTGTCCATGGAGAACCGAAGCGAAGCCGTCCGTGGAATCGCCGGATGCCTCGTCGTCGCCGCGGGCGGGGCCGCCGGCACGCTCGCCTGGGCGCCGTACGGCAGGCATGGCCTCGTGAGCGGCTTCGAGGGCGCGACGGAGTGGAACGTGCTCTGGCTCGGGCTGCCGGTGATGACGCTCGGCGGCATCACGGCCGGGCTCACCCTGGTCGCCCTCGCGGGGCGGAAGTGGCGGCGGGCGCTCGGGGCGGCGGCGGTGCTCGCCGCGATCACCGGCTTCGGGGTGGCCTTCGACGTACTGGAGGGCCCGCCCCTGGCCTGCGGACCGGGATGCTGAGCCGCGGGGCGGCCGGACGCCCGCGGGTCCCGGCCCGCGGCCCCGTCACAGCTCCACGCGGAGTTCCTTCAGCCCCCTGATCACATAGCCCGGGTTCCACTCCGGTTCGGCCGACAGCCGCATGCCCGGGGCGCGGCGCAGCAGCTCGCCGAAGGAAGCGGCCAGTTCGACCCGGGCCAGCGGGGCGCCCAGGCAGAAGTGGATGCCCGCCCCGAAGGTGATGTGCGGGTTGTCCCGCCGGGCCAGGTCCAGCGTGTCCGGGGCGGTGAAGCGGGCCGGGTCGCGGTTGGCGGAGCCGAAGAGCAGGGCCACCTCCGAGCCGCGCGGAATGACCGTCCCGTCGATCTCGATGTCGTCCAGGACCCAGCGCTCGAACATCTGCAACGGGGTGTCGTACCGCATCAGCTCCTCGATCGCCGTCGGCAGCAGCCCGTGGTCGGCGCGGAGCGCGGCCAGCTGCCCGGGGTGGCGCAGCAGGGTCCACCAGCCGTTCACGGTGGTGTTGACGGTCGCCTCGTGGCCGGCGTTCAGCAGCAGCACACAGGTGGAGATCATCTCCTGCTCGCTCAGCCGCTCCCCCTCGTCGTGGGCGGCGATGAGCGCGGAGATCAGATCCGTACCGGGGTTCTTGCGCCGCTCCTGGATCAGCTCGCGCAGATACGCGGAGAAGTCGAGCGAGGCGCGGACGGCGGCGCGGGCGGTCTCCTCGGACGGGTTCAGTTCGAACATTCCGCAGATCGCCGCGGACCAGGGCCGCAGCGGGGCCCGGTCGGACTCCGGGATGCCGAGCATCTCGGCGATGACGGCCACCGGCAGCGGCTCCGCGACCGCCGTGAGCAGATCGCCGCCGCCCGCCTCGACGAAGGAGTCGACCAGTTCGGCGGCCAGCCGCCGCACGGTCGGGACGAGCTGCTCGACCGTGCGCGGGGTGAACGCCTTGGAGACCAGGCGCCGGATCCGGGTGTGGTCGGGGGCCTCCAGGTCGAGGAGCCCCTGCCCGTTGAGGGTGTGGAAGGGCTCGTGCCCGGCGGGCGGCGGTGTCCGGCCGAACTCCTCGTGGGTGAAGCGGTGCAGATACGTGCGGCCCAGGCGGCGGTCGCGCAGCAGCGCGGACACATCGGCGTGGTGCGGGACGAGCCACTGGTCGGTCGGCTCGAAGCGGTGCACCCGGCCGGTGGCGCGCAGCGCGGCGTAGGCGGGGTACGGGTCGGCGACGAAGGCCGGGGACCAGGGGTCGAAGCGGGCATCGGCCGCGGAACGGTGAGTCGGGTGCATGGCCGGACGCTAACCGCACCCCACCGCCACCGGCCACCCGCCCCGGCGCCCTCAGGACGGGGTGACCAGCCGGGCCTCGTACGCGAAGACGGCCGCCTGGGTGCGGTCGCGCAGCCCCAGCTTCACCAGGATGCGGCTCACATGCGTCTTGATGGTGGACTCGGCGACCACCAGATGCGAGGCGATCTCGGCGTTGGACCGGCCCTGCGCGATCAGGACGAGCACCTCCGTCTCGCGCTCGGTGAGGTCGCCGATCCGGGCGAGGGCGGACGTGCGCGGGGCCTGTGCGAGCTTCGAGAACTCGTTGATCAGCCGCTTGGTGACGGTCGGGGCGAGCAGCGCCTCGCCCGAGGCCACCACCCGTACCCCGTCGGCGAGCTGGCGCGCGGAGGCGTCCTTGAGGAGGAAGCCGGACGCCCCGGCGCGCAGCGCCTGGTACACGTACTCGTCGAGGTCGAAGGTGGTCAGCACCAGCACCTTGGCGTCCGCGTCGGCGGCGACGATCTCGCGGGTGGCCTCGATGCCGTTGAGTTCCGGCATCCGGATGTCCATCAGGACCACGTCGGGGCGGAGCGCCGCGACCTGTGCGACGGCCTGCCGGCCGTCGACCGCCTCGCCGACGACCTCGATCCCCGGCATGGCGTTGAGCAGTACCGAGAAGCCCTCGCGGACCATCATCTGGTCGTCCACGATCAGCACCCGGATGGAAGGGGCGGTGGAAGTGCTCATGCCCGGTCCGCCTTTTCCCCGGGCTCCGCCCGGTCCGCCTTTTCCTTGGGCTCGGAACCGGCCTGTACGGGGATGAACGCGGCGATCTCGTAACCGCCCTCGCCCGTCGCCTCGGCCGTCATGTCCCCGTCCAGCATCGCGACCCGCTCCCGCATCCCCGTGATCCCGTGCCCGGCCCCCGGCGAGGGCTTCACCGGACCGGTGGGCGGCCCGTTGACCACCCGCAGGCCGAGCCCGCCCAGCACATAGCCGATCTCCACCTTGGCGGTGGCGCCCGGCGCGTGCCGCAAGGTGTTGCTCAGGGCCTCCTGGATGATCCGGTACGCGGACAGCTCGACGCCCTGAGGCAGTTCACGTATCGCGCCGGTGACCGTCTTCTCCGTCTCCAGGCCCGCCTCGCGGACATTGGCGAGGAGCCCGTCGAGCTGGGCGAGGGTGGGCTGCGGGGCGTCCGGGGCCTGGTAGTCCTCGGCCCGTACGACACCGAGGACCCGGCGCAGCTCGGTGAGGGCGGCGACGGCGTTCTCCCGGATCGTGACGAAGGCCTGCTCCAGCTCGGGCGGCGGGTTCTCCACCCGGTACGGGGCGGCCTCGGCCTGGATCGCGACGACCGACATGTGGTGCGCGACCACGTCGTGCAGCTCCCGGGCGATGGTGGTGCGCTCCTCCAGCAGCGTGCGCCGGTCGCGTTCGACGGCGGTCACGGTGCGCTGCACGGTCACCTCGCGCTCCGCGTCCTGGCGGATCTGCACCACGGCGACCACGAGCAGGGCGAGCGCGGAGACCACGGCCATGCCCACGGTGGTGGTCCCGGGCCGCCAGACGGCGTTCTCCATGAACGTGCCGAGCAGCACGGTCAGGCCCCACATCCAGCCGGCGGTACGCGGCCCGGTCCGGGCCGCGACGACGACCAGCACGACCAGGTGCGCGAAGAACGAGCTGGGCCCCCACGGCCACCCGCCGTGCCCGACCACCGCGGTCACCGGGGTCAGCAGCAGCGACATCCAGAACGCCCCCACCGGCCTGACCAGCGTCATCAGGACGCTGACGGCCGGGAGCACCGCGAGCAGCTCGGCGAGAGGGGAGGTCGTCACCGCGATCCCCGTCAGGAAGGTGAGGAGCGCCGCGGCCACCACCAGCGCGTGCGGTGCCCATACGGCACGCGCCTGTATCCGCTTCGGCAGCCGACGGATCAGCGGCCCGTCGGTCCGCAGCTGCGGCATCGGGCGGTAGGCGAACGCGTCGTGCATGAGGGCCTGCCGGAGGCCGCCCACCACCCCCGCTGCCATCCGGTACTCCGGACTTCTGCTCTTGGTCTCGGTCACGCCTCCACGGTAGGGGGCGGTCCGGGGCCCGGTCGTCAGCAGTGATACGGATCCTGCGCCGTCCGTCGCAAGTACTACGGCCTCCTCCGCACCGCGCCGTCCCGCCGCGTCCCCGCGCTCACCAGGCCAGTTGGGCGAGCTCCTCCGCGACCACCGCGCACGCGTCCGCCGCCGGGTCGATCAGCGGGAAGTGCCCCACCTCGGGCAGCAGTGTCAGCCCCACCGTCTCGCCCGCCTTCGCCGCCGCGTCGACGAACGCCTCCGCGACCGCCTGCGGCACATCGAGGTCGGTGGTGCCCTGCACCACGGTGGTCGCGATGCCGGTGGGCAGCAGTACGGCCGGGTCGGCGTGCGCCGCCCGCTCCTCGAAGTCCTCCGCGCGGCCGAGGAACTGGCCGACCGCCCCGGAGCACACGTCCAGCGCCACGGCGGTGGCGAAGTCGGCGATCGGAGCCAGGGCGACGACGCCCCGCAGCTGCGGCGGTGCGGACAGCCGCCACGGCGAACCCTCGGGCAGTACGTGCCGGGCGGCGGCCCACAGCGCCAGCTGCCCGCCCGCCGAGTGCCCGGTGAGGACGATCCGCCGGGTATCGGCCTGAGGGAGCTCCCGGGCCAGCAGCTCCGGCAGCGCGTCCATCGCCGCGGCGACGTCGTCGAAGGTCTCCGGCCAGCGGCCCGCCACGGGATCGGCACCCCGCTGCTGCGGGATCCCGCCGCCGCGCCGGTACTCGACGCTGGCGACGGCGAATCCGCGCCGGGCCAGGAAGTCCGCGAACGGCGACACATGCTGCCGGTCGTACGGCGCCCGCCACGACCCGCCGTGCAGGACGACCACGACCGGCGCTCCGGTCCGCCCGTCACGCGGGGCGTAGAAGTCGACCAGCTGGTCGGGGTGGCTGCCGTAGGGGGCGGACGCGTCGGGGGCGACCGGTGGATGCGAGAAGGCCGACTCGTTCTCGGCGGCGTCCCGATCGCGCGCGGCAGAATCCGACATGCTGCTCCAACCGTCCTTCAGCTGCTGAGCCCAACTGGCCTGACCTGCGGGGACGGTACCAGTACCGAAGGCCTCCGTCCCCGCTGAGGATCCCCGCGGGAGACCGGCTCCCGCGGAGGATCCCGCTACCTCTCCGCCAGCACCTCGCCCAGCACCCGCGCCGCCCGCTCCACGTCCGCGAACCCGACGTACAGCGGCGTGAATCCGAACCGCAGCACGTCCGGCCGGCGCAGGTCCCCGACGACGCCCCGGGCGATGAGTTCGCTCATCACCTGTTCCGCGTCCTCGCAGCGCAGCGCGACCTGGCTGCCGCGCTCCTCGCCTGCGGGGGTGATGGAGGTAACCCGGCCCCCGGGCGCGTACCGGGCGACGCAGACCAGGAAGAAGTCCGTCAACGCCAGGGACTTGGCCCGTACTTCATCGATGGACACCCCGTCCCACACGTCCAGCGATGCTTCGAGCGTCAGCATGGAGACGATGTCGGGGGTGCCGACCCGGCCCCGTACCGCCCCGTCGGCCGGAGTGTATTCCGAGGTCATGCCGAACGGGTCGGCGTGCGAGTTCCACCCCGGCAGGGGCGAGTCGAAGACCGCCTGGTGGCGTTCGGCGACATAGATGTAGGCGGGCGAACCCGGGCCGCCGTTCAGGTACTTGTACGTGCAGCCGACCGCCAGGTCCACGCCGTGCTCGTCGAGGCCGACGGGCAGGGCGCCGGCGCTGTGGCACAGGTCCCAGACGGCGATGGCGCCCGCCCCGTGCACGGCGGCGGTGAGCCCGGGCAGGTCGTGGAGCCTGCCGGTGCGGTAGTCGACATGGTTGAGCAGCACGGCCGCGGTCCGGGGGCCCAGCGCGCCGGGCACCTCGGCGGGGGCGACCGGGACGATCCGGTGGCCGGTCATCCGGGCCGCCGATGTGGCGATGTACCCGTCCGTGGGGAAGGTCGTCGCGTCGACGAGGATCTCGTCACGCCCCTGCGGCGCCAGCCGGGTCGCGGCGACGACGGCCTTGAAGACGTTCACGCTGGTCGAGTCGCCGACGACGATCTGCCCGGCGGCGGCTCCGACGAGCGGGGCGATCCGGTCACCGATCCGTTCCGGCGCGGTCCACCAGCCGCTCTCGTCCCAGGACCGGATGCGCAGCTCGCCCCACTCGCGGGTGAGGACCTCCTGCACCCGGGCGGGCACGTGCGCGGGCAGTGCGCCGAGCGAGTTGCCGTCGAGGTAGACGGTGTCGTCGAGGGTGAACAGCTTGTGCCGGTCCGCGAGCGGGTCGGCGGCGTCGAGCGCCGCGGCCTGCGCGGCGAGGGACTCGGACATGGCAGCGAAGGTCTCAGACATGGCTGCGCGCCGTCCACAGCTCGGGGAAGACGTTCTTCGTGGCCCGCTTCTCCAGCCAGGCGACCCCGGCGGAGCCGCCGGTCCCGGTCTTGGAGCCCATCGCGCGCCGGGTGGCGACGAGATGGTCGTTGCGCCAGCGCCACACCAGCTCGCCGACATCGGTGAGCGCCTCGCCGAACCGGACCAGGTCCTCGTGCTGTTCCGGGGCGGCATAGATCTCCGCCCAGACCGCCTCGACCTCGGGGGACGGCTCGTACTTCCGCGTGAGGTCCCGGGTGAGCACGGACCGCGGCACGGCGAACCCGCGCCGGGCGAGCAGGGCGAGCGTCTCGTCGTACAGCCCCGGCTCGCCGAGCGCCTTCTCCAGCTCGGCGTGGACGCGGGGCGCGCCCCGGTGCGGGACCAGCATGGACGCGGACTTGTCGCCGAGCAGGAACTCCATCCGCCGGTACATCGCCGACTGGAATCCGGAGCCCTCGCCGAGGGCGGAACGGTAGGAGTTGAACTGGGCGGGAGTGAGCTGGGCGAGCGGGGTCCAGGAGGCGTTGAGCGCCTCCAGCTCCCGGACCGACCGCTTGAGCGCGTCGCGTGCGACGGTCAGCCGGTCCTCGCGCAGGGCGTGCGCGGCGGTCTCCCACTCGTGGACGATGACGGTGAACCACAGCTCCATGACCTGGGTGGTGACCAGGAAGACCATCTCGCCCGGATCGTCGGAGCGAGGGTGCTGGAGATGGGTCAGGACATCCGCCTGGACATAGTCCTCGTACGGAGTCGTTCCCGCGAAGTCGAGGTGCGGGGTCTGCGCACCGGTGGCTTCGGGGTCGGGGTGGATCGTCGACATTGCTGTCTCCTCGACACAAGCTTCCGGGTAGCGGTCCGCCCCTTCCGTGAGGTGGTGGAGCTCCGGTCCCCTGTCCGCATCCTAGACGGACGCCCCAGGAGCACGCAGACCCCGCGGACGTACCACCTGTCCACGGGGTCCGGGGCGATGCGCTAGCCGAGGGTCTCGGCGGCGGTGGGCGAGGAGTCGCGCAGGAAGGCCGAGCAGCGCTCGTACTCCTCCTGCTCACCGATGGCCTGGGCGGCCCGCGCCAGGGCGTGCAGGGCGCGCAGGAAGCCGCGGTTCGGCTCGTGCTCGAACGGTACGGGGCCGTGGCCCTTCCAGCCGGCCCTGCGCAGGGCGTCGAGGCCGCGGTGGTAGCCGGTGCGGGCGTAGGCGTACGACTCGACGACGCGGCCGCCGTCGAAGGCCTCGTCGGCGAGCTGCGCCCAGGCCAGGGAGGAGGTCGGGTACTTCGCGGCGACATCGGCGGGGGCCGTGCCGTTCGCGAGCAGTTCGCGCGGCTCCGGGTCGTCGGGCAGATGGGTCGGGGGAGGGCCCCCGAGCAGGTTCTCGTGGATCGACATGGGTTCAAGTGTGCCTGGCACATGCGTGCCGGGGTACCCGGGCTCCGGGCACGCGGTCAGCCCGTGCCCGGGTTCTCCGGCTCCTCGTGCGCGGGCTCCAGGGGCGGGGCCGCGATGCCGCAGTGCACCGTGCACTCGGGGCGTGCCTGCTCCTCCTCGTCGGCCGCGGGCAGAGGTGTGCGGACCGTCGCCCAGGCGATCGCCGCCCCCAGCACGAGCAGCCCGGCGCACATCGGCATCGCCCGGCGGAAGGTCGAGGCGAACTCGTCGGGGTTCCGGTAGGCCTCCGGGCCCATTCCGGCGAGCAGCGGCAGCGCGGCCACCGCGATCAGCCCGGCGGCGCGGGCGGCCGCGTTGTTGATCCCGCTGGCGAGGCCGGCCCGTGCGGTGTCCACGGAGGCCAGCACGGTCGCGGTGAGCGGTGCGACCAGGGTGACGAGCCCGACGCCGAGGACGGCGACCGCGGGCAGCACATCGGTGAGGTAGCCGGAGACGGTGTTCGACCCGGGCCCGACCCGCAGCATCAGCAGCATGCCCGCGGCGGCGACCAGCGGGCCCGCGGTGAGCGGGATGCGGGGCCCGATGCGCTGCCCCAGTTCGCCCGAGGCGGCCGAGAAGAGCAGCATCAGGACGGTCGTCGGCAGCAGCGCCGTGCCCGCGCCGAGCGCCGAGAACCCGGCCACCACCTGGAGCTGGATCGCGGCGAGGAAGAAGTAGCCGCCGAGCGCCGCGTACACACAGAGGGTGATGACGTTGACCGCGGTGAACTGCCGGGACGCGAAGACCGAGGGCGGCAGCATCGGTTCCTTGCGGGTCCGCTCCAGCCGTACGAAGGCAGCCCCGAGCAGGACCCCGGCGACGGCCGCCCCGATCACCGCGGCGGACGCCCCCTGCCCGGGCGCCTCGATCAGCGCATAGGTCACCAGGGCGAGGGCGAGCGCCGCGAGCACGGCCCCCAGGACGTCGAAGCGCCCGTGCGCGTGCGGGTCGCGCGATTCCGGTACGTGGCGCAGCGCCACCGGCACACAGACCGCGGCGAGCGGCACATTGAGCAGGAACACCCACCGCCAGCCCGGCCCGTCGACGAGCCATCCGCCGACGAACGGCCCGACGGCGGCCCCGACCCCGCCGAACCCCGACCACAGCCCGACCGCGCGGGCCCGGTCGTCGGGGTGGAAGCTCGCCTGGATCAGGGCCAGCGAACCGGGCGTCAGGAGCGCCCCGCCGATGCCCTGGAGGGCGCGGGCGCCGATCAGGACGGCGGCGTTCGGCGCCACACCACACAGCACGGACGCGGTGGCGAACCAGACCACGCCGACGACGAAGACCCGCCGCCGCCCGTACCGGTCGCCCAGGGCTCCCCCGAGCAGGATCAGCCCGGCGAGGGTCAGCATGTAGGCGTTGACGGTCCACTGGAGGGCGGCCAGGTCGGTGCCGAGGTCCTTGCCGATACGGGGCAGGGCGACGTTGATGACGGTGGAGTCCAGCATGGCCATGCTGGAGCCGAGGACGGTGGTGAGGACGACCCAGCGTCCGGTGGCGGAGGCGACGCGGATGGCGCCCGTCTCGGCTGCGTCAGGCATACGAGCAGCATCCCCGCTCCGCGCCGGTAGGGCCATCGGGCGGGGCACCCGGCCGGCGGGGTCAGCCCGTCAGGTCGACGGGGCGCCGGCTGTCTCCCGCGCCGTTCCGGCGCACGGCGAACCCGGCGGCGCGGAACGCCCGGACGACGAGTTCACCGGTGTGTTCCCTCTTCCGGGTGCTGCCGTCCGGGGTGACGGTGACATGGTTGCCGTGGCCGTCGGTGACATCGGGATCCGCCCCGCGGGCGATCAGCGGCTCGACGGCTTCGGGCGACTGCGAGCACTCGGCGGCGGGGCAGAGGGCGGTGCGCCCGTCACCGCCCGGACGCCCGACGGGTGCTCCGGCGTCCGGGGCGGGCTCGTACCGCGGCGAGGTCGCCGTCGCATGCGGCTTCGAAGGCGTCCAGCGGCGGCACCCCTACGACACCCGCCCCGTCACCGCCCGTACGCCCCTGATCAGCGCCTCCACCCCGGCCTCCGCCTTGGAGCGCGGGCACCCCACGTTCAGCCACACGAAGCCCGGCGCGCCGTACACCCCGCCCGGCATCACCGCGACCTTCTCCTGCTCCACCAGCACCCGTTGCAGGGCCTCGTCGCCGTCGACACCCGCGGGCCGCAGGTCGATCCACGCCAGATAGCCGGCCTGCGGCGGCCGCCATCCCAGCTCCGGGAACGCCTCGTCCAGCCGCCGCGCGACCAGCGCCAGGTTCCCGGCGACATACGCCCGGAGCTCGTCCAGCCAGGTCTCCGACTCGCGGTACGCCGCGATGTGCGCGGTCAGCGACAGCACGGCCGGAGAGGCGAGCCCCTCGGCCGTCTCCATCCGGCGCAGATACTCCGCCCGGTCGGCCGGATCGCCGATCAGCCCGTACGAACCGGTCAGCGCGGGGAAGTTGAACGCCTTCGACGCGGAGGTGACCAGCGCCCAGCGCCCCTCGCCCGCGACCCTCGTCCACGGCACGTGCGTATGTCCCTCGTGCACGAAGTCCGCGTGTATCTCGTCGCTGATCACCGCGACCCCGTACCGCGCGGCGAGCGAGGCCATCGTGCCCAGCTCGGTCTCCGTCCACACCCGGCCCGTCGGGTTGTGCGGCGAGCACAGGATCAGGACCTTGCTGTCGGGGCGGGCCAGCTCGCGTTCCAGCGCGGCCCCGTCCCCCACCGGCACGCCCCGCAGCTCCCGCCCGAGCCCGGTGACCGCCTTGCGGAAACCGTCGTACGTGGGGGTGTGGACGACCACGCCCTCGCCCCTCGACGTCCACATCTGCAGCAGCTGCGAGAGCTGGCTGAGCACGGAGGGCCCGTACACCAGCCGGCCGGTGTCCACCTCGGTGCCGTACCGGGTCCGGTACCAGTGCTCTATCGCCGAGCGGAAGTCGTCCTGCCGCCAGTCCGTGTAGCCGAACACCCCGTGGTCGAGGCGGGAGCGCAGCGCGCTCAGCACCTGTGGGGCGGTCTCGAAGTCCATGTCGGAGATGGTGAACGGCAGCAGCCCGTCCACCCCGAACCGGTCCGCGACCCCGTCCCACTGGACGCACCAGGTGCCCCGGCGGTCGACGACGGTGTCGAAGTCATAGCGCGCGCTGGAACCCACAGCGACCCCTTACGTATATGTCTGTCGGACATGACGTGGGCCCGGCACCCCACGGGGTACCGGGCCCACGGCCACACTTCGTACCGGCTGCTACTTCAGCTTGGTGCCGGTGGAGCGCAGGTTGGCGCAGGCCTCCGTGACGCGCTTGGCCATGCCCGCCTCGGCGGACTTGCCCCAGCTGCGCGGGTCGTAGACCTTCTTGTTGCCGACCTCGCCGTCGACCTTCAGCACACCGTCGTAGTTGCGGAACATGTGGTCCACGATCGGGCGGGTGAAGGCGTACTGGGTGTCGGTGTCGAGGTTCATCTTCACGACGCCGTTCTCCAGCGCGGTGGCGATCTCCTGCTCGGTGGAGCCGGAGCCGCCGTGGAAGACGAAGTCGAACGGGGACTTCTTGCCGTACTTGGCGCCGACGCCCTCCTGGAGGTCCTTCAGCAGCTCGGGGCGGAGCACGACGTTGCCCGGCTTGTAGACACCGTGGACGTTGCCGAAGGAGGCGGCCAGCAGGTAGCGGCCCTTCTCGCCCAGGCCGAGCGCCTCGGCGGTGCGCAGCGCGTCGTCGACGGTGGTGTACAGCTCGTCGTTGATCTCGTGCGTGACGCCGTCCTCCTCGCCACCGGTCGGGGTGATCTCGACCTCAAGAATGATCTTGGCGGCGGCGGCCTTGGCGAGCAGCTCCTGGCCGATGGCCAGGTTGTCGGCCAGCGTCTCGGCCGAACCGTCCCACATGTGGCTCTGGAACAGCGGGTTCTCGCCCCGGGCGACGCGCTCGGCGGAGATGTCGAGCAGCGGACGCACATAGCCGTCCAGCTTGTCCTTGGGGCAGTGGTCGGTGTGCAGCGCGACCGTGACGTCGTACTTGGCGGCGACGATGTGCGCGAACTCGGCCAGGGCGACGGCGCCGGTGACCATGTCCTTGTTGTACTGACCACCCAGGAACTCCGCCCCACCGGTGGAGATCTGGACGATGCCGTCGCTCTCCGCCTCCGCGAAGCCGCGCAGTGCAGCGTGCAGGGTCTGGGTCGACGTCACATTGATGGCCGGGTAGGCGAACTTGCCTGCCTTCGCCCGGTCGAGCATCTCGGCGTAGACCTCGGGGGTTGCGATGGGCATCTGACCGCTCCTTGGGATATGCGGGTGTGCGTTGCTGGTTCCCTGACCTGGGGGCGACGTCATCGTCGCCCCTATCTTCCCAGACTCTCGTTCCGGCTCCACCCGGCCCTTCGCCGGGCCGGTCCCTCAGCCGCGCGGCAGACATGCAAAAGGGGTGGGCCGTTTCACGTGAAACGGCCCACCCCCGGAAAAAGCCGCAGGTCAAGCCAGACGTCAGGCCAGGTCTCAGGCCAGGTCGAGATCGGCCACCGAGTAGACGTGGACGTACGGGAGGCCCGCCTCGGCGATGGCCGGGGCCGCACCCCGCTCCACGATCACGGCCACGGCCACGACCTCGCCACCGGCCTCGCGCACCGCTTCCACGGCGGTCAGCGGCGAACCGCCGGTGGTCGAGGTGTCCTCGACCACCAGGCAGCGACGGCCCTTCACGTCCGTGCCCTCGATGCGGCGCTGCATCCCGTGCGCCTTCTGGGCCTTGCGGACGACGAACGCGTCCAGCTCCTGCCCGCGCGCGGCGGAGGCGTGCAGCATCGACGTGGCGACCGGGTCGGCACCCAGCGTCAGCCCGCCCACGCAGTCGTAGTCCAGCTCGGCGGTGGCGTCGAGCATGACCTGACCGACCATCGGAGCGGCCTTGCCGTCCAGCGTGATGCGGCGCAGGTCGATGTACCAGTCGGCCTCAAGACCCGAGGAGAGGGTCACCTTGCCGTGTACCACGGCCTTGTCCTTGATCTGCTGGAGCAGCTCAGCACGTACGTCACTCATGGCTACGAGCTTAGGGCCTGCCCGGCGCACCACCGCCGGGGTCAGAGCCTGCGCCAGCTCCACGTGGTCGAGATCTCCAGCGGGTCGATCGGGGTGACGTAGCGGGGCGCGGTGTTCAGCCCGTTCGGCGGGCCGGACTGCGGCTCCACACAGACGGCCTCGTCCTGCTCGTCGTAGATCACGACCCACTCGTCCCGGCTCTTCACGGTCAGCTCCAGCTGCTCCGGCCAGGTGAGCGTCACCTCGACCCCGTCCGGCATCCCGAAGCAGTCGTCCCAGGGGCCGCTCAGGGGCGGGATGCGGCGGCCGGTCGGCAGATGGTCCTCGCCGCGCTCCTCCTGCCAGGCCGGGTCGAAGGCCAGCTGCACGTCCTTGCCGCCGTCGCCGAGGTTGCGCAGGAACCAGGGGTGCCAGCCGGCCTGCGCCGGGAACGAGTCACCGTACGTCTCGATGCCGAAGGCGAGCGTGAGCGAGTCCTCGCCCAGCTCGAAGGTCTGGGTCACCCGGCCGGGATAGGGCCAGGGGTCGGCGAGGTCGTAGTAGAACGCCGCCTCCCGCTCGCCCAGTCGGGCGGTGCGCCAGACGCTGTCCCGGCCGGTGCCGTGGATGGCGTGCGGCGGGGAGTTCAGCGGCAGCCGGTGCGGGACACCGCCGTTGTGGAACAGGCCGTTCCCGGTGCGCCCGCACCACGGCACCATCGGGAAGCAGCCGTACCGCTCCCCCTGCCGCAGCAGCTCGGTGCCACCGATCCGCAGGCTGCCGATGCGGCAGCCGTGGGCGGGGCTCACGGTCAACTCTGTGTCGCCGACGGACAGCCGGACATCCTTCTCGCTGCTACTCACCCGACCGAGATTACTGGCGCGACGGCCGAGGGCCGTCCCGTGATCCCTGGACGCCGCACGCCCGCCGGGGGTCACGGTGCAGCCCCTACCGCCGCCGCCTCAGTGCCCGGCTCACCACCACGGCCGAGGCCAGCGCGAGCGCGGCGGCCGGGGCGACCCAGCGGAGCGTGGCACCCGCTGTGGTCGAATCGGGTGACGGGACGGGCGCGTACCGGCCGCGCGGCGGCGCGTGGTCGACCTCCTCGGCGCTGCGGCCGATCATGGTGCGCCTGGCGTGCGCGGCCTCCGCCGGGGGGCCGTCGGGGACGGTGAACTCCACCTCGGAGACCGGGTCGAGCGAGGGCGGGGGAACGGGCGCGTCGAAGACGGAGCCGGTGTCCGGGGGGTTCCCGGGCTCCTGGGACGCCTCGGGCTCCTCGGGCTTTCCCGCAGGGGGCGCCGCGTCGTCGGCGGCGGCCGCGCCGGTCGTGTCGGCCTCCTCCGCCGCCTCCTCGATGGCCTGCTCCACGGCTTCCCCGACGGACTTCTCGGCCTCCCCGAGCGCCTCCCCCGGCTCGGCGCCGTCCTCCGCGCCGGCCCCCAGCGTCTCCGTCACCAGCTGCTGGGCGAAGCGGTCCAGCAGCCGGCGGGCCGCGGCCAGCGCCGCCGCCGCGTCCAGCTCCAGGAGTCGGCCGTCACCGCTCGCCGTACCCGCGAACCCGATCACCGTGCCGCCGTCCCGCTCGGTCAGCGTGATCGTCAGGGCCAGTCGCGCCGAGCCGCTGCCTCTCGCCTCGGAGCCCTCGCCTGTCACCAGGACCGCTTCTCCGCGCGCCCCTTCCGGGCCGTCCTGCGGCGCAGCGGTGAGCCCGAGCGTGCCGCGGTACGTGATCGTGTGGCCGTCGACCCGGATCCTGAGCCGGCCGGACAGCGGGCCCGCGGACGCGTCGGCGTCCTGCTGAAGCCCCGGCACGCATCGCGCCACGCGGGCGGGGTCACCCAGCGTCCGCCGCAGGGACGGGACCGGAACCGGAACGAACACCTCATGCTCCATGGAAACCGAGCCTACTCAGCCCCGGCCGTCACGTCAGCGGTTCGGCCCCGCGAGGCCACCGGGCACCCCGGCCACGTACCGCGGCGCGCTAGGGTCTTTCGTTTGGATCATGCCAGGCTCGCGGGGCCTGGCATGATCCAAACGAAAGACCCTAGGGCTCACCGGTCCTCCCAGTACCGCGGATGCACCAGCGTCGACGGCGGCAGTCCCGGCAGCCGGGCCCGCTCCGCCCGCCGCCCCGCGTCCAGCAGCGCGGGCTCCGTCATCGACCGCAGCTCCGGCGCCTTCGTGGCGAGGCCGAGCTCCGGCCGTCGCCCCGGGCCGGCGAGGACGAAGCCCCAGCCGTGCGTGGGGCGCGCCCGGTGCGTGGTCCGGTCGGGGCCGGCCGCGGAGTCGGTGAGCCTGCCGCTCATCCGGTACGCGCGGGTGCGCAGGCCGGCCGCCCGCATCGACGCCTCGACCGTCCAGAACGTACGCGGCCGGGAGACCGGCGGGCCCCCGTGCACCACCAGCCGGCCGCCGGGCGCGAGCGACTCCGCGACCAGGCCGTAGAACTCCGCCGAGTAGAGCTTCGTACTGGTGGAGATCCCCGGATCGGGCAGATCGGAGATCACCACGTCGTAGCGGCCGTGGGCCTCCCGCAACCAGTTGAAGGCGTCCGCGGTGACGGCCGTGACCCGCGGGTCACGGAGCGCGTGGCCGTTCAGCTCCGAGAGCGCCCGGTCGGTACGGGCCAGGCGGGTGACACCCCGGTCGATCTCGACCACGGTGACGGCGCGTACGTCCGGGTAGCGCAGCACCTCCCGGGCGGCGAGGCCGTCGCCGCCGCCCAGGATCAGGACGCGGGCGTGCGGCCCGTTCATCGCCGGGTGCACCAGCGCCTCGTGGTAGCGGTACTCGTCGCGGGCGCTGACCCGCAGCCGTCCGTCCAGATACAGGTCCAGGGAGCTGCGGCCCGCCCCCGTCAGCACCACCTCCTGGACCTCGGTCTGCACCGCGACCCGCACCCCGTCCCCGTACACCGCCCGCCGCGCCACCTGCTCGAAGTCGTCGACCAGGGCGGCGGCGACGGCCAGCACGGCGATCACCGCCACGTTGGCCAGGATCAGCAGCCAGCGCGAGCGCGGGGTGAGATCGCGCCGGAAGACGCACAGCACCAGCGCCCCGCCCGCCGCCGCGTTGACCGCACCGGTGCACAGCGCCCCGGTGAGCTGCCCGAGCACCGGCAGCAGCAGAAAGGGGAACGCGAGCCCGCCGACCAGCGCGCCCACGTAGTCGGCGGCGAAGAGATCCGCGACGGCGCCGCCCGCGTCCTGCCGGTCGACGCGCTGGATCAGGGTCATCAGCAGCGGGATCTCCGCACCGATCAGGATGCCGATCGTGAGCGAGAACCCGACCAGGGCGTACCGCGACTCCCCGATCCAGGCGAACGACGCGTACAGCACGAGCGCCGAGGAGCCGCCGACGAGCGCGAGAGCCGCCTCGATCAGCCCGAAACCCACTGCGGCACGGCTGCGTAAACGTTTCGCGAGAAGCGACCCGACACCCATCGCGAACACCATCACGGAGAGCACGACGGATGCCTGGGTGACGGAGTCACCGATCAAGTAGGAAGCGAGCGCCACCAGTTCGAGCTCGTACACCAGACCGCAGGCAGCACAGACGAAGACTGCGGCCAGCACGAGACACCGACCGGTCCTCGGCCGTACGGGAAGACACGCCGCGCCCCCTCGCAGCGACACCTGCTGGTCGATCATGATGCGAACGCTACGTCACGATCACATGGCAGCCTGTCACCCACAAGGGTGTAAGTGGCGTGCTCACAACGGAGTTGGGACTTCTCGGAGTGCTGCCGCCGGCGTCCGCACCCCCACTCGGGTGCGCGTCACCACCAACTGCCCCTCCTGCGGGTAGGCGTGCCAGGTGCGCCACCGCACCTGCCCCTCGGCCCGCTGGGCCAGCATGGCGGTGAAGGCGTGCGGGCTGCCGGGGAACGTCCCGGCCAGACCCTGGGGATGGTCGGCCACCAGCGCGAGGAGTTCCTGCGCGCGCCCCGCGAACGAGCCCGCCGAGAGCGTCTCGACGCGCGCCGCGAATTCGTACTCCCATTCACCGAGTCGCTTGGAGACACCGAGCGGCAGCGGCGTACTGCTGCCGGGGATGCACGCCACGGTCTCGGAACAGGTACCGCGCTCCTCCTCGAGGAGCACCTGATGGGAAGCGCCGAGCAGGCGCATCTGCAGCCGGGCACCCGCGAGATCGAGATCGAGCACGGCCAGGGCGGGGAGCGGTTCACGCCCCAGCGTCCAGGCCAGGTCGGCCGCACGGGTGTCGGAATAGGCCGTCTGGAGGGTCGTGAGCATGAGTCGGCTCCGCAAGCAAGCATGGACGCATGGACAGGGGACGCCCCCGACGTGACGCACGTGGGAGGTGGGTAGCGCCCGATCAGGTCCAACTGGGGTCCGAGGGCTGAATGTTCTCTCAACCGAGGGAACCACGAATAAGTCGCATCCACAGGGTTTTTACCCAACTTGCCGTGGTTTCCATCCGCTCGGGGGCCTCTCGGATCACCTGTTCACCGGCAACTCGCAAAAAGCCCCAACAAAAAGGTGTCCGGCGGGAGTTCACCCGCCGGACACCTGCGGAACCAGCCGTCCGGGTCAGCTGCCCCCGCCGCATCCGCCCCCGCCGCCGCACGACGATCCGCCGCCGCACGAGGAGTGGCCGCCGCCGCACGAATGGCCTCCGGAGTGCCCACTGCTGCTTCCGCAGGACGTACCGCCGCCGCTGTCACCCCCCGCCCACCAGCCGCCTCCGGACGAGCTGCCCCCGGACGAGCTGCCGCCGGCCCCCCGCCGCCTGCCGCGCCGGCCGGCCTTCGCCCTGCTCCCGCCCCTCAGGACCGAGACCAACAGCACGACCAGACCGACCGCGATCACCACACCTATGAAGATCGACACCGACCCCACGTCCTTCCGTCCCCCGAAGCGAGGTCCCCCGCTTCCCCCGCGCCTGTCGCGTGTGTGGGGGATGCCCCCGCCCCCGAAGGGCCAAAGCAGACTTGAGCAACTCCAGAGCTTGCGCGCAGGATGGCAGCCATGACACAGGGACGACCGCTGCTCAACCGCCGCCTCGCCGGGTTCGGTACGACGATCTTCGCGGAGATGTCGGCGCTTGCCGTACGGACCGGCTCCATCAACCTCGGCCAGGGCTTCCCCGACACCGACGGCCCCGAGGAGATCCGGGAGGCCGCGGTCCGGGCGCTGCGCGACGGGCGCGGCAACCAGTACCCGCCGGGCCCCGGCGTCCCCGAACTGCGCACCGCGATCGCCGACCACCAGCGGCGGCGCTACGGCCTCACCACCGACCCCGACACCGAGGTCCTGGTCACCGCCGGCGCCACCGAGGCCATCGCCGCCACCCTGCTGGCCCTGCTGGAGCCCGGCGACGAGGTCATCGCGTTCGAGCCCTTCTACGACTCGTACGCCGCCTGCATCGCCATGGCCGGCGGCGTCCGCGTCCCGCTGACCCTGCGCGCCCCGGACTTCCGCCCCGATCTGGACGCCCTCCGGGACGCGATCACACCCCGCACCCGGCTGCTGCTGCTGAACAGCCCCCACAACCCGACGGGCATGGTCCTCACCCGCGAGGAACTGACCGCGATCGCCGCACTGGCGGTGGAGCACGACCTCCTGGTGGTCACCGACGAGGTGTACGAGCACCTGGTCTTCGAGGGCGAACACATCCCGCTGATCTCGCTGCCCGGCATGCGCGAGCGCACCGTCTCCATCTCGTCCGCCGGCAAGACCTTCTCGTACACCGGCTGGAAGGTCGGCTGGGTCGTCGCGGCCGCTCCGCTGGTCGCCGCCGTCCGGACGGCCAAGCAGTTCCTGACCTACGTCAGCGCGGGCCCGTTCCAGTACGCCGTCGCCGAGGCGCTGCGGCTGCCGGACACCTACTTCGAGGACTTCCGCGCGGACCTGCGCCGCAAGCGCGACCTGCTCGGCGAGGGGCTGAGCGCGGCCGGATTCGAGGTGCACCGCCCGCAGGGCACGTACTTCATCACCACCGACATCACCCCGTTCGGCGAGAAGGACGCCTACGCCTTCTGCCGCGCGCTCCCCGAACGCTGCGGCGTCGTCGCCATCCCCAACTCCGTCTTCTACGACGACCCAGACGCCGGCCGCAGCCAGGTCCGCTTCACCTTCTGCAAGAAGGACGACGTCCTGCACGAGGCGGTCGCCCGCCTGCGACGCCTGGCGCCCTGAAACGGCGGCACCCCGGGGCAACGGTCGTGGAGACCGCCGCCCCGGGGTGGGGTGTCACTGCCGTACGAGGGCTCAGGCGCCCGGCGGGACCGGGTCCTCGCCGTCCGTCTTCTCCTCGGCCGGGGCCAGGCCCAGACGCTCCTGGAGCCACTTGTCGAACTCGATCGAGGCGCGCACCCAGCTGACCGTCGAGGAGACGAAGTGCTCCAGGCTGACGCCCGTACCGATGAGCATCTGCGCCTCACCGATCAGACGGACCGAGACCTCGGTGTCCTCGGAGCCCTCCTCGGGCTCGTGGGTGTGCGTGTAGACCTTGGGCCACAGGGTGCGGCGGTTCCAGTCGTCGATCGCGTCGAGGAGGACCGGACGCTGGTCCGCGGCGTGCGGGCGGTCGTAGAACGTACGGACCGAGAACACCTGCTGCTCGTCCTCGCCCCGGAACATGAAGTACGTGCGGAAGTCCTCCCACGGCGCCGCGAGGTCGCCCTCGTCGTCGACGACGTACTTCAGTTCCATCTGTTCGAGAAGCTGCTTGACGAGGTCCTGGTCAGGGACAACGGGGCCCTCGGGTCCTGCCGCCTGCGGTTCGGGCTGGCCCCCGAAATTCGGAATCGAGGACGGATCGATAGACATCGCTGGTACTCCTGTGGATCGCACGTGGTTTCCTGCCGACGACCCTAGCCGCGTTTCGCCGCCAGGCCCTACGCACTACGGGTAATCATCTGCGCATCTGCTCCCCGCGCCCGCGCCCAGGCAGTGGCGGCAAGAATCGCGCACAGCACTCCGAGGAGCCCGGACGCGCCGATGGTGTTCGCCGACGAGCCGGTCAGCTCCGTCGCCACACCCCCCAGGGCGACGCCGATCCCCTGCATGGCGGTCACCCCCGACCTGGCGAGCCCCAGCGCCTGGCCACGCCGGTCGACCGGGGTCAGAAGCACGAAGGTGGCCCCGGCGGTGATCTGGTACGCGGAGCACACCCCGGCCACCAGCAGCAGGCACATCGCCACGCCCACGCTGGGGTCCAGCCAGTAGCCGAGCAGCGGCAGATTCGCACCGATCGCCAGCGGCCCCAGCAGGCGGCGCCGCGACTCGTCGCCGACCTTGGCCCGCCCCAGCAGGGCCGCTCCCAGCACCATTCCCGCCGGATGCGAGGCGAGCAGGAGTCCCACCGAGTAGGCGCCGCCGCCGGCCTCGTCCGCGAACGGGGCGGCCAGCCCCTCCGGCAGGACCACGAAGCCCGCGAGCCACCCCAGTCCGAGCAGCGACCGGAGCCTGCGGTCCGACCAGATCAGTGCGGCCGCGCCCCCGACCTGTGCGCCGAGCCGCGCCTTGCGGGCGTCGCCACTCGCCGCGGGACGGGCCTTCACGCCGAACCTGATCAGGGTCGCCGAGAGGAGGAAGGTCACCGCGTTCACGCCCAGGGACAGGTTGCTGCCCAGCCACGCGGCCAGCAGACCGCCACCGGCGAAGCCGACCAGCTGTCCGGTCTGGTGGGTGATCTGCATGACCCGCTGGCCGCGTTCGTACCGCTGCGCGCCGAGCACGGTGGGCAGCAGTGCGCCCTGGGCGGCACCGAAGGGCGCCTCGGCCAGCTGCGCCAGCACCAGCAGCCCGGCCAGCAGCGGCAAGGGCATCCCGGGCAGGGCCATCAGCCCGACCAGCACCATCCGCACCAGGTCGCAGCTGATCATGACCGTACGTCGGGGGAACCGGTCCGCCAGTCCCGACAGGAGCACCCCGGACAGCAGAGCGGGCAGGGTGGTCAGCGCGTACGTCGCCGCGGTCCACCCCGGCGAGTCGGTGCGTTCGAACACGAGCAACGACAGGGCCACGCGCGCCAGTTGGTCACCCAGGATCGACTGAGCATAAGCAGCCCAAAGGGTACGGAATTCGCCAAGGTGAAAGAGATTGTCAGATCTGGGCTTTTTTGGCCCCGGATTTATCTCATCGCCCATCCGCTCGTTCATACGGGCACGCTACCGACTGCCCAATTCGACCCCCAACCCTGCTTGCGAGCAGGTCATGACGGGCGCGCCGAGGTGTCCTGATTATTCCCTCACCACCGGGCGAACACTGCCCACACCCGCGCAGAAGTCCCTTGTCAGGGGCGGGTGATGCGGTCCGGAGCGGAGCCGGTCCAGGAGTTGTCGCCCCTCGTTGCGCAGCTATGCGTTTGGCTCGATATCGATGTTGAACGATGGATCATCGACGGCGGCGGACGCTTTCGCTTTCTCCCGAAATAATCGCAATCCGCCGCCCCTTGCACGGCGGCCTTCCGCACGGCAAGGGGCGAACGCATCGAACGGTCCGTGCGCCCTCTACACGGTGCTGCCCGGGGCCGCCGCGCCGGCGTCCGAGGTCGCGCGGCCGACGAGCAGGTCGTCCCCGACCCGGTCCACCCGGACGGTGTCCCCGTCGTTGACCTCGCCCGCGAGGATCTCCTTCGCCAGCCGGTCGCCGATGGCCGTCTGGATGAGGCGGCGCAACGGCCGTGCCCCGTAGGCCGGGTCGTTGCCCTCCTCGGCCAGCCAGGCCAGGGCCTCGGGCGTGACGTCGAGGATGAGCCGGCGGTCGGCCAGACGGCCGGCGAGCCGGTCGATCTGGAGCTGGGCGATGTGCGCCAGCTCGTCACCGGAGAGCGCGGAGAAGACCACCAGGTCGTCGAGCCGGTTGAGGAACTCCGGCTTGAAGGAGGCCCGGACGACCTCCAGGACCTGGCGCTTCTTCTCCTCGGGCTTGGTCAGCGGGTCGACCAGGAACTGGCTGCCGAGGTTGGAGGTCAGGATCAGGATGGTGTTGCGGAAGTCCACCGTCCGGCCCTGTCCGTCGGTGAGCCGGCCGTCGTCGAGGACCTGGAGCAGGATGTCGAAGACCTCGGGGTGGGCCTTCTCGACCTCGTCCAGCAGCACCACGCTGTACGGGCGGCGGCGGACCGCCTCGGTGAGCTGGCCGCCCTCCTCGTAGCCGACGTATCCGGGCGGGGCGCCGACGAGCCGCGCCACGCTGTGCTTCTCGCCGTACTCGCTCATGTCGACGCGGACCATGGCCCGCTCGTCGTCGAACAGGAAGTCGGCGAGGGCCTTCGCCAGCTCCGTCTTGCCGACACCGGTCGGGCCGAGGAAGAGGAACGATCCGGTGGGCCGGTCGGGGTCGGCGATTCCGGCGCGGGTACGGCGTACCGCGTCCGACACCGCACGCACGGCCTCGCTCTGCCCGATGAGGCGCCTGCCGAGCTCGTCCTCCATGCGCAGCAGCTTCTGGGTCTCGCCCTCCAGCAGGCGTCCGGCGGGGATGCCGGTCCAGGAGCCGACGACGTCGGCGATGTCGTCCGGGCCGACCTCCTCCTTGACCATCGTGTCCTTGGCCGCTTCCTGCTCCGCCTCCGACGCCACCTCCAACTCCCGTTCCAGGCCCGGGATCTCCCCGTACAGAAGCTTGGACGCGGTGTCGAAGTCGCCGTCGCGCTGGGCGCGTTCGGCCTGGCCGTGCAGCTCGTCGAGGCGCTCCTTCAGCTCACCGACGCGGTTGAGGCCCTGCTTCTCCTTCTCCCAGCGGGCGTTGAGGCCGCGCAGCTCCTCCTCCTTGTCGGCGAGGTCGCGGCGGAGCTTCTCCAGGCGCTGCCGGGAACCGGGGTCGGTCTCGTTCTTGAGGGCCAGCTCCTCCATGTGGAGGCGGTCGACGGCGCGCTGGAGCTCGTCGATCTCGACGGGCGAGGAGTCGATCTCCATGCGCAGCCGGGACGCCGCCTCGTCGACCAGGTCGATGGCCTTGTCGGGGAGGAAGCGGGAGGTGATGTAGCGGTCGGACAGGGTCGCGGCGGCCACCAGCGCGGAGTCCGCGATGGAGACCTTGTGGTGGGCCTCGTAGCGGCCCTTGAGCCCGCGCAGGATCGCGATGGTGTCCTCGACGCTCGGCTCGGCCACCAGCACCTGCTGGAAGCGGCGTTCCAGGGCGGGGTCCTTCTCGATCCGCTCGCGGTACTCGTCGAGCGTCGTCGCGCCGACCATGCGCAGCTCGCCGCGGGCCAGCATCGGCTTGAGCATGTTGCCGGCGTCCATGGCGGAGTCGCCGCCGGCGCCCGCGCCGACGACGGTGTGCAGCTCGTCGATGAAGGTGATGATCTGCCCGTCGCTGTCCTTGATCTCGGAAAGGACGGTCTTCAGTCGCTCCTCGAACTCACCGCGGTACTTGGCACCCGCCACCATCGCGCCGAGGTCGAGCGAGACGAGCCGCTTGTTCTTCAGGGACTCCGGGACGTCGCCCTTGACGATGCGCTGGGCGAGGCCCTCGACGACGGCCGTCTTGCCGACGCCGGGCTCACCGATGAGCACGGGGTTGTTCTTGGTGCGGCGGGACAGGACCTGCACGACGCGACGGATCTCCTGGTCGCGCCCGATGACCGGGTCGAGCTTGCCCTCGCGTGCGGCCGCGGTGAAGTCCGTACCGAACTTCTCCAGCGCCTTGTACTGCCCCTCCGGGTCGGGTGTGGTCACCCGGCGCCCTCCCCTGCTCTTCTCGAATGCGTCCAGCAGCTTCTTCGCACTGGCCCCCTGCCCACCGAGGATCTCACCGGCGCGGCCGCCCTCGGCGGCGATGCCGATCAGCAGGTGCTCGGTGGAGATGTAGTCGTCGCCGAGCTCCTTCGCGCGCTGCGCGGCATCGGCGATGACGGCGAGCAGCTCGCGGTTGGGCTGCGGCGGGGCGACGGTCGACCCGGTGACGCTGGGCAGCGCGCCCAGCAGCCGCTCGGTCTCGGTGCGTACGGCGATCTGGTCGGCCTCGACGGCGGCGAGCAGATCGGTGATGTTCGCGTTGTCCTCGCCCGCGAGCAGCGCGAGCAGCAGGTGCCCGGGGGTCAGATCGGGGTGCCCGTCCTTCACGGCCCTGCTGGTGGCCGCGTTGATGGCGTCCCGGCTCTTGTTGGTCAGCTCGGCGTCCACGTGCGCTTTCTCCTCCTTGCGGCGACTTGCCCTCTCCACAACACTGACTTAGTCAACGTGCATAAAGTTGAGTCTATTCCACTCAAGCCAATGTTGAGTCTACTCCACTCAACTTGATGCCGGGAGCTGTCCGCGCCAGTCCCGCCCCTTGTCCCGGTGCTTCGAGTGAACCGGCCGCACCGGCCCTCCGCCACCGCAGCGGGCCCACGGCGCGGCCGGCGCCGCGTCCGCGCTGCCTACGCTGTCCCCATGGCAGTAGACGTGACGAACCCCGGCCCCGAGTACCTCGCCTTCTGGCGCGCACGCCATGTGTGCACCCTGACCACGCCCCGCCCCGACGGCACACCGCACGTGGTGCCGGTGGGCGTGACGTACGACCCCGAGACGAGGCTGGCGCGCGTCATCACCGGCAAGAACACCCGGAAGGCCGCCAACGTCCTGGCCGCGGGCCCGGACGGCGTACGGGTCGCGGTCTGCCAGATCGACGGGCGGCGCTGGGCGACGCTGGAGGGGCGCGCGACGGTGCGCACGGAGCCGGAGGCGGTGGCCGACGCGGTACGCCGCTACACGGAACGCTACGAGCGCACGCCGAAGCCCAACCCGGACCGGATCGTCATCGAGATCACCGTGGACCGGGCGCTCGGCAGGGCCTGAGCGGCCCGTCGGCCGGGGATCGCGCCGGGCCGGGAAGGGCGCGGCGGGCACGGCCGGGAAAAGCACAACGGCGCCATCGTGTTCAGGTCACGATGGCGCCGTTGTGTGGGGGAGTGACTGAGCGACATGGAACGACGGGGGATCGCTCAGGCACTGCGGGGGGTGGCGGAGATAGTCTCTGGCTCGAACAGCTGGTGGTCCCGCCGGTCGAGGTTGACGAAAATCATGTCGTACCGAATCGCACAGCGAACGGGCTGCGGGGCTCCACGCGGCTTGCGCAGGCAACGGTAGGCACGTACTTCGTCGTCTTCTTCACGTGCGACAACGATGGGGTCGCCGAACAGAGTGACCATCAACGAGTCGCCACAGTGGGGGATGGCAGTGACGAGATCGATGAAATGCCAGCCTGATCGGTAGGCCGTGGCCATCTCTCGCCGGAAGGTCCGGTCGTCCGGCGGGATGGTCATGCGCCTGTGCGGGCCGCGGCGGAGCCGGTGGGCGAGACCCAGCCGATGTCGGTGGGCGAGACCCAGCCGATGTCGGACGACTTGCCGGGCGCGACCGGCCACCCGATGTCACCGTCGGCCGCGGCCTGGACGACCCACCCGATGTCGGACGACTTGGCAGGTGCGACCGGCCACCCGATGTCACCGTCGGCCGCGGCCTGGACAGCCCACCCGATGTCGCCACCGGCAACACTGTCCTCGCTCCAGCCAATGTCGCTGCCGCCCAGCAGCCCGATGCCCAGGGCCGCGACGAACGAGACGGCAAGCGCCGAGCGATGCATTCGCTTATACATAGTCGGCTTCGTCCTCACTTGTGGATTCTTCTCCCCCGCACCTAAGACGATGTCTCACCTGGGCACGCCAGCACCACTGAGTAGATGCATCATGTTCCTGCATGTTCAGGAACCTGGGGGGTGACGATATGACCACAAGCAACACAAAGCCGACACATTCTCACGGGATCACCGAACTGTGCGACGCGGGAGCACACCTTTACGCCAGCGCTTTGCGGCTGGGACGCATCGCCCGCGCCGAAGTGGAACCGGCGCCCTGCCTGATGGAGTTCGCGCTGCTGCATCCCGATCCGGACGACGCGGCCTGGCTCCGGCCCGTTCCGCCGTCCACCGCTCTTGCGCAACATCTGCATCCCATCGAGCGCGAGATCCTGGAACGGCGCCGGCACTCGGTCGAACTGACGGAGTCGTTCGAGCCGTTCATGGACATCAGCACTCTGGGGCCGCCCAGCACCCACGCCATCACCGTGCTGGAGGGCGGGAACCGGATCAACGCGGCCCTCGATCTCGCCACCGCAGAGTGCCGCACCGAAGTGCTCACCGTCCAGCCCGGCGGCGGCCGGACCGAGCATCGTCTCAGCAAGTCGCTGGAACGCGGCCTGTCCGTGATCCACCGCGGCGTCAGCATGCGCACCCTCTACCAGCACACCGCGCGCCACAGCCCCAGCACACTCGCGTACGCGGAACGCATGACCGACGACAACGTGGAGATACGCACGCTCGAAGAGCTCATCGGCCGCCTGATCGTGTTCGACCGGACCGTCGCCTTCATCCCGGCCAGCGACGACGACCAGGTCGCCCTGGAACTGCGCCACCCCGGGCTCGTGCAGTACCTGGCCAACGTGTTCGAGCACTTCTGGACCAGAGCGGCTCCACTGCGTGAGGAGGTCAAGTACGAACCGACCTCCCTGGGCATCAGCGGGGTCCAGCGCTCCATCGCCCAGCTCCTCGTGGAGGGCCACGTGGACGACTCCATCGCCCGCCGTCTCGGCATGAACGTCCGCACCTGCCGGGCCCACGTCGCCAAACTCGCCGCCGCGCTCGGCAGCAACAGCCGGGCCCAGCTCGGCTATCTGATAGCCCGGTCGGGAATCCTGGAAGAGGAGCAGAGCTGAGGCCCCGCCCGCCCCGCGAGCGGCTTCTCGTCTTCTCGTCTTCGCGTCGGTGTACGGCAAAGGGCCGGGGAACCGACCCGTGAGTCGGCTCCCCGGCCCTTCTGCGCGCGGGCGGGCGGTCCACCGGGCGTCAGCCGCGCCCGGCCCGGCCGCCCGCCCCGCTCAGTCCTTCGGACGCTTCGGCCGCCAGACCACCAACGCGCTGGTCTGCTGCACGTCCTGATACGGCACCAGATCACGCCGGTACGAGGCGTGGACCTGGGCCTCGCGCTGCTGCATCGCCTGTGCCGCGCCGTCCACGGCCGCCGAGAGCTCGGCGACGCGCTGCTGGAGCGCGGCGACCTGGTTCTCCAGCTCGATGATGCGCTTGATGCCGGCGAGGTTGATGCCCTCGTCCTGCGACAGCTGCTGCACGGTGCGCAGCAGCTCGATGTCGCGGGCCGAGTAGCGCCTGCCGCGCCCGGCCGTGCGGTCGGGCGAGACCAGGCCGAGGCGGTCGTACTGGCGCAGCGTCTGCGGATGCAGGCCCGAGAGCTGGGCCGCGATCGAGATCACGTACACCGGGGATTCATCGGTCAGTTCGTACGGATTACGTCGTCGGCCGTCCACCTCAAGCTCCCTTCGCCGCCTGGAACAGTTCCGCCCGCGGGTCCTGGCCCGCGGTCGCCTTCCGGTAGGCCTCCAGTGCGTCCCTGGCCTCGTCGCTGAGGCCCTTGGGGACCGCCACCTCGACGGTGACCAGCAGGTCGCCCCGGGTGCCGTCCTTGCGTACCGCGCCCTTGCCGCGGGCGCGCATCGTGCGCCCGTTGGGGGTGCCCACGGGCAGCTTCAGGGTGACCGGCGGTCCGCCGAGCGTGGGCACCTTCACCTCGCCGCCGAGCGCCGCCTCCGTGAAGTCGACGGGCACGGTGACCGTGAGGTTGTCGCCCTTGCGGCCGAAGACCGGGTGGGCGCCGACGTGGACCACGACATACAGATCGCCGGCCGGTCCACCGCGCTCGCCCGGACCGCCCTTGCCGCGCAGCCGGATCCGCTGGCCGTCGGAGACGCCCGCCGGAATCCTGACCTGCATGGTCCGGGAGGACTTCGCCCGTCCGCTGCCCTTGCAGACGTCACAGGGGTCCTGGGCGATGAGGCCCCGGCCCTTGCAGTCCACGCAGGGGTCGGTGAGCGAGAAGCCGCCGCCGGTTCCGCGCGAGACCTGGCCGGTGCCGAGACAGGTCGGGCAGACCCTGGGGGTGCCGTTCTTGTCGCCGGTGCCGGAACACGCCTTGCAGGGAGCCTGGCTGGACATCCGCAGCGGGACCGTGGCCCCGTCGACCGCCTCGGTGAAGCTGAGCGTCACCTCGGACTCGATGTCCTGGCCGCGGCGCGGCTGCACCCGTGTCCCCGTACCGCCCCGGTTGAACAGGCCGCCGAAGACATCGCCCAGACCGCCGCCGCCGAAACCGCCGGCTCCGCCGCCCTGGCCACCGCCCTGGCCGCCTCCGAAGAGGTCGCCGAGGTCGAAGTTGAAGTTGCCTCCCGCGCCTCCGGGTCCGGCCCTGAAGCCGCCGTTGCCGAAGAGGGCGCGCGCCTCGTCGTACTCCTTGCGCTTCTTGCTGTCACCGAGGACGTCGTTCGCTTCGGAGATCTCCTTGAAGCGCTCCTCCGCCTTGTCGTCACCCTTGTTGGCGTCCGGGTGGAACTCGCGGGCGAGCTTCCGGTACGCCTTCTTGATCTCGGCGTCGGTGGCGTCCTTGGGGACGCCGAGGACCTTGTAGTAGTCCTTCTCGACGAAGTCCTTCGTGCTCATCGACGTCCCTCCTTCCGGACGATCGGCCATGCGACCGGCCCCGGGGGCCGGGGGGATGCCGGCCGGGGTTGGGCTCATGTCAACAGCCCCACACTAAAAAACAC
>NZ_JBSFBQ010000017.1:0-165182 GCF_053593015.1 Streptomyces sp. NPDC002403 | reverse complement strand
CGCTTGCGTCCCCCGCCCGGACGCCGCACCCGGCCCAGGGGTTCCTCGCCGGCCTCCAGCTCGAGCACGCCCTTGCGGACCGTCGTTTCACTCACCGCGGCCGCCCGTGCGACGGCCCGGACGCCGCCGTGCCCCAGGGCACGGGCCTCGGCAGCCAGCAGCAACCGACGCTGCCGCTCGTCGAGATGCGGGAACAACACCGCAAACTTCACGAAGAGTTGGCTACGAGTCTCGTCCGGCATGCGCATACCACACCAACGAGCCACAGAACGGGAAGCAACACCTTGATTCCCTGCAAGCCCTTAGGTTGGTCTGATCGGCATTCAATACCCTCCCCCGGAAATGGACATGAATCGGTATGACCGTCGCCTCACGAGCTCCGGCCCGAGTCCCGACTCTAGGCCGTGCCGCCCGGTTGGTGGGGCGGACCCCGGCCGGGGTGCGGCCGTATCTGGAGTTGCTGCGGCTGGACCGGCCGGTGGGGGCGTGGCTGCTGGTGGTGCCCGGATGGATCGCCCTGGCAGCGATCGCCGGGCCCCGGGACGGGGGCCTGCTCGGGCTGCTGCTCCTGGTGTACGGGGTGCTGTCGAGGGGGGCCGCCTGCGGGCTCAACGATGTGCTGGACGCGCGGTTCGACGCGCAGGTGCCGCGTACGGCGGGGCGGCCCGTCGCCTCCGGGCGGCTGGCGGCCGGGCGGGCACTGGTGCTGTGTGTCGTGGCGGGGGCCGTCGCACCTCTGGTGATGGGGTTCTGGAGTGTGAAGGCCGTGGTGTGGGCGGCGGCCGGGGCGCCCCTCGCGGCGGTGTATCCGTATATGAAGCGGGTCACCCACTGGCCGCATGTGTGGCTGGGGATCACCATCAACTGGACGGTGCCACTGGTGTACGGCCTGCTCACCGGAGGGCTCGGACTCAGGGGAGGGGTGCTGTACGGGGCGCTGATCTGCTGGGCCGTGGGGACGGACGTGATCTACGCCTGCCAGGACCGGGAGGCCGATGTGCGGGCCGGGGTACGGTCGGCCGCCGTGCTGCTCGGGCGGCGTAGCCGGATGGTGGTGGGCGGCGTGTACGCGGGGTGTGTGGTGCTGCTCGCCTGGTTCGGGATCGTGGCCGGGCTCGGGCCGCTGTACTGGCCCGGACTGTGCGTGGTCGCGGGGCAGTTGGGATGGCAGGTATGGCGGGCCGACCCTGCGGATGCCGGAGCCTGCGGGCGGGCGTTCGCCACCAACCCTCTGTGCGGACTGCTCATCCTCGTGGCCGTGCTCGCCGGGAGGGTCGGTACCCTTGGCTGAGGGATACGGATCCTGGAGGTGCTGGTGGGACTGCGGGAACGGATCGCGGCGGAACTCACGGCGACCATGCACGGCGGGGATCTCAAGCTGGAGCGGTACGCGGGGCCGCCCGGCGATCCCGGGCTGTTCGGGATCGCGCCGGGGGATCCGGTGTGGCGGGTGCACGGGCAGGCCACCGGGATGCTCACCGGTGGGTTCGCCGCGCTCATGCTCCAGTCGCTGCATCCGCTGGCCATGGCGGGGGTCGACCAGCACTCCGACTTCCGCGCCGATCCGGTCGGGCGGCTGAACGGAACCGTACGGTTCATCACCACGACCACATTCGGCTCCTCGGTCGCCGCCCGCGAGGTGATCGACGTCGTCCGGCGGATCCACACCCGGGTGCACGGCACCGCCCCTGACGGCCGGCCGTACCGCGCGGACGACCCCGACCTGCTCACCTGGGTGCACACCGCTGAGGTACGCAGCTTCCTCGCCGGCCACCAGGCCTACGCACCCCGGCCGCTCCGACTGACCCCCGCCGAGTGCGACGCCTACTACCGCCAAGTCGCCCCCGTGGCGGAGGCGTTGGGCGCACGGAACGTACCGCGCACGTCCCTCGAAGCCGAGCGGTACCTGGCTCGCCTTCGCCCACAACTCCACGCCACTCCGGCCGCGTTGGACTCGGTGCTGTTCCTCCGCCGCTTCGGGCGTACACGACGGGAGCGGCTGGTCGTGAGCCTGCTCACGAACGCCTCGGTCGGCCTCCTCCCCGACTGGGCCCGCACCGAACTCGGCATCCACCGCCCGGCCCTCGTCCGCACCGGCTGGGACCGGCCCCTGGCGACGGCCGTCGGACGCACCCTCCAGTGGGGGCTCGGGCCCTCCCTGATCCAGGCCGCCGCACGGGGGCGACTGGCGGGGGCGCGACAGGGATGACATCGAGATCTTCGAGGTGCCCGGCAGCAGCGCGCTTCGTGCAACATGTCCGCTTCACGGAAAATGAGCCAGAACCGCTGGAACGCGAACGAAGCCACCCCTGGTGACGTCGTCACGGGATGGCCCAAACTGGCCCGCATGGACTGGTTGCCACTGCTCTCCACCCTGGCCGGGGCCGCGATCGGCATCGTCGCCACTCTCGTCGCCGACCGCAATCGTTGGAAGCGCGAGGACGCGAAAGAAGCCCTTCGGCTGCGGCTCGACATCTACACGCAGTACACCACCACCGTGAAGGCCCTGGGCGAGACCCTGCGGGCCCTGGCCGAGCGAGAGCACCCTTCCGACGGCGAGCGGGCGCTCGCGCTGCGCGATGCCTTTCGGGATTCAGGCATGGGTACCGCGTCAGAACGGATGTGGCTCATCGCGCCCCAACCCGTCGTCCAGGCCTCCAACAGCGTGTTCCACTGCCTGCGACGCATCTGCGACGGCTACATCGACGGCACTGCTGTCAGCAGTCCGGAGGATCGCGCCCGCTGGGAGGCACGCGGTAAAGCAGCCGCCAAGATGCGCAAGCTCATGCGTGAAGATCTCGGCGTCGGCCCACTCACCGAACGCCACAGCCCCCTTCTCAACGACTAGGGCGTGTTCGGCAACTCGATGACCCGTCTGGTTGGCTGTCGGGCGCCTGCCGGTGGGACGCGCCACGTGCCTCACCACGCGGTGGCACCCGCCCGTCACGCCCCCTGGAAGGTCAGGGCCAGCACCTCCGTCAGACGCCGCTTCAGCGTCTCCGCGTGCGGCGGGCGCCCGGGGGTGGGGGCACCGTCGATCCGGACCCCGGTGTCGGCGAGGAGGTACAGCATCCGCAGCGTGCGTATGGCGTTGGAAGTGTGCGCGGCCACGGTGGGGGCGCCGCGCCGGCCGGCGGCGAAGTCCGTCTCGATCGCGTCCAGCCAGCCGACGGCCTCGGCCTCGGACAGTTCCGGCCGGGTGAGTGTGCGGGCGATGCCCTGGGCGAGCCGGTCGTCCTCCTGTTGGGCGAAGAGCTCGTCGGTCGGAACCACGAGCCGCTCCGCCGCCAGCGCGAGCATCTCCTTCGGGTCGACCTCCGGATGGAGCCCGAAGGCGCCCAGCAGGTCAGCGCCGTGCGCGACGGCGTGGAGCCAGCCGAGCTTGGGGTCGTACCCGCGCAGGTCCGTCTCGGCCGGGAACCAGCTCCTGAAGGCGGTGAGCCATGCTGGGTCGAAGTCGCCGCGACCGACGATCATGTCGAGCACGAGCGGGGCGAAGGTGCGCGCCTGGATCTCGGGGTCGTCGAACCGGTCGGCCATCACGGTACCCAGCTGGGCGCGCAGCGGTTTGTCGATGACGTCCCGCTGGATCCACGTCCGCAGCACCACGTAGGGAGCGCCGTCGCGGATATCCGGGTCGGGATGGCGGAGGGCCTCGGCCAGTTCGGTGGCGAGGGCCGGCAGTTCGGCCACTGCCGGAGCGGGGCAGTCGTTCTCGTAGAGGTACAGCCAGCGGGCCGAGTCGATCGGCGGCCTGTCGTCGGTCTTGGTCACTGCCTCACCATCCGGGAGGGTCCCCGGCAAGGCAACCGATTATCGGATGGATGCGGGGCGAGCAGGTGGCCCGGACCCAATGGGGACCGCCTGCCAGTACGCCTCGCCACGCTCGCCCCATGACCACACATGGAACCACGTTGACCGCGTCTGACCGTCGGCTGCGGGAGTTCGCGCCTTGCACGCCTTGCACGCCTCGACGGTCACCGAGGCGAACCAGACGCGGTCGTCCTCGTCGGACTGGACGACCACGAAGGTGTCGTCGGAGTCGTTGAGGTCGCTGATCGCCATGAACAGCGCGTCCTCGGGGGAGGGGCGTCGATGCAGTCGCCGTTCTCGTTGTCGGCGCCGTAGTGCTGAGCTCCCACGGTCGCCTCTCCCTCACCCTGCCGTCCCTGGTCGCCGTCAGCATGGCATGTGCGTACTGACTGGCAACGCACAGCTGATAGGCTGGAGAGCATGGGACTGATTGAGGTAGACAGGATCTAGCCACCGAACTGCCGGTGGCTTTCACTCGTGTGGGCGTTCGTCCACATCAGTGAACGATCTTTTCTCAACGTACGCGAGTGAGTCCGCCCTTCCTGGGCGTTGACACTGCCGCGTGAATTCCGCCGGCACGTTCGCATCGCACCGACCTCGGTCCCGGGTGCATGACTGCGAACGCGCGACTACGACCTGCCAGGTATGCGACCCCCTGCTGCCCGGCATTCGGGTAGCGGCTCCCATGCCGCAGGAGCGTGGCTCTTTGCCGGTTCCGCTCGCACCTCTCGCCGCATCGACACACGGCCCCGTGGTCGGTTGTTCTGCCAGTTCCGCTGGCTCCCACAACCCGTTCACGAAGGGCATTGCCATGCAACATCGCACCTCGCGTTCGCGCACTCGTCATCGCCGAGCGCGCTGGAAAACCGGTGCTCCGGCTCTCACCGCCTGCACGAATCCCGCCTGCGGCAAGGCCGCGCCTGCGCATCGCGCCTGCCGGCACTGCGGCTTCTACCGGGGGCGTGAGGTCTTGCCTGCTACGGATGGTGACGCATGAGCACCGCTCCGACCGCGAGAAGCCGTTGGATGCGCATTCGCGATCACCTCGCGCAGACGGGCATGCCCGCGTTCCGGTTTCACCAGCTCATCACCGCGTGGCAGAGCTCGACGGCCGAGACCTTCGCCGACGTCCACGTCCTCCCTGCGCGCCTTCGCGGAGATCTCGCGGAGCGGTTCGGGCCGCGCCTGCACCCACTGACTGCGCTGGAGGTGCAACGTGACGAGCAGGTCGAGAAGGTGCTGTTCGCATCGGACAGCGGAGCGCGGATCGAGACCGTCGTCTCGCACTATCGGGCCGGATGGGACTCCATGTGCATCTCGTCGCAGGCCGGATGCGGTCTGGGCTGCACCTTCTGCGCCACTGGGGCGGTCGGCCTGATCCGCAACCTCACGGCAGACGAGATCGTCGCGCAGGTGATGCATCCGTGTTGGACGCGCGCGGGCCTGCCGAGGCCGGCCAGCGTCGCGTTCATGGGCATGGGGGAGACGCTGGCCAACCCGTATGTGTTCGACGCGCTGACGCTGCTGACCGACACCGCCTACGCCGGCATGTCCGCGCGACGGGTCACGGTCTCTACGGTCGGGTTCGCACCGAATCTCGCACGCCTGGTGGATGAGCACCCGCAGGTGACGATCACGCTCTCGGTGCACTCGCCGTTTCCGCAGGAGCGGGCGCGGATCATTCCGCTCGAGGAGACGTTCCCGCTCGCGCAGAGCCTCGACATCCTCGACCGGCACGTTGCCGCAAGTCGTCGCAAGGTCTACCTGGCCTATCTGCTCATTGCCGGCGTCAACGACAGTGACGACCACCGCGCTGCCCTCGCTGAGCTGGTCCATCGACGTTCCAGGCCCGAGCTGTTCCACGTCAGCGTCATCCGCTACAACGAGGCGGCCGGCGCGCTGCCGGAGCATCGTGCACCGTCCTCGACCCGCGTGGACCAGTTCGTGCGCGGGCTCACCGCGTGCGGCGTGCACGCGACCAGACGGCGTCAGTTCGGCGCGGGCATCGACGCCGCCTGCGGGCAATTGCACGCGAGGTATTTCGCCACGCCCTCCCTGGGGGCTGCCCCGGTCGACACAGAACTGATCCCCGTCACGCCCGTTGATTGACGGGCGAGAGAAGAGAGAAGCACTGCCTATGTCTACGAAGTCCGCTGTCACGCTGCGCGATCTGAGCTTCGAGTGGCCGGACGGCACCGCCGCGCTCGCCGGTGTCAACGGCACCTTCACTGTCGGTAGAACCGGGCTTGTCGGCCGCAACGGCGCCGGCAAGTCAACCCTGTTCCGGCTCATCGCCGGTGACCTGCAGCCGACTGCCGGGCACATCGCCACCCTGGGCGAGGTCGGCTACCTGCCGCAGGCGCTCACACTGCAACAGGAAACCACCATCGCCGAGTTGCTCGGCATCCACGGGATCCTCGACGCGATGAAGGCGATCGAGTCCGGAGATGTCGACCAACGCCACTTCGATGCCATCGGTGACGACTGGGACATCGAGTCCCGTGCCGACGAAGCGCTGCATCAGATCGGGTTCTCCGCCGCAGACCTCGGCCGCCGCGTGGCCGAGGTCTCCGGCGGAGAGGGAATGCTCATCGCGATCACCGGGCTGCGCATCCGTCGCACCCCGATCACGCTGCTCGACGAGCCCACCAACAACCTCGACCGCGCCACGCGCGCCAAGCTTGCCGAGTTCGTCGACCAGTGGCCCGGGACGCTCGTCGTCGTGAGCCACGATCTCGAACTGCTGGAGCGCATGGACAACACCACCGAGCTCCACGGCGGCACCCTGGACACGTTCGGCGGCCCGTACAGCGCATGGAAGGCGCACCAGGAGCAGGAGCAGACGGCCGCGGCGCAGGCCGCACGCTCGGCTCAGCAGGCGCTCAAGGTCGAGAAACGGCAACGCATCGAGGCGGAGACGAAGCTGGCGCGCCGTGAGCGGACAGGGAAGAAGACCCAGAAGGACGGTGGCATCCCGAAGATCCTCGCCGGCAACCGCGCCAGCAAGGCTCAGGCATCCGCGGGATCACTGCGCTCCACTCTCGACAACAAGGTCCAAGCCGCGCAGGCCGCCGTCGATGTCGCGGACGCACGCGTCCGCGACGAGGAGCACATCCATCTCGTCCTGCCTGATCCGGACGTCCCACGCGGACGACGGCTGGCGGAACTGGAGGATGAGGGCCGAACCGTCGTGATTCAGGGCCCGGAACGGGTGGCGCTCGTCGGCGCGAACGGTGCCGGGAAGTCGACCCTGGTCGAGCAGCTCGTTCAGCGTGCCGAGCCGAATCCGGGCCGACCGCACGGCCGCCTTGTCACCGAACTCATCGGTTTCCTTCCGCAACGCCTCGATGGGCTCGATGACGATGCCAGCGCGATGGAGAACGTGCAGGCTGTCGCCCCAGACACGCCGGCCGGCACCATCCGCAATCAGCTCGCCCGGCTGCTCCTTCGCGGCGACAGCGTGGACCGCCCCGTCCGCACACTCTCCGGCGGGGAGCGATTCCGGGTCTCGCTCGCCCGGCTCCTTCTAGCCGCACCGCCTGCCCAGATGCTGATCCTGGACGAGCCGACGAACAATCTCGACATCGCCAGCGTCGAGCAACTCGCCGAAGCCCTCGACGCGTACCGCGGCGCGCTCCTCATCGTCAGCCACGACTTCGCGTTCCTCGAACGGATCGGCGTCGACACCATCATCGAGCTCGGCAGAGACGGGCGGATGCATCAGCGCCAAGATCTGGGCATTTGACCGTCTCGGGTCAGGCAATACGACAAGCGAACCAGGAGGCGGGTCCTCACATGATTGACCCACCTCCTCCTTCACACGCCGTTGTTCACGCGTCGATCCATGCGTGCGATCACACGCTCACCGGTGCCTTGGCGCCCATGGCGTATGGCTGGGTGCGCCTCGTTTTCACCTGCGGGGGCTCCACCATCCTCCACAGCGAGTTCGGTGAGCGTCAGGTACGGCCGGGTGACCTGGTGGTGCTCGGCATCAATACCCTCCGCGGCAGCCAACCGATCGACCGCTCTTCCATCACGAGGTCGTACCTGGACCACGGCATTGTCGACTCAATTCCGAGATCTTCGGCGAACACATCGAGAGGACAGAAGATGAACATCAATCGAAATCAGACGCAGTTCACGGCCCCACCCGTGCCGTTCGCCCGCGAACTCTACGCAGAGTTGGAGAACCTGGGTGCGCCCCAGGAGAACGCGCCGGCGTCGGCTGACGACATCCCCCGGTGGCGTGCGCAGCTCGCCACGACAGACCCTTCACTCAAGGAGTTGCGCGACCACGGCAGGTTCGAGATCCAAGAGTTCCTCGCCCCCGGTCCGGACGGAGCACCGGACGTCCCACTCCTCTTCGCTCGCCCCACCGGCCTGTGCCAACAAGCGCCGGTCGTCTACCACATGCACGGCGGAGGCATGATCGGTGGGTCCAACCGCACCGGAATGCAGGCGATCCTCCATGAGTGGGCTGAGCCCCTCGAGCTGGCGGTCGTGTCCGTCGGCTATCGGCTGGCACCTGAGCACCCGTACCCAGCGGCGATCGAGGACTGCTACGCCGGGTTGTCGTGGCTCGCCCACCATGCCGGCACACTCGGAGTGGACCGCCAACGAGTCATCGCCGTCGGCGGAAGCGCCGGCGGAGGCCTCACGGCTGCTCTGGCCCTGATGGCCCGCGACCGAAAGGGTCCCGCCATCCTTGGCCAGTTGCTGATGTGCCCCATGCTCGACGACCGCAACGACACTCCCTCGGCACACCAGATGACCGGACTGGGCGTGTGGGACCGCCGCGCCAACAGCCTCAGCTGGAGCGCTCTTCTCGGCAAGGAAGGGGAGCGCTCGCAGGTCTCGTACTATGCCGCGGCCGCCCGCGCAGCGGACCTGTCCCAGTTGCCGCCCGCCTATGTCGACGCCGGCGCTGCAGAGACCTTTCGTGACGAATGCATCCAGTACGCGACGCGCATCTGGCAAGCCGGCGGAGATGCTGAGCTGCACATATGGTCAGGCGGCTTTCACGGCTTCGATCAACTGGCGCCACACGCTGAAGTCTCCCGAGACGCCCGTCGGACCCGCTTCCGTTGGCTATGCCGTCTGCTGAGCCGAGACGTTCAGTACAGCCCTGTACCGTGTGGACTGCACGGTGGTGTGGCGAAAGAAGAATGTGATCCGGTCGGATCGCTCAGGTCGGGTTGAGTATGCGCACTCATGTCCGGCGAATCCTCGCGCGGGGAGGATCGGTGGAGCGTCACACCGCAGTGGCGCCGAGCCGATTCAGTCCTGAGACTGTTACGGAGAATCTCGTGTCCCGACGCGCTGCCCTGTCCATTGTCACCGGTGTCATTCTTCTCGGTGGTGCCGGCGTCTTCGCTTTCGCCCAGGCCGCGGAGCAGCCTTTGGCGCTGACGCACAGCACCGCCCGCTACACCGCTCCCGACGGGGACCGAGCCGGATCGCTGGCTTTCGTCACCGATGTCACGGCGCCCTCCGATGTCAAGAGCGTGAAGGTGCTGGCCTGGCCGCAGAACTCGTCCTTCGCCAAGAAGGGGCTGACCGCCAAGGACATGGCCGCAGTGGAGCAGGCGGATTGCACGTCTTCCGGGCAGGACACCATGCGTTGCACCTATACCGCGGAGGTCACCGGCGCCGACGCCGAGTCGTTCCCGCGCGGCTCCTGGCACGTCGCCGTCCTGGCCACCGCGCAGGACGGCACCACGATCCTGGACACCGAAGCGGCCGGATTCATCGTGCGGTGACCCGGACGCGCAGATGGTCGAGAGCCGTGCGGCCGACGACGCGTGCCAGTCCGCACTGCTCCGGCAGAGGTGAACAGGAGGGGGCGACGAGCTCGATCTCGAAGCCGTCGCGCGATTCGAGGTAGGCGGTGTGCTGGTGGTCTCCGCCTGCGTGAGGGGGGAGCTCGGGGAATAGGAGTGTCCAGTCGCTCTCGCGGGGCTTGTCGGCGATCAGGTCGATGCGGTCGGCAGTGTCGATGTGGAACGCGAGGTGGTTGAGGCCGGGGGCGCCGATCGTGGCTGTCGCTGGTGAGGCCGGGGGACTGCTCGAGGACGGGGTAGGTGGGACTGAATTTCCAGCTGCGGTCGTTGTTCCAGCTTCGGTGGAGGGTGCAGCCGAGGTCTTCGAGGAGCCACCGCCAGTCCTCGACGGCGCGGTCGTGCAGCCAGATCTCGACGTGGTGGAGGGTGCCGGGTACCGATTGCTGAGCGACACTGAGAATGCCGACGGGTACGGCACTGAGGATGCCGACGAACGAGGTCGAAACACAGCGCTGGGAGCGATCCCAACGGGGCTGTTGCCGGTGAGTGTGGCGTCTTGATCGGCAAGGTGTCGGGGCGGCTCGTGTGGGCTTTGAGCGTCACCTGGCAGCCAGGTGTCCGGACGTCACCTTCGTGTGAGGGCAGTGTTGGCGTTGATGGCCCAGTGGTTGGCTTGTAGAACTCGGTCCGCGAATGCCACATTTCGTTTGTCGATGAACCGGAAGCCGAGGGATCGGCATATGCCGTTCGAAGGGCTGTTGCTCGTTGCCGGAAATGCATGCACGAGCCCCCAGCGGTCCTCGTCTCGTGCCTGGTCGAGCAAGGCGCGGACTGCGAGTTTGGCCAGTCCGCGTCCCTGGAACTCCGGCAGGACCATCCATCCGATCTCCGACATGGGCCCGTCCTCGGCGTCGTGGGACCATATGGTCACTGTTCCTGCCACGATTTCAGGGGCGGCGGGGTCAGGGATGATCATCTTGATCCAGTCGCGATCTGCCGCTGCCCTGTGGACGTCTCGTCGGACTTTGTCCTTCATGCCTTCGCGTGGCAGTGGCCCGCCGAGGTCGGCCATCATGGCGGGATCGCACCGCATTCTGACGTATGCATCGACGTCGTCAAGTTGGACGTTGCGCAACAGCATTGGCTTCTCCTTGGTTCGCCGGACTCCTCAAATGATCCGACATGACGGCGATCGGCAGGTCTCGTGTCTTCTTTGCGCGGCCTGAAGCGGCCCTTCGCCGGCCCGGCAGGCAAAGCCGGTAGGGCAGAGCGGTCCCGGCGTCCTGGCCGTTCGCGCGGACCCGCAGGAACGACAGGCCGAAGGCGTCGAAGGGGTCGAAGAAGGGCTCGACTCGTGGGCCCTCAGCAGCGCGTCGACCTCGTAGCGATTGCCGTGCGCGTGAGCGCGGGTGGTGCTAGCGAATACCAATCGGTGAGGAGGGACGTCTGGCTTGTGAGGCCTTGCCCCGTTGGTGAGGGTGAGGCCCCGGGCCGGTGCGTTGGTCGGTCGGCGAGTATTGATCGCTGCTGAGCCTGCTGGTTAGGTTGGTCGGCATGACCGACCGCAGAGCCGACCACAGAGCCCTCGCCTGGCCACCTGCCCCGATCAGGACCGAGCGGCTCGTACTCCGCGAGTCCGAGGCCCGGGACCGCGAAGCGGTCATCGAGCTGAACGCCTCGCCAGAGGTGGGCACCTACCTGGGTGGACCTCGACCGCGTGCCGAGCTCGAACGCACGGTGCCCGAGGTACCCGGGCGGCGCCCTGGCTTCTTCGTGGTCGAGGTCGACGGAGCGACGATCGGCACGATCCAGCTCGACCCGCAAGACCCCGAGCGTCCGGGTAACCGCCGGGAGGCCGGGGAGACCGAGCTCGGCTACTTGTTCCTGCCGGAGACGTGGGGGCGCGGGTACGCCACCGAGGCATGCGCAGCGGCACTCGACTGGTTTGCCGGCGCGCTTCCCGGTGAGCCGGTGGTGCTCTACACCCAGACCGCCAACGCCCGCTCGATGCGCCTCGCGGCGAAGCTCGGGTTCACCGAGCTTGAGCGATTTGAGGCGTACGGCGCCGAGCAGTGGTTCGGCGTGTGGACTTCGGTCTCGCCGCCCGCTTGAGCTCGTGTTCGACAGCGCGGATCCACTTGGGCCATTGCTCCAGCGGTGACTCGAGAGAGGCTCTGCGGTGTTGGCATAGCGGATCGAGGCACATTCGCTGACCCCGAAGGAAGCGGAGAGCGATATCGAAGTTGGTCTGCGGGATACCGAGTCGGCCTCGTGGCTGCTGCGGGCGGGGGAGCGGCCCGGCCGGGTCGAGCCGCGGGGGCGGGTGCGGATCCACGTGCGTGGCTTGCTCGGTCCGGTGGGCCGCAAGAACAGCCGGCAGATGGCCGAGCACGTGGGCCACAACACTCCGTACGGGCTGCGGCGGCTGCCACGGCACGGCGGCCCGCGCGTCATCCTCGACCTCGGCTCGGCACACCCCGCGCCGCCGAGGCCCCCGGGCTGCTGACACATGGACGGCGTAGCATGCCTTCGCTGACCGCTACCCGTCCACGCGGTGCTTCCACCACTTCGCCGAGCGGGCCAGGACCCTGGTGCCCGAACACGCCGGGGAGGCGGCCGTGGCTTTCTTCCGTGAACAGCCCCTGATCCAGGCGATCGAGGCCGACCCCACCCTGGAGATCGGCCTGGCTTGCCTGGACCCTCAGCGGGCGGGAGGCCGTCCCCGCCTGCTCGGCTCTGACGACGAGTGGTTCGTCATCCAGACGGTCATCACCCGACCGGCCAAGCTCGGCCAGCCCTTCCCCCGATGGTCGCTGCGCTGACTTGTCTCCTGCCTGTGCCAAGCCCACGGCCGGATGATCCGCATCGGCCGCGAAGCATTACGCTGCCTGCTCGCCCGTCGCGGCATCACCTTTCAGCGCACCAAGACCTGGAAGGAGTCCCCGGACCCGGAACGCGAAGCCGAGCTCAACCACATCGAGCACGTGCTGGACCGCTTCCCGGACCGGGTCTTCGCCATCGACGAGTTCGGCCCGCTCGGCATCCGCCCCACCGCAGGCGCGGGCTGGGCCGAGTGCATAAGCCCGACCGGCTGCCCGCCACCTACCACCGCACCCACGAAGTCCTGTGCTTCCACGGCTGCTACTCGGACGGCGACGACACGTTGTGGGGAGTCAACCGCCGCAAGAAGGGCGCCGGGAACGCGCTGGCCGCGCTGAAATCGATCCCCGCCGCCCGGCCGGACGGTGCACCGATCAGTGATCCTGGACAACCTGTCCGCCCACAAGGGCACCGACATCCGTCGCTGGGCGAAGAAACACAAGGCCGAATTGTGCTTCACCCCGACCTACGCCTCGTGGGCCAACCCGATCGAGGCGCACTTCGGCCCGCTGAGACAGTTCACCATCGCCAACTCCAACCACCCCAACCACACCGTCCAGACCCGCGCCCCGCAGGCCTACCTGCGGTGGCGAACGCCAACGCCCGCCACCGCGACGTCCTGGCCGCCGAACGCAGGGAACGGGCCCGCATCCGAAGTGAGAAGGGCATTCGCCGGGACGGACGCCCGCTTACGACGGCGGCCTGACCAGACGTTCCGGGCGGTCAGACCATCAGTGCCGCGTGCAGCGCACTGAACATCTCATGAAGTTCCCACGTGGCGATCGGATCGATCTCCATCTGCAAGTGACACACGTCGTCGTCGCCGTTGGGAGTCAGGCGCACGAAGAAGGCAAGACCGTTCCCGACCGGCTCCGCCTTCAACGTCAGCGGATTGTTCCGGCCGGGAGTCATCGCCGCCGAAAAGCGCACACCCGACGGCGCGCGCAGGCGAGAGAGCATCCGCGCCGCGAAGTCCACGACCTCCGCAGCGCTGAGATCCGCAGTGAAGTCAGCTGTCAGCCAGGAGGACCAATCTGCGGTGATCCGCCAGCTGTCCCCATCGGTCCGAGTCAGTTCCAGCCACACATCATCGCTGCCGAGACGTATCCGCGGCTGTTCCATCGTCGCCCTCCGACATCCGTGCCTGAGCTCAAGATCCTATGGGGCGGATCTCCATCATCGGGAGTCGTCGCAGCTCATCCACCCTCCAAGCAACCCGGCGAACCTTCATGGTCAGAGCACTTGTCGGCGGACCCGATCGAGGCGCAACTCTCAGGTTGCACCCGGTAGGGCAATGTGCAACTCTGTAGTTGCATCAAATGCCGACCATAAAAGGAGCCCCTCATGAGCCAGGACCGGATCGAACGCGAAACCCTGATCGAGGCGTCCCTGGAGCAGGTCTGGTCGCTGGTGGCCGAGCCCGGTTTCTGGGTGGCCGACAAGGCGAGCCTGCCCGGCACCGTGGCCAGGGAAGGCGAGGAGTTGCTGGCGAAGAACCCGGAGTACGGCGACTTCCCGGTGCGCGTGGAGAAGGTCGAGCCGCCGACCTACCTGGCCTACCGCTGGGCCAGCGCGTTCCCCGGAGAAGAACTGCGGGAGGACAACAGCACCCTCGTGGAGTTCACGCTGACACCGGAGGACGACAAGACGCGGCTGCGCGTGGTCGAGAGCGGGTTCGCGACACTGGCCGGGACCGAGGAACTGCGCGGCCAGGCGGTCAGGGACAACAGCGGCGGCTGGCACCAGGAACTCGACGCGCTCAAGACGCGCGCCGAACAGCCCTCCGCGTGAGTGACGAACCCCGCAGCGCCGTCGAAGCGGTCGATTCCGTCCTCGCGGCTCTGGTCGACCCGACGCGGCGCCGGCTGCTCGAACTGCTTGCCGCCAAGGGCGAGGCCACCGCGACGACGCTAGCCGAACACCTTCCCGTCTCGCGTCAGGCCGTGGTCAAACATCTTGCGGTCCTGGGCGCCGCCGGGCTGGTGAGCGGCGGCCGCATCGGGCGCGAGGTGCGCTATACGGTGCGGCCCGCGGCGCTCGATGCGACGGCGCAGTGGATGGCCTCGCTCGCCGCCGACTGGGACCGGCGGCTGGCACACATCAAGCAGGTCGCCGAGGCGGCGGAGCGGGACTCGCAAGCCGATTAGGTCGAGTGCGAGTAGTTGAGGCCCTGCACGCCCCGGACGCCGTCGCCGTCTGACCCCCGTATCCCGCGAGGGTCAGACGGCGGGGTAGCAGGACGGCAGCGCCCCTTCCCCGCGTTCGAATGGTGCCGGGAAGGGGTGCCTGTGTCGGACCGCTTGGTCTTCGGCTACTTACTTCGCGCACATCGCATACGCCTTGGCTACGCCCATGTCCATGCGGATGCCCCAGGTGTTCGACCTCGTGCAGGCGGCGCGGCCGTCGCCGAGACGGCCGCATTCGCCAGGGCGAGGTCGAGCAGTACGAACCCGGGGCTTGCCTTGCGTGGAGCGCGCAGCAGACCGGGCGCGCGGGTGGCCAGCAGCTCGATGACCGTGGTCGTATAGGTGTGCGGTTCCGACCGGGATCCGCAACCCGGCAGCGATCTGCGCGAAGGGCTCGTGCTTGGGCAGGTACACCAGAGTGACCAGGGCGCGCTGGTGCGGCGGGAGCTTGCACCGCCGGTCACCCCCGTGGGTGACGATGAGCATCGTGACCCGCTCGACCAAGGCGTGCGGAAGGTCGAGTGCAGCATGATGTGGGACCAACAAGGCTCCAATACTGGTGGGTTGAGACTTCGAACGCCTCCCTGAACGAGCGCGGGAGCCTTACACGTTGTGGTCATGCCCCTGCCATCCGAAGTGGCCGCGCTGGAAGACCTCAGCCCCTGGGCCAGTTGCAGGGCAGAAACTTCCCGTTGAGGGTGATGACGACTTGCCCGGCCCCGTCGTGGGTCGCGCGCCCGATGTCCGGCTTGGAGTTGATCGCGCTCATGATCCCATCGTCGAACTGTTCGTGGATCAGCTCTTTCAAGGCCGGGCCATAGAGCTGCGGCGCCTCATGGAACCGGTAGATCGTCGGATGGGCCGGTACCGCGGTGGGAAGCCCGCTGCGATACGGAACGGCGGCGAGCACCGGCACAGCTTCCGCAGGCAGGTTGAGCAGCTCGGCGACCCGACGTGCACTGTGGGCTGGGAGTGGATGTTGCCCGAGCAATGCCGCGGTGGTCCACATCAGCGGCCGGTTGATCGCGTAAGCCAGCCGCTGCCGCGTGAAGCCCCTGGCCAGTCTGCTGGAGACAACCGCAGCCGATACCTCGTCGCGATTCATGCCCGGTCGGTGGTTGCTCGGCGCCGGTTGTGCGCCGCCGTACGCCGCGTCTTTTCCCGCGTCGTTCATCGCTTCGGGACTTCCCTGCCCAAGGGTCCGGTAGGTGTCGGGCCGCGAATGACCGGCCAGGCTGCCGAGGGAGCTTTCCGGCCGGTCGCCGCTTGCGACTGGTGTTCAGACGAGCGCCAGTGCGGGAGCGGGCAGGTAGGGGGTGATGTTGCGCCAGGCGCGCTCCATGTACTCCTCCTTCTCGCCGACCGGGGCGACATAGTGCAGTGCACCGTCGGCGGCCTCCTTGCCTTCTAGGCGGGCGATGATCCAGGCGGCGAGGTAGTGCGAGGCCAGGCAGCCGCCGGCGGTGGCGATGTTGTCCTTGGCGTAGAAGGGCTGGTTGAGTACCTCGACGCCGGCGGCGATGACCCAGGGCTTGGTGATCAGGTCGGTGCAGGCGGGGATGTCGTCGAGCAGGCCGAGCCTGGCCAGCACGAGCGCGCCGGAGCACTGCGCCGCGATGAGCTGGCGCGAGGGGTCCAGATTGCGCAGGATGTGCATGATCGCCGGGTCTTCGACGACCTCGCGGGTGGCGATGCCACTGCCGACGATCACGGCGTCAGCGGTGCACGCCTCCTCAAGAGTGGACATCTGCTCGATGACCACCCCGTTCATCGACGTCACCTTCGGGCTGGGGGTGGCGACGGTGACTCGCCAGTCGTCGGTCTTGATGCGGTTGAGCACACCGAGCGCGATCAGGGAGTCGAGCTCGTTGTAGCCCTCGAAGGTGAGGATGGCGATGTGCACAGCGGCTGTCCTTCCGGGTGGGTGGGTCTTGACGGTAAGGAGCCGCGAACAGGACAGTCAAAGAATTGTCATGCATACAATCCGGTGCATGGCAGCCTTGCGGTACAAAACACTGGTCGACGCGTTTGCCACCGACATCCGGACCGGGCGGCTCGCCGCGGGCGTACGGCTGCCGACACACCGCGGGCTCGCCGCCCGCGAGGGCATCGCCGTGGTGACCGCGACCCGGGTGTACGCCGAGCTGGAAACGATGGGTCTGGTGAGCCGGGAACAAGGCCGCGGCACGTTCGTGCGTGACATCGCGGTTCCCGCCGGCCACGGCATCGACCAACAGACCGTCGCCACCGACGCGGTCGACCTCAACTTCAACTATCCGTCGCTGCCGGGACAGGCCGATCTCCTCCGGCAGGCCCTGCGCGAGGTGGCCACCTCCGGCGATCTCGACTCGCTGCTGCGCTACCAACCCCATCGAGGGCGCCCCCAGGACAGAGCCTCGATCGCACGACACCTGAGACGTCGCGGAATCACCACCGACGCGGACCGGATCCTCATCGCCAACGGTGCGCAGCACGGCCTGGCCATCACCGTTGTGGCCGCGCTCGACGCCGGCGACGTCGTCGCGGTCGACGCACTCACCTACCCGGGTTTCAAGGTGCTCGCGCACGCCTTCCATCTCGACCTGGAGCCCATACCCGCAACCGCCGACGGACCGGATCTCGATGCCCTCGAGAAGCTGTGCGCGACCCGCCCTGTGCGCGCGATCTACACCATGCCCACCTTGCACAACCCTCTGGGCTGGGTCATGCCGGCAACGGATCGAACCCGCCTGATCAAGATCGCTCGACAGTACGGGCCGCTCATCATCGAAGACGCCTCCTACGCCTACCTGGTCGAGAACCCACCACCACCGCTGGCCGCAACCGCGCCGGACATCACCGTTCACGTTTCGGGACTGTCCAAGAGTGTCGCCACCGGCCTGCGGGTCGGCTTCGTCGTCGCCCCGCTGTCTGTGGTGCCGTCGCTCGAACGCGCGATTCGGGCGACCATCTGGAACACCCCGGCCCTCACCACCGCGATCGCCTGCCGCTGGCTCGACGACGGCACGGTGGACCACTTGGAGGCGCAGAAACGAGACGACGCCAAGGCACGCCAAGCACTCGCGGGACAAGAGCTGGCAGGGCTCCCACTCATCAGCCACCCCTCGTCCTACTTCACCTGGCTGCCGCTGCCCGACGAGGCACGGGCCGATCGTCTGACCGCCACCCTCGCCCGTCAGCACATCTCGGTCACCACGGCCGAGCCGTTCACCACCACCATGCACACACCGCAGGCGATCCGCCTCGCCCTGGGCTCAACCGATCTGGACAGCCTCCGGTCGACGCTGCGTACGGTGCGACGAGTCGCTGTCGAGGACGCGGACGCTTGAGCGCCCCTCGATCAGCCGATTCCTGCCCGCACCGGCGTCTGCCCACGAAAGGTCGTCGGCGCCGGGGGCCTGCGGAATCCTCGTGGCCGATCTTCCGCAGGGCCCGGTGCAGCCCGAATCGAAAGTCATCAATTGACGCAGCCGCCCTCATCCTGGAGCGGCAACACTGAAAAGGCTCAATGCTGGATCATCCCAGTTGTTACGGCTGCCCTCCGCCTTATTAGAGGTCATCTCACGTGGCAAGTTTCGCGAGCTTCTTGTAGCAGGTCAGGGCGGCGGCCATGGCCAGGCCGCGGCTCTGCCAGTCGTTGCGGACCACGTACGGGATCTTGAGACCACGAGCAGCCCATGGCAGGCTCATGCCGCATGATCGATGAATTCGCGAAAGACAACCTGCACGGGAGACTGCGGCGGCACCGCAAGGCGCTGCTCTGGAAACTCGACGGCTTGTCCGAACACGACGCCCGCCGACCTTTGACGGCTCTTCGCATTTGAGGGTGTAGCGCCGATGAATGTAGTGCTGTTGGACGGTTGGATGTGAGGCGTCAGGACGTGCGAGAGTCGTAGTTCTCGCGGTTTGCGAGGACCTCGGCCATGTGCGTCTGCGCCCAGTCTCTGAGCCCGCGCGTCATGTGGTGGAGCGAGAGGCCGAGGTCGGTCAGCTCGTAGGAGACGGTGACAGGGACGGTTGGCGTCACGGTACGGGTGAGCAGACCATCGTGCTCCAGCGAGCGTAGCGTCTGGGTCAGCATCTTCTGGCTGACCCCGGCCAGAAGACGAGAGATCTCGGAGTAGCGCATCGCCTTCGGAGCGTCTGCGTGTGCTGCACCGGGCTGGCGAGGGCTGTTGTCGCCGCCCAGCGCACACAAGATCAGGACGACCCACTTGTCCGAAATTCGGTCGAGCAACTGCCGGCTGGGGCACTCTGCCAGGAACGCGTTGTGCTCCACCTTGGCCTGAGCCCTCTTCTGGGCCGCCTTCATCGTCGTCACTGATCGCACCTCTCACCAATGGGTGGGTTACGCACTCTAAAGTGCCTACTTCCCGACAGGAAGTTTCTCTCCAATGCTGATGCAGGGAGGCAGCAAGCGCCACCCCCCCAAGTGCACGACGAAAGGTAACAAGATGAGCACGTCCTCCCTCTCTCTTCCCGGCGACACCTGGGCTCTGGGTGACCTGACCGTCACCCGGTTCGGTTACGGCGCCATGCAACTGGCTGGCCCGTGGGTTATGGGGCCGCCCGCCGATCGCGAGGGTGCCCTGGCCGTTCTGCGTGAAGCGGTCGATGTCGGTATCACCCACATCGACACCAGCGACGCTTACGGGCCGCGCGTCACCAACGAGTTGATCCGCGAGGCACTGCGTCCCTATCCCGAGTCGCTGCACATCGTGACCAAGGTGGGCGCGACCCGCGACGAACAGGGTGGCTGGCCTACGGCCCGGCGGCCCGAAGATCTGCGCCGCCAGGTCCACGACAACCTCAAGTCCCTCGGGCTCGACGTACTCGACCTGGTCAACCTCCGACTCGGCAACGCCGAAGGTCCCCAGCCCGGCTCGCTCGCCGAGGCGTTCGAGACGCTCGTCGAACTCCAGCAGCAGGGCCTGATCCGCCACCTCGGGGTCAGCAACGCCACCGAGGAGCAGGTCACCGAGGCACAGAGCATCGCGCCGATCGTGTGCGTGCAGAACATGTACAACCTCGCCCACCGCCACGACGACAAGCTCATCGACCGGCTCGCCCCCGACGGCGTCGCCTACGTGCCCTTCTTCCCCCTCGGGGGCTTTACCCCGCTTCAGTCCTCGGTGCTCTCGGCGGTCGCCGCTCGATCGGAGGCGACACCGATGTCCGTCGCACTGGCCTGGCTGCTGCAGCGATCACCGAACATCCTGCTCATCCCCGGCACGTCATCGACGGCACACCTGCGCGAGAACATCGCCGGCGCGGGACTCTCCCTCTCTCATGGGGACTTGGCCGAGCTGAACGACATCGGCCGCTGAATGCCCCAGAGCTGAACGGCTCACCAGCCGAGACCGAAGCCACCGTTCAAGTTCCGGCCCCGGGCACCCTCGCGCGATCGGGGCCGGAGCGGGATGATTCGCCCTCACCTGGATGACTTCAGATCATCAACCGTCAAAAACTTGTGTCACACCGACGGTGGAAGCTCATCCCGCGTCGGTGGCCGGGTAGGCGTCGAGGTCTCCCGAGGACGGGGGTTCCTACACCAAGCCCATCCGGAAGACCTCGACGTTGCACGACGCTACCCCTGAGGCGGGCTTCGCCCGCGCTGACATGAATACGTTCTGCCGCCTTGACGAGCTCGGTCTCGAAGTCACCGGTCAGCGACTCGCCCCGGATCGTGCGGTTCTCGCATGCCGGGTCGTCGAGTCCGATCAGTGGTGCCGCCGCTGCGGTTGCGAAGGCACACCGCGAGACACCGTGACACGGCTACTGGCGCACGAGCCACTCGGCTGGCGGCCCACGATCCTTCACGTCACGATCCGACGCTACCGCTGCATCGGCTGTGGGCACGTGTGGCGGCAAGACACCACCAAGGCGGCTGAGCCGCGGGCGAAACTCTCGCGCCGCGGGCTGCGATGGGCGCTTGAAGCCATCGTCTGCCAGCACCTCACTGTCGTCCGTATCACCGAAGGGCTCGGGGTCTCCTGGAACACCGCCAACGACGCTGTCCTGGCCGAGGGCAAGCGCGTCCTCATTGACGACACCGTCCGGTTCGACGACGTCACCGCGATCGGCGTCGACGAGCACGTGTGGCGCCACACCAGGCGTGACGACAAGTACGTCACCGTGATCATTGACCTGACCTGACCTGACCTGACCTGACCTGACCTGACCTGACCTGACCGGCAACCGCGACGGCACCGGCCCTGCCCGGCTGCTCGGCATGGTCGAAGGCCGCTCCCAGCACGCCTTCAAGGCCTGGCTCGCCGAACGCGAAGAGTCCTGGCGCAACCGCGTCGAGGTCGTCGCGATGGACGGTTTCACCGGGTTCAAGACCGCCGCCAGCGAGGAACTGCCCGACGCAGTCGCGGTCATGGACCCATTCCACGTTGTGCGTCTGGCCAGCGACGCACTCGACCGATGCCGCCGACGTGTCCAACTGGCCATCCACGGGCACCGCGGACGCAGGAGCGACCCGCTTTATACCGCACGGCGAACCCTCCACACCGGCGCTGACCTGCTCACCGACAGGCAGAAAGACCGACTGGCTGCGCTGTTTGCGAGCGCCGCTCACATTGAGGTCGAGCCACGTGGGGGTCTACCAGAGGATGATCGCCGCCTACCGCGAATCCGATCGGAGGAAGGGCCGAGAGCTAATGGTGAAGCTGATCGAGTCGGTCAGCCAGGGCGTCCCGAGCGCGTTGAGCGAGATCATCACACTCGGCCGGACACTGAAGAAGCGAGCCACCGACGTGCTGGCCTACTTCGAACGCCCGGGCACGTCCAACGGACCGACCGAGGCCATCAACGGTCGGCTCGAACACCTCCGCGGCTCCGCCCTCGGATTCCGCAACCTCACCAACTACATCGCCAGATCTCTGCTGGAAACCGGCGGCTTCAGGCCACGACTACACCCAGGATTGTGAAGAGCCCCTTTGACAGCGACCGGGACCAACCTCCTCGGCCTGGTCAAACACGTGGCCACCGTCGAGGCCAGGTACTTCGGCGAGGTCTTCGACCGCCCTTCCCCGGAACCGCTGTACCGGTGGCAGGACTACAACGGCAGCGATCTGTGGGCGACCGAGGACGAGACCCGCGATCAGATCATCGGGTTCTACCGGCGCACGTGGGAACACTCGGACGCGACGATCAACGAGCTTCCCCTCGACGCCCCCGGCCGCGTGCCGTGGTGGCCGGAGCCTTATCCCAACACGAACCTGTTCGCCGTCATGGTCCATGTCCTCGGCGAGCTCAACCGGCATGCCGGGCACGCCGATATCCTGCGCGAGGGCCTCGACGGCCGGACCGGGGTGCGCCCCGAACACGAGAAGCAGATCGACGAGGAAGCCCGTGCAGCCTACTGCGCGAAGATCGAGCAAGCTGCCAGGTCGGCCGCACCAGCTCGCTAGACCATGTAGGACACGGCCTTGGTCAGGCGGGCTCATCACGCGAACGACTGGTGAACCCGGGCACCCCTGTAGTGCTCAGCGGGCCAGGCGGCCCAGCAGCGAACCGGCGGCGACAATGCCGACCAGTGCCGCGAAAGCGAGGACCGCGAGGTCGAGGCCGAGGTGGACCTGGGTGCCGATGAGCAGCCCGCGCAGGGCGTCGACCTCGTAGCTCAGCGGGTTCACCCTGCTGACGGCCTGGAGCCAGCCGGGCATGAGGGCGACCGGGTAGAGGGCGTTGGAGGCGAAGAAGAGCGGCATCGTGATGGCCTGGCCGATGCCCATCAACCGGTCGCGGGTGAGGACGATCCCGGCGATCGACATCGACAGGCAGGAGAAGAACGCCGAGGCCAGCACGACGACCACGACGACGCCGAGCAGCCGCAACGGGTTCCATGTCATGCCGACACCGATCAGCGCGGCGATCACGATGACGACCGCGGCCTGGATCACTGCTTTCACCCCGGCGGCGAAGGCCTTGCCGGTCACCAGAGCGGTCCGGGGCGTCGGTGTGACCATGAGTTTGGTGAGGACGCCGGAGTCCCGCTCCCAGATGATCATGATTCCGTAGAAGATCGCGATGAACATGGCGGACTGGGCGATGATGCCGGGCGCGAGGAAGTCGAGGTAGGGAACGCCGCCGGTGGGGATGGCGTGGATACGGGAGAACGTCACGCCGAAGATCAGCAGCCAGAGCGCGGGCTGTACGGCGCGGGTGTAGATCTCGGTGCGGTCGTGGCGCAGCTTCTGCATTTCGACCACGCACATCGCGGTGACACGTGCGGGTACGACGCGCCAGCCCGTGCGGGGCGGTGGTGGGGTCAGCAGCAGCGCGAAGCGCTGATCCGGCGGGCCGGACTCAGCCGAGGCGGGATGCGGTGCGACGGGTACGGCGGACATCTTGGAACGCTCCTCTCTCCTCGTTCTCCGTGGTAGAACCGGGGTCGTTGAGTCCGCTTCCGGAGTGGTATCGGAAGACGTCCTCCAGGGACGGTGGCGGACGGCCCGTCTCGCCCGATTCCCTTTGGTGGGCGACGAGTTCGCTCTTGAGCTGGGCGGGGGTGCCGAGCGCGCGGAGTCGGCCGAGGTGCATCAGCGCGAGCCGGTCGCAGCGCTGGTCGGCTTCGTCCATGGAGTGGGTGGTGACCAGCACGGTCATGCCGGTGCCGACCCGTATCTCGGTGATGCGGTCCCAGACGCTGTCGCGCGCGATCGGGTCCAGGCCGATGGTCGGTTCGTCCAGGATCATCAGCCGGGGCGCGCTGACCAGTGCCTGCGCGAGTTCGAGGCGGCGGACCATGCCGCCGGAGTACGTGGCGGTGAGCCGGTGCGCGACATCGCCGAGTCCGACCGCGTCCAGCGCCTGGGAGACCCGCGCGGCGCGCTCGCGGCGGGGTACGTCGAACACGCGGGCGAAGAGCTGGACGTTCTCCTGGCCGGTGAGGCTCGCGTCGGCCGACAACTGTTGCGGTACGTAGCCGAGCAGGCGCCGCACCGCCATCTTGTGCCGGGCCGCGTCATGGCCGAACACCTCGATGACGCCGGGCGGCACGGGCAGGAGCGTGGTGATCGCGCGCATCGTGGTGGTCTTGCCCGCGCCGTTGGGCCCCAGGAGGCCGAACACCTCCCCTTCGTCGACCAGCAGGTCCAGGCCGTCGACGGCCTTCGCGTCACCGAAGCTGTAGCTCAGTCCGGTGCAGTTGAGGGCGGGGGCGGTTTCCGTGGTCACGCGGTCTCATCCCCTTGGCTTCGCAGTGAGGCGGCGAGTCTGTGCAGGGCCGGGAGTGCGGCGGCGAGTGCCGCCCGGTCGGCCGCGTCGAGTCCGGTCAGGTGTTCCCGGAACAGCGCCTCGCGACGGGCGTGCCAGTCGCTCAGCTTCCCGACCCCCGCTGGGGTCGGATACAGCAGCGCGGCCCTCCTGTCTCCGGGGTCCCTCTCCCGTCGCAGCAGTCCTTCGGCGACGAGGTGGTTCACCAGCGTGCTGACCGAGTTGGGCGCGAGACAGAGGCTGTGCGCGGCTGTGGAGACGCGGATGCCGCGTTCGGCGGCCACCAGCCGCAGGAGTTCGGCGTGCGCCCCGCGCAGCCGGGGCGCCGACTGGCCGCTCCACAGCCTTCGCCGGGCAAGCCTCTGGATACGGGGCAGAAGTCCGGCGAGCTCATCAGGTAGATCACCCGCCGCCATGTGCCCATTTTAGCTCTGTATACGAGCTAATGTGCAGTTATCTCCTGTGCAGGACAGCGGGGCCGCCGTCCCCTGCGGTGAGCGGGAGGCGACGGCCCCGGTTCCGGGAAACCTCGGCGTGCGCTCTGCTTCAGCGCGCACGCCGGCCGATGGTCTGGACGGTGTGGTTGCCGGCGGCGTCCCGCAGCTGGAGAGCCCCGACGGGCCGGCGGTGAACGGCAGCGGTCCCACCTGTCAGGATGCCCGGGCAGGACGTAGCTCTCCCAGTCGGGTTGGCAGAGGCCGGACAGGATGTTGTGCATTTACTCCGAACGGACGTCGAACTGCGGAGGCGCTCCGTCGCCGGCGCTGCCTCCCAAGAGGTAGTCCATCCAGCGGTGCGCCATCTCGGTGGGCTTGGAGCAAGGTGGCCGGGCAAGATAGCCCTTGCCGTGGTCGCCGACCTGGACAGGAACTATTCCCGTCCGTGCCGCTGCGCGCTCACCCCGTTCGAGGTCTTCGCCCTGGGCGACGACGCCCGCGGCCGCCGGTACCGGGCCGCCGGCCTGGACGCGCTGCTGGGCGAGCCGGAAGCAGCGCTGCCACCCGGCGTCCCCATACCGGGCACCACCCAGGATCAATCGCATCGAACTCGTCTCGTCGCGCCGTGCCCGGGGTATCGCCCCGGCTGCCGACCCGATGGACGGCCGACTGCCCGCAGCTCCTCGTTCTCCCGCACCCGGCACGCCACCGAGTTGGCGTGCTTTCCCCGCACGCCCATGAGGATGCTGCGGCTCACGGACTTCGCGGCACGCATGAATTCAACCGAGACGATCCGTCTTGCTACGATGGCCACATGGCTTTCTTCTTCGTCTGAGTCCGGGTACGGCCGATGCCGCCGCTTCTTCTACCCGTAGACCCTTCGCATGCCAGGGAAAGTCATATGCGCGACCGCGCTCATACCACCGCATCCGCTGCCATGGCGCAGCTGTCCGTCAAGGATGTCACCAAGTCCTATGGCACTCGGACCGTCCTCGACCAGGTCTCCTTCACCGTTCGCCCGGGTGAGAGGGCCGCCGTCATCGGCGAGAACGGATCCGGCAAGTCCACGCTGCTGCGGCTGCTGGCCGCGGCCGAGGTACCGGACACCGGGGAAATCACCGTCAGCTTCCCCGGCGGTCGCGGCCACCTCGCCCAAACGCTCGACCTCGACCTGAACTGCACCGTAAAGGACGCGGTCGATTGCGCCCTCGCCGAACTGCGCGCCATGGAACGGCGGCTGCGCTCGGCGGAGGAACGCCTGGGTGAGGCGTCCGAGGACGAGCTCGCCGCGTACGGTGAGCTGCTGATCGCCTACGAGGAACGCGGCGGATACGAGGCGGACGCCCGCGTCGACGCCGCCCTGTACGGGCTTGGGCTCGCCCAGATCACCCGCGACCGCGTGCTGGGCTCGCTCTCCGGCGGCGAGCAGTCGCGGCTCGCGCTCGCCTGCGTACTTGCCGCCGCCCCCGAGTTGCTGCTCCTCGACGAGCCGACGAACCACCTCGACGCGGCGGCGGTCCGCTGGCTCGAGGAGCACCTGCGTGCGCACCGCGGAACCGTCGTCGCGGTCACCCACGACCGTGGCTTCCTGGAACGCACCGCCACCACGATCCTGGAGGTCGACCGGGATACGCGCACGGTGAGCCGGTACGGCGACGGATGGACCGGCTATCGCGCGGCGAAGGCCGCCGCGCGGCGCCGCGCAGAGCAGCGGTACGCGGACTGGGCCGACGAGGTGACCCGTATGGAAGAGCTCCTCGAAGCCGCAGGGAGGCGCCTTGCCACCACCGGCCGCGACCCGCGTCAGGGTTTCGGCAAGCACCGCCGGTCCAGCGAGGCGAAGCTGGGCGGGCAAGTGCGCTCCGTTCGGGAGCGCCTGACCCAGCTGCGGCGCAGCCCGGTGGCAGAGCCGCCGGCACCACTGCGCTTCACGACGGGGCTGCCAACAGCGGGCGGCGCGGATCCTGCCGGCCGCCCGCTCGCCGAGTTCGACGGCATCCGGGTCGGCGACCGGCTGCATCTGGACGGGCCCCTGACGATCACGCCGGGACAGCGGCTGCTGGTCACGGGCGAGAACGGCGCGGGCAAGACGACGCTCCTGCGCGTCCTGGCGGGCGACCTGGAGCCGGACAGGGGTACGGCACGCCGCCCCGCCCGGATCGGCTACCTTGCGCAGGAACTGCCCGCACACTCCACGCGGCTCCCGCTGCTCGCTGCGTTCGCTGCCGGGCGCCCCGGGCTGCCGGACGAGCATGCCGAACAGCTCCTGGCCCTCGGCCTGTTCCGCGAGGAGGACCTGCACGTCCCGGTCACCGCCCTCTCCGCGGGACAGCAGCGGCGGCTACAGATTGCCCGCTTGGCAACCCGACCCGCAGACCTCCTCGTCCTCGACGAGCCAACCAACCACATCGCGCTCGACCTGATCGATGACATTCAGGCAGCGCTCACGACGTATCCAGGAGCGGTGGTCATGGTGTCGCACGACCGCTGCTTCCGCACACGTTTCGAAGGGGAACAGCTGGAACTGCACGCCGGCCGCAGATGTTGACCACGTCGGGTCCTCCGTCGCCGCCTGCGTAAGAAGGTGGCCCGGCGCCACGCGAGGTGGCAGTCTCCATATCTGGATGGTCAGGTGCCTGGAGACCGCTACTCCGCACTCCGCCGTAGCGACGCCGGCGACATGGGCGCCGTGGCCCGCGCCGCACACACACATCGACCAATGCCGCTGCTCGGACGCAGCCGCCTGTGCCGCCGCCCGTCGTCCGGCACCCACGGTGCGCTCATGTCTGACCTTCTGGCACCTCCTGACCAAGCCGACCCGCAGTACCTTTCGAGGCGCACTCTCGCCGGCCTCGCGGGTGTGAACCAGGCAGCTGAACACAGCGGCACACGGGACCACCGGCTGGGAGTCCGGGCCATTCCCGGCCACAGGACGGCGTAGCCCTCGACCATGGCGCCCAGGTCGCACCACCTTGGCGGAGCACTCAGAGGAGTGCGCCGCCAACAGGGGCCCTCCGGCTGCCCTCAAAGCCGAGTTGAGTCTGTCTTCGGACACGCGAGAGTCAATGGACTCGCACGCGAGGCTGCTCACGAATGAAGTGAATTCCTGTAGAGATCGGGTCTCCGTGTCTCGTGGCCTGGGCGAACCCTGCTATGCGCGGTCACGTTCGTCGGACAGCCAACGTTCACATGGCCCCCTTGGAACATGCGACAGGCCACATGTCAAGCAGCGACTTGCCGACACTTCCCGGCGCCCCACCGCCACAGCGGGTGAGTAGACGTCAGAAGATCACCTGCAAGGGCTAATGGTCAATTAACATCCCGCGTTTTACCGAATATTGACGGTTATTCAGCTCTTTTTTGGGACGGCGTGAAGGGCTCTGTATACCCGATCGGCCCTACGAAGTCGGGGGCCCCGAGTCGCTCGATATGACAGCAATAGGGGGTGTTAGTACGTTCAGTCACGCACCGGCTGTCACAGCGGGACTGTCTCTGAGTCCGAGAAGGAGAACAAGCGACATGATCATGAACCGTTCCCACGCGATCGCAACGGCCGTCGTGGCCGCTGCGGTACTGACCGCGACCGGCATCACCTATGCCACCGCCGTCCCCGCCCCCCAGGCCCAGGCCCAGGTGGCCCCGGCCGCCGTCCCCGCCCAGGCCCTCATGGGCGGGGAGGGTGGCAATACGGGCAAGGGCAACGAAGGCAACGAGCGCCGGGGCAACGAGCGCGGGGGCAAGCGCCATCACGAGGAGGGCCGGATCCACATCAACGAGCGCGAATACTCCGGTCGCCCCGACGGCTGCATCACCGTCGTCAGCGGCCTGGGTGCCAAGAGCTTCAACATCCGCAACGACAGCCGCAACGAGGTCCAGGTCTTCCGCGGAGCCGTGTGCGACAACGGCGCGCCCATCGCCACCGTCGGCCCGCACAGCTCTGCCGACGGCGTCTGCCCGGGCAAGGGCAAGAGCGAGGAAGAGAACTGCGTGAACGGCGAGCACCGCGAGAAGAAGCACCACGAGGAGATGAATGGCGGCGTGAAGGTCAAGAACGGAGTCGTCGCCAGCTTCCGCGTCATCAAGCGCCACCACGGCGAGAAGGGCGAGGGCGGCGGATTCGGCGATTACTGAAATCCGGTGACCGCCTGATGTGCACGCTGGAGAATCCCGGCCCGCCGTAATCGGGCCGGGATTCCCGTCCGGCCCCCGGCTCAGGATATCCCTTCTCGGGGCATCCAGCTCGGGGCATCCTGCTCGGGACCGCGGAGGTGCGTGGAAGCGCTGGCAAGCGGGCTGCGCGTCGAGGGCAGCACACTCCATGGCGTAGGAAGAGCACCTCATGACCACGGTTATGGCGTGACAGAGACACCTCATGCGGCAAACCCACCGGACAGCACACCAAGAAGAAGGCCGGTCCGGCCCCCACCGCCAGCACGGTCAGCGGCGCCGGCATCACCGTGCCGTCTGCAACGGCACCGCCACCCGCAAACTCGCCGCCCGAGCCGCCGACCTCCTGCGCACCCGGCAATTCACAGTCTCCGGCACCGCAACAGTCGGCGCCCAGAACCACACCACCACCATCATCATCGAGTACGGCACCGGACTCAAAGCACGGGCACACTCCCTCGCCGCACTCTCCCCCCACGCCCAGCTCAACCTCATCCCCGGCAACCAGATCAACCTCATCACCGGCCAGGACTACGCCGACACCCCCACCACCGCCCCGGACCCCGTCGCCCCAGACGAATTGCCCTCAACCGTCACCGCACAGGCACGCCCAGCCAACCGCAGCATCTGCTCCGACCTCTCATACGGCTGACAACTCCGAGCGCCGCCTCACCACGTTCGGCACCGGTGAATCACACGTACCGCAAGCTGCGTTCCACTTCTTCGGGGCGTTGGTGCCCCCGGTCCGGAGGTGACCGGCGCCGCCGTACCTCGCGGCCGGGGACGGCACTGACCTCCAGCACCGGGGCGACGATGGCCGGCTGCGGGCCCAGCCCGTAAGCACGCGCCTCATATCCACGCGTGCGACTGAAGCTCTGGATATGACATATATGGCATGAGTGGAAATATGGGATGCGTGGTCGTTGGTGCTGGCGAGAACTTCTTTGCTGAACCCTCGGCTGGGAGGGCTCGGACAGGCGAGAGGAGCGCATCATGATCGCCAAGCTGCTCGGCAAGCTGTCCTTCACCCGCCACTACGGTGCGTACGGGGTGCACGACTGGGGTGCGTAAGGCGGCGACGACCGCGTCTGACCGCATTGCCGGCGGGAGCCCCCGAGGAGCCCGCCGGCTCCTGGCTATGCTGCCGACGATTTCGGCTGGACGGGTACGAGAGTCAGGGGCGATCCCATGGGCCGAATGAATGAGCCGCCGCGGTTGCATGGAGGGAGCTTCGCGGCCTGGAACCGCGACCGGCTGGTACTGGCGCGCCGTGGCGTTGCCGAGTGCGGGGACGTATGGCAACTGGAGCCGGGTGTCTACGTAGCCGCTACGGCCGGGCCGTGTGAAACGGTTCTGCACCGCGCGCAGGACTTCCCCAAGCCGCCCTCGCCGCTCTTCCCGCCGCTGAAGCGGCGAGCACCGTTGCCTGAGGAGCGTGCGCACGCTCACGCCGCCCGCATGCGCGGACTGCGCCCGCAGGCGGTTGCAGCCCGGATCGGTGAGATAGCGCCCAGGACCGCTCAATTTGCTGACCAGTGGCCCACGGGCCAGGACATCGAGATTCTTCCCCCGGTCCGGCACGCCCTGGCAGAGATCGGCGTCCGCTACCTCTTCTCCGAGGACGCTCCCACCCTGCTGCCCTTTGCCGCACAGCTCTTCCTGGCCCGGGAGGTGCTCGTATGTCCCTCGCGCTGGGTATGGCCACGCTGGGTCCCCACACCGGCACGGCGGTTCCGCACACGGCAGCAAGTCGCCTTCGTTGACGCTTTGCGGCCCATCGTCCGCCGACGCCGTTCATCGGGCCGGCTCGGCGACGACGTACTGGGACAGATGCTCCGGCCGTCCTCCCGCTACGGCCTGCTGCCGGAAGAGGCCATCCTCGACCCCCTCCCCGGAATCACCGTCGCCACCTTCGAGACACCTTCCCGGGCAGCCGGATGGATTCTGCTCCACCTGGCCCGGCACCCCCAGGCAGCGGGCCGCGTCGCGGCCGAAGCCGCCTTGCTGCCCGTGGACCCGGCCGCGACGACCAGCACCCACCTCGACAGCCTGCAGTACACCCAGGCACTGGTGCGCGAGGTGCTCCGCCTGTACCCCCCGAGCTGGCTACTGACCCGGCGCGCCACGCGACGGACTCAGCTCGCCGAGTACACCATCGATGCCGGGTCCACCGTTCTCGTCTGCCCCTACACTGCCCACCGGGACGCTCGGGAACACTCAGAGCCGGACCAGTTCCGGCCCGAGCGCTGGCTCGATGATCCGGGGTCGCCGGCGAAACCCGGGGCCTTCCTCTCCTTCGGCACCGGGCCGCATGGCTGCGAGGGAGCCGCTCTGGCCATGACGATGCTGACGCTCCTGACTGCACAGACCGCCCGCCGCTACCAGTTGAGTGAGCCGCCCGGACCGGAACCCAGCTATCAGGTCACCACCTTCGAAGGTCTCGCAACTGCCGGCCTGCGCCTGCGTGCCACCTTGCGCGGCTAAGGCCATGTAGGACACGGTCTCAGCCGGACCTTGGCCCGGAAATGCCCCGGAACTGCTGGTCAGAGCTGGGATACCAGACTTACCACTCAGTCATGCGCCGAGGAGGGCGCCTGACGGGCATCTTGCCTGGTCAGGTGCCCCTTTCTCTGTGTCTGGAAGAAGCCCAGCTTCTTCGGCGAGTACGACACCAGGAGGTTCTTCGTCTGCTGGTGGTACATCTTGCATGGCGCGGTGACCAGGGAAAACGGAGGCTGGATCTGCGACGGGCGGAGTTTTGGTCCGCGTATGGTCCGGGTCTTGGTACTGATGAGGCGGTGGGCGTGCCAGCCAGGAGGCAGGTCCCGCACAGGGGTCCCGGATGACCCGATTGTTTTGGCGGACCCGCTTCTGACGCCCCGGTACGGGGACTGGCAAAGAAGCACAGTCGAGGAGGCGGCGTCGGCGCACTACGGCTGTGAGTGCGCTTCCGCTGCTCTTCGCCATGCATCGGCAGAGCGCCGCCCGGCGTGACCGATGCTGTCTCTACGGCTAGGAGGCGGCCGATCATGCACCTCGTGGGGGCTGCCGGGGAGGCCGTGGTCAACTGTCTGGCAGCTGAGAGGGGCGTTCGCCCTGCTGAGCCGTCTCGTGGTTCTTGTCCTTGCCGTCGTACGTACCCGGCCATCCCTTGGCGCAGGGGCGAGACGTCGAGCCGTACGACCAGCAGCTGCTCGACGTCCGGTCCTCCCTCGGCGGAGGGTGGAACATCAGTTTCGCGATCGGTTTGCCCTGCTCCGGCGGTCATCCCCTGGCGCAGGGGTGGGACATGTCGAAACCGGCCTCGTGCGCCCGCTGGTGCCGGTCATCCTCTAGCGCAGGGAGAGGACATGCGCACGGCCACGCGGCAGATGCGGCGTCCGGTCATGCCCTGGCGCACGGGGACGAGACCGCGGACCAGGACACGTTCACCGGCAACCGGTCATGCCATGACGTGGCGGCTGGTGGGGCCGGGACGCTTGTGACGCCCCGACCCCACCGGGATCGGCAAGTGAGGAGGCGGGCAGTTCACCCCGGACCGTGCGGGCCGCGCTGACCAGGTTCTCCTGCGAGGCGCGGGTCTCGGGCCAGCCGCGGGTCTTCAGCTCGTCGACGAGCCGCTTCACCAGCGGATGCAGCCGGGCGAGTTGAGCCTCGGGCATGCCTCCGGCCAGGGACAGCACCGAGCCGAGCACCTCCACGGACGGGCGTGCCGACGCCGGATCGAGTTGTGCGAGCACATCGGTGCAACCCGCGTCGGCGGCCTCCGCGAGGACCTCCTCGGGTACGTCGGTGCCGAAGAGGGCCTCCAGCTCCTGCGCCCACTCCCGCGCGGTGGGGAAGGACGGGTCCTGACCGCCGCCTTGACCTGCTGCGTCGCCGTCCAGGTCCTGGGCGCCTTCGCCGCGCCCGCGGCCGTAGAGCTCGTCCAGGGCGTGGGCGTAGCGGCGCGCGTCGTCGCTGAGCCGATCCTTGTGCGGGATGCGCTGACGACCGGGCGGCGCGAGCCGATCCAGCGTGCCGACGACGATGCCGATCACGATCGCGCTGATGATGCCCGAGATTCCACCTCTGCCCCCGTCATCACCGGCGCCGACGGCGACGGCGACTTCGACACGGCCGGCCCGACAGATGCACCCGCACCCCGGCATGCCGCAGACCGTGGCGCTCGCCGTGGGGACTGCAACCAGAGGCGGGACCGGCCGCATCGGAGTGATCGGGGTGGTGGCCGAGGAGCGTCCTCGCATCGCGCCCCTCCCAGAGCCACGGCTGAGGGGGACTGCTGCAACCGCCGGGGCAGTGGAGCGGGCCGTGCCCCTGCTCGTCGCCTACGACCTCACGGGACTCCACGGTTCCGCAGCAAGACTGATGAGCTGAGACTCCGGGCGTGGTGTCGGCGTTCTCATCCCGGTGGCGTGCATGAACTTCCCGCCGGAACCGGTAGCGGCGCGCTTGTCGGGGTAGACCGCTACGCCTCGGGCGTCCCTCGCCGTTGGTCAGGTTGCATGGCCTGAACCGGCCCTTGTGCGCGGCCCCTTGAGTGGGATCCCCGATCGGACTGGGAGAATGATCAACTGTGCTTCGTCATGGCCGTGACGACGGATTTCACGGCCTGCCCGGAGGCCGTGGGAGAAGGGGAGGGCAGGGGATGAGAGACAGGTTGCGGACCCGGTTCCGGTATTGGTTCGACGGCACCATGGACCGGGGAACGCCGGCCCTGATCAGTTGGTTGGCGCTCTCCTCGGTCGCGCTCATCGCGCTGGCCTCGACCTTGGTCGTCCTGTTCACGGATACGGACGCGGAGGCCAACGGCGGCTGGCTGGGTGTCGCGTGGATGAGCCTCCTGCGGACCCTCGACGCCGGAACCATGGGCGGGGACACCGGCGGTCCGGTGTTTCTCGGCCTGATGCTGGCGGTGACGCTCGGCGGCATCTTCATCGTCAGCGCGCTCATCGGTGTCCTGACCACTGGTCTGAACCAGAAGCTCCAGGAGCTGCGCAAGGGCCAGTCGCAGCTCATAGAGCGCGGGCACACCATCGTTCTGGGCTGGTCGGACCAGGTCTTCACCGTGATCTCCGAGCTCGTCGAAGCGAATCAGAGCGAGCGCCGCTCGTGCGTGGTGATCCTCGCGGACCGGGACAAGGTTTCCATGGAGGACGCGATCCGGGCCCGCATCCCCGACACCGGCAGCACACGCGTCATCTGCCGCTCCGGAAACCCTCTCGTGCGGGCGGACCTGGAACTGGTCAGCCCGGACACGGCGAAGTCGATCATGGTGCTGCCACCTGTGGGCGATGACCGTGACGTCGACGTCATCAAGGCCCTCCTCCTGCTGCACAGCCGCCAGTGGGCCGGGAGCCGCCCACAAATCGTCGCCGCCGTCCACGACTCGGAGAACCTGGCGGCGGCCCGACTGGCCGCCGGCAGGAGCGCCCTGGTGATTGACGCCGAGGACATCGCGGTCCGCCTCATCGCGCAGGCGCACCGGCAGACGGGCCTTTCGACCGTCTTCAACGAACTGCTGAGTTTCGTCGGCAACGAGTTCTACTTCCACGAGGAGCCCGCCCTGGTGGGTTCGACGTACGGGCACGCCTTGAACGCCTTCGACCTCGGCGTCCCGGTCGGGCTGGGCGCCGACATGGGAGACGTACTGGTCAATCCGCCGATGGACACCGTCATCGGCCCCGGAGACCAGATACTCGTCGTAGCCGAAGACGATCTGCTCATCCGGCTGTGCGAGGCCCGCCCTGCGATCGTCGAGTCGGCCATCACATCGGCTCCGGCGCAATCACCGACGCTCGACCGGACCATCCTGATCGGCGAGAACTCCCGTACGGCGAAGCTGGTCAGGCTGCTGGACAGCTTCGTTCAACCCGGTTCGACGCTGGACATCGCCGCGCCACGACGGCCGGAGGCCGCCCTGAGCGACACGCTCGCCAATCTCACGGTGGGGTTCAAGGCCTGCGAGCCGACGCGGAGGTCCTCGCTGGAGGCCCTGGACTTGGGCGGCTACCAGCACATCGTCGTGCTCTCGGACGACACCATCGCCTCCGGCCCCGCAGACGACCGGACCCTGGTGACCCTGCTCCACCTGCGGGACATCGAGGAGTCGCTCGGTGACCCGTATTCGATCGTCACGGAGATGAACGACGACGGCAACCGTGAGGTCGCCCAGGTCACCAAGGCCGACGACTTCATCGTGAGCACCAAGGTGATCAGCCTGCTGCTCACCCAGCTCACCGAGAACCGCCACCTGCACGCCGTGTTCACCGATCTGTTCAACCCGGAAGGCTCGGAGATCTACATCAAGCCGGCATCCGACTATGTGGTCCCTGGTGCCGAGGCCAATTTCGCCACGGTGATCGAGGCCGCACGGCGACGGGGGGAGACCGCCATCGGCTATCGGCTCGCCAGGCGCGGTGAGGAGCCCCCCAACTACGGCATCTTCCTCAACCCGTCCAAATCGGCCCCGCTCGTGTTCGGCTCGAAGGACGCGGTCGTCGTCTTCGCCGAAGGGGAGGCTGCTCCCGTGGGCGACGACGGGCGCGGCCGGTAGTCGTGGTGGCCCAGTGGTGGTGGTTCCTCAGGGCGCCGCGGTGACAGCATTCTGTGCGTCACCGCGGGAGCGCGTCGACCTCCTCGGCCGGGTCACGGCCGAGGAGGTCCGAACCCCGCAGGGCGACCTAGCCATGCCGGTCGAGCGGGGTGTGCGTTTCGGCATGCGAAACCCCGAACCGCGACCACACCGCCTTCGCCGGTTCCCCGCACGTGGTCGAAGGACGCCACCCACCGCACACGTGCGGAGGACGGGACGGGAGGGGCGGTCGCTTCCCCTCCTCCGCCGCCGGCACAGGTCCGGTCCAGGTGCCTGCCTGCTCGTGCCCGGACCTGCCGCCGACCGCGATCTCGCGGGCACTGTGGTGCTCGGCGATCGGGATCAGCAGGTCAGGGCACCTCCGTGCCGCCGTGAGGTGACCGGACGACCGAACCGGGCCGGGGCAACCGTACGTGGCGTCAGCCCGCCATCGGCAGGGCCCTCCGCGATGGCACCGCGTGAAGTTCGTCCATGGCCACCGCCTCCCCGCTGTCCATGTCGACATAACTGACACGGACGATCGGGTCGTCACCGGTGTCCCGCCCGGCCGTGGCGTCGAGTGCGAACACCACGGCGACCGGGCGCGCGTTCTCCCGGTCCGCGTACACACCCGAGTACTGGAGAATGCGCCAGCCGTCCTCCTCCCAGTGGTCGAGCAAGGCGGACCGGACCACTGGTGCGGCGGCCTGCCAGGCGAGGGAGTTCTCCAGGAGTTCGACACTCGCCGCGACCGGCACCCGGTCCCTGCCGACGGTTCCCAGGAGCGGGTGGCCGAAGACACGCAGCCTCGTCCGGCGCAGCGGCAGCAGCCACCACCGGTCGAGGTCGGCCGAGAGGGCGACCAGAACCGCCGCCGCCCCGGCCAGGAAGACCAGGGCGCCGGCAGGCCGCTCGGAGATCGCCGACCACCAGGTGCCCTGTGTCACCGCCACCGTGACCCCGCCGATGACCACGACCGCCGCCCGTGCGAACGCCCGCCAGGTGATGGGGGTGTCGTCACTTGCCGAACAGCCGCAGGAGGACTCCGGCGCCATGGTCCGGCCATAGCCGAGGTAGGCGAGGAAGCCCGCCCCGAGGACCGCTGCGGCGGCCCCCGGCACCGGGTTCGCCGGCGTCATCAGCAGACCCGCGGCGATGAGGAGTTCACCCGCGCCGGTCGCGCGCAACACTGTCGTAGCCCGCTCGCTGCTGCGCAGAATGCGAGCCAGTGCCGTCTTCGGCGCCTGCTGTGCGGTGCCTCGGCTGAACATCTTGACCGCTCCGGTCCACCCGAGCAGGCCCGCGAGGACCAGCGGGGCCAGGCCCGTTGTCAGTGACAGCATCTCTTCCTCTCCCTGTGTCCTCGGGCCCGCATCAGTGCCCGACGGAGATGCGGACGACATCCACGGAGTTGTCGGACGGCCGCCAGGCGCCGAGCACTTGGGCGCTCTGTCCGATGCGCAGCCGGGACAGGTCGGACGTCAGTGCGCGGCCGGCGTAGGAGGCGCTGGCGTCCGGGGCGACGTGACCGACCAGTTCGTGCCGGCCGTGGGCGAGGTGCAGCCGGTTCTTCGCGATGCCGCGGATCTGCGTGTCCAGATTGACGATGTTCACCCACACCGCGTCGGCGGCCACGGTGCCGTCGGGCATCGTGACGCCGCGCGCGTAGAGCCCGTCGCCGACCTCGATCGCTTCGGCCGTGGTGGCGCGGACTTTCCACACGCTGGTGACGTTGGTCATCTGAACCCGGGAATGGCCGCCGTTGGACCCGGCCACCTCCAGAATGCTGCCGGTGATGCCCGTGATCCGGCCCTCCACGAAAGTGGACCTTGCTATCGCGGGGTCGAGCGAGGGTTCCGCGGCGAAGGCGGCCTCGGCGTCAAGTCCGCCGAGCGCGGTCGCGCCGATGATGGTCGCCCCACCCAGCGCGGCGTCGGTGAGGAAGCGCCGCCTGCGCATCCCGTCGGCCCGGTCGTGTCGTACGGTCATGTCGGCGCTCCTCACTCGTAGATGTAGACCGGCAGCTTGCCCGAACTCAGGTTGCCGATCGCCGAGAATGCTGCCGGGGTGAGGTCGAGGACACGGTTAGTGCGGCAGGTGCCGTTGCAGCAAGTCGCTTCGCCGCACCAGTCCTTGGTGCGCGGGCCGCAGTCGGTGATGGTGATGCACACCGTCGCGCCTGAGCACTGGTGCTTGACGTTCATGACCGCACCGCAGCCCCGTCTGGGTATGTTCTCGCCACAGAGGTCGGGCCGGGTGATGTTCCAACATGCCTGTGAGGCGTTGGGCCACGCGCCGTGGTACGCGCCGGACTGGCAGTTACCGCAGGCGCCGCCGCCGGCGCTGGAGCACGGGCCCCAGGCATTGCCGCAGCAGAACCAGCTGGTTTCACCGGCCCACAGGCTGGTTGATCCGCAAGCCATCGTGTTGCCTTTCTCTGATTTGACGAGCACATGACAATCTTTGGCTTGGTCGCCGCCACAACACGTCAAAGGGAGACGACCGCGTTCCGGCCGAGGATGGTTGTCCGAGCGAAGCAACTCAATGATGCGCGTAGACACGCAGGTTGTATAGACGGCCGCGTTCCGTATGAGTCGAGCGCCTGGCTCCGCGTCGATCGATGGCGCCAAGCCCTCCCGACGGCGCGCCGACGCTCAGCTCCCAGGGCTGATTCATAGTCCTGGCGGCTCCGAGAACCAGCAGGTCACAGGGATGTGACGAACCTTCGCCATGGCGGCGGCGCATGCAACGAAGCTCCGGTGATCAAGGGGCCTATCAAGTCACCCGACCACCGGAGCTCTGATGTGCCGCCAGTCTGCCACCGCCTGTTTGACCAGGTCGCCCTCGCGTCAGCAGCGTGAACTGTCGGCCACGGCGGCCCGGTTGAGTGCGATATCCGATCCGCGTCACCGGCGCGGCCGGCGGCACCCCCTGGTCTCGGTCCTGCTGACCGCCGCCCGTTCTTACCTGGCCATCGGGCAATGGGCCCGCAACGCACCCCAGGACACCCTCACCCGCCTGGGGTTTCCTGCACGCGGGCCGCTCGGCGTGCGCCGGCCGGCCTCGCCCTCCACGCTGCGCCGGGTGCTGGTCCAGGTCTGCCCCGGCGGGCTCGCCGACGCTCGGCCACGACCCGGTCGGCACGCAGGCGGTCGTGGTGGACGGCAAGAGCGCCCGCGGCTCGCGCACCGATACCGCGCCCGCCGCCCACCTGCTGTCCGCCGTCACGACTGCCGGCCGCGTCGTCAGCCAGCTGCGGGTGCCGGACAAAACCAACGAAATCTCAGCGCTCACCGCCCTGCTGGCCCCGTTCGACCTGGCCAACACCGTGGTGACCGCCGACGCCCTACACACCCAGCGCGAGCACGCGAAGTGGCTGGTGGAGGCCCATCTGGCCACCGTGGGTGGCACCTACGTCAGTGAGGCCGCAGAGGCCGCCCTCAAACGGGAACCCCCAAGGCGCTCGCCGCGTTCGGGCAAGCCGACCAGTATGGCATGCGGCTCCAGGACGAACGGGTCCTCGCCGCGCGGCTGGCAACCGAAGGGGGACCCGAACTCAAGGCAGCCGCCACCATCGCGCTGGCCGGCCCCGCCGAGCTCATCCACGAGTTCGTCACGGTCGGCCGGTACATGGCCCAGCGCAAGGACGACCTCGCCACCACCCATCAGCGACACCTCCAAGGTCTCCTGGCCGAAGGGTCGATGATCGCCGCCAAGGCGTACGAGGACGCCTGGCGCGCAGCCGAGGCCGCCGCCAAGGCCATAATCACCACGAAGGAGGCGGCAGAAGCTTCCGATCAAGCAGATGAATCGGCCCGGCAGGCCGAAGGGCACGCGGGCGACGCCGATGCTTCCGCCGACGGCGCCGAAAGTAGCGCCGCCGCCGCTTCCGCCGCACGGGCCGCCGCCAACCGGGCCGACGCGGACGCCGAAGCTGCCGAAGACTCCGCAGCCAACGCTGCCTTCTCCGCCGCATACGCCCGCGAATCAGCGAAGAAGGCGGACAAAGCACCACAACGGCCCCACCTCAGTGACGAGTTCCGCGATCACGGCGGCCGACAAGCCCGTGATCCTCCGGTCGCTGATGATCGCTGTGCGCGTCACGTTCCCCACCACACATCCATGATCAACGATCCAGAGCTCGACGTCCCACCGCTAACCGTGCACGAGCTCGTAAGGGGTGTCCCGTAAAGATCTTGGAATCGCCTAGGGCATAGCGGGCCACCATGCTACCTGCGACCTATCCCGCGACGGCGAGGTTGTGCATGCGGGCAATGCCGAGCATGGCGTGGTGGACGCCTTCACCTCTGAGGCGGCAGTCGCGGAGGATCTTCCAGGTCTTCATGCGTGCGAAGACGTGCTCGACACGGGCTCGGACCTGCTTGTGGGACTTGTTGTGGTCTTCCTTCCAGTCCGGGAGGTCGCTCTGGCCGCGCTGTCGGCGGTGCAGGATGACAAGACCGGTGCCCGGGTAGCCGCCGTCGGCAATCGTGGTGGTCCTGCCGACGGCGGCCTTGGCACCGGATTCCTCCCATGCCTTGCAGTCGTTGCGGTTCCCGGCGAGCGGCCGGCCGACCACGACGACCAGGCGGGTGTCGGCATCGATTGCAACCTGGTGGTTGGTGGAGTACCGGTAGTTCTTCGAACGCTCGGCGATGGTGTGGTCTCGGGTGGGGACCAGGGTGCCGTCCACGATGAGCACGGTGTCCTTGGCGAACCGCTTGCGGGGCTGGAGCGCAAGAAGGGGGCCGAGGTTGTTGATGACTCGGTGAGCCGTGGACTTCGAGACGCCGAACAGCGGAGCGAGCTGCCGCAACGTCAGGTTGGTACGCCAATAGGCTGTGACCAGCAACACCCGGTCCTCCAACGGCAGACTCCACGGCCGGCCTCGGTGGACCACATCAGCTCCATCGCGCCGCAGCGTGGTCAGAAGTTTGCCGAAGCAGCGCGGGCTCAGCCCCGCGAACGGGGTTATCCAGGACGGCTCCGATGCCGTGATCACACTCGCCACATCATGATCATCACTCAGGCCGACCCTATGCCGAGCTACACCACGCGCTGAGCTGGTCGAACTGGCGCCGCCGACGCCAAGCCGTCGCCCGCCGCTGTCACTACCTGCGGCGTTGTCGCACGATCGAGGGGCGGTCGCCGTGAGACCGCCCCCGCACGACCGAAGTCCCGCTACACTCCCGCCACCCGGCCAAAGACCAGCTCAGACAGCGAAATCCTGCTGGAGTATTAAGAGATGCCGCGGGTAGGGGCGCCGTTGCGAGCGCCGCGATACCGCCGCCCGGTTTGTTACTCGCTACCACTGGGTTCTCTGGTAAGTCTGGTTGAAAAGGTCGAAATCAAACAAGGCGCACATGCCACACGCCTCCGAATTCTGGACCAAGACGTATTTGCGTTAGAGCGCACTCCAACTCCTAGGTTCGGAAGCATGCGATACATCAAACTCGGAACGACCGGACTGGAAGTCTCCGCCATCACCCTCGGCTGTATGAGCTTCGGAGAGCCGGACCGGGGCGGCGAGCCCTGGTCGCTGGGTGCGGACGCCAGCCGGGACATCATCAAGCAGGCCCTCGAGGGCGGCGTCAACTTCCTCGACACGGCCAATGGGTACAGCGCCGGAAGCAGCGAGGAGATTGTCGGCCAGGCGGTCAAGGACTTCACCCGGCGCGAGGAGGTTGTTCTCTCTACCAAGGTCTGGATGCGGATGCGCCCCGGCCCGAACGGCGCCGGGCTGTCCCGCAAGGCGATCTTCGCCGAGCTCGATGCCTCCCTGAAGCGACTGGGGACCGACTACATCGACCTGTACCAGATCCACCGCTGGGACTACGACACTCCGATCGAGGAAACCCTCGAAGCGCTGCACGACGCGGTCAAGTCCGGGAAGGTCCGCTACATCGGAGCCTCTTCCATGTACGCCTGGCAGTTCGCCAAGGCCCTGTACCTGGCTGACCTGAACGGCTGGACCCGGTTCGTGTCGATGCAGGACCACTACAACCTCATCCACCGGGAAGCAGAGCGGGAGATGATCCCGCTCTGCGCCGACCAGGGCATCGGCGTGATCCCGTGGAGCCCGCTGGCGCGGGGCAGGTTGACGCGGGCCCGGGACACCGCCACGGCGCGTGCCGAGACCGACCCGGGCGGCAAGATCCTCTACCGCGACGAGGACCAGTCGGTGGCCGAGCGTGTCCACGAGATCGCGGGCAAGCGGGGTCTGTCCCCGGCCCAGGTCGCCCTGGCCTGGGTCATGCGCAACCCGGCGGTGACCTCGCCCATCGTCGGGGTCACCAAGCCGGCCCAGCTGGCCGACGCGGTCGCCGCGGTGGACGTCGAACTCGACGAAGACGAGGCCGCCTACTTGGAGGAGCCCTACCAGCCGCACGAGGCCGCCTACCTGGAGGAGTCCTTCTACAAGCGGCAGCCTGTGGCGGGCTCCCGGTAGTCCGGGCTACCGCCGGGCCTTCGACGAGTCCGTGGCTCCGGCCTTCACCGCCCTGTGGTCAGCCCGGCAGTGCTTGCGGGCGGTCGCGCGCAACTGCGTGATCCGCGCGCTGCCCGCCAGTGCGGTAAGCAGGATGCTCCACCGCGGCCGGCAGCAGGGCCACGCGCAGCGGAGCGTGCCCGTGGGCATCGAAGTAGCTGACGTCCACCGATTGCTCCTGAGTTTGGCCAGTTGGTTAAACTTGATGGCCCTCCTGCCGTACCGATCCGTGTCGCGATCTGGCTGAAGCTGGGCATGCCGAGATCGATCACTTGGTGTTGACGGACCTGCTCTGCGTCAAGCTGGGTGATCTTCTCCTCTGCGCTGGCCAGGCTGACTTGCAGCCCCTCGATCTCACCGAGCCATCCCTCCTGTTCGGCTTCGCTGATTCGGGCAATCCTCCGGCACGCCGGGATCTCGTTCTGGCTCTACTCCGGAGTGGACCCGGCCGAATGTGCCCGCCGCGCCGGCCAGAGCATCGAGGATCTCTTTCGCCACTACGCCAAGTTCCTCGACGGCCTTCGAGAGCAGGCGAACCGCCTCATCGAGCAGTCCATGAACGAGTGGCAGCGCGTCAGCCAAGGTGACGCACCCGAGGGTTGAACCGGGGGTTTGGTCCGTGACTGGTCCGGAAGCACTGGTCGGGAGGGGTACAGCAGTGGGAGAAAATGGGGGTCAGCACGCAAGTAGGGCTCGTCGAGAGCGGGCTGAGTGAAAGGCGCCTGACGGGTGAAAGCGCAGGTCAGGCGCCTTTCCTCGTGCGCCTAGAAGAAGCCCAGCTTCTTCGGCGAGTACGACACCAGGAGGTTCTTCGTCTGCTGGTAGTGCTCCAGCATCATCTTGTGGTTCTCGCGGCCGATCCCGGACTGTTTGTACCCGCCGAAGGCCGCGTGTGCCGGGTACGCGTGGTAGCAGTTCGTCCAGACCCGGCCCGCCTGGATGGCGCGGCCGGCCCGGTAGGCGGTGTTGATGTCGCGCGTCCACACCCCGGCCCCGAGGCCGTACAGGGTGTCGTTGGCGGTCCTGATCGCGTCGTCGAAGTCGGAGAAGGACGTGACCGCCACGACCGGGCCGAAGATCTCCTCCTGGAAGACCCGCATCCGGTTGTCGCCCTCGAAGACGGTGGGCTGGACGTAGTAGCCGCCGGCCAGTTCTCCGTCGCACTCGATCCGCTGACCGCCCGTGAGAATCTTCGCGCCTTCCTGCTGGCCGATGTCCAGGTACGAGAGGATCTTCTGAAGCTGGTCGTTGGAGGCCTGTGCGCCGACCATCGTGTCCGTGTCCAGCGGGTGTCCGGGCACGATCAGTTCGGTGCGGGCGATGCCCGCTTCCAGGAACTCGCCGTACAGCCCGCGCTGGATCAGCGCGCGCGACGGGCAGGTGCAGACCTCGCCCTGGTTGAGGGCGAACATGGTGAAACCTTCGAGCGCCTTGTCGCGGAAGTCGTCGTCCGCGTTCCACACGTCGTCGAAGAAGATGTTGGGCGACTTGCCGCCGAGTTCCAGCGTCACCGGCTTGATGTTCTCGGATGCGTACTGCATGATCAGCCGCCCCGTCGTCGTCTCGCCGGTGAAGGCGATCTTCGCGACGCGCGGACTGGAGGCGAGAGGCTTGCCGGCCTCCGCTCCGAATCCGTTCACGATGTTGACGACGCCCGGCGGCAGCAGGTCGGCCACCAGTTTCAGCCATACATGGATGGAGGCCGGGGTCTGCTCGGCCGGCTTGAGGACCACCGCGTTGCCGGCCGCGAGCGCCGGGGCCAGCTTCCACGTCGCCATCAGGATCGGGAAGTTCCACGGGATGATCTGCGCGACGACGCCGAGCGGCTCATGGAAGTGGTACGCGACCGTGTCGTCGTCGATCTCGCTGAGCGAGCCCTCCTGGGCGCGCAACGCACCGGCGAAGTAACGGAAATGGTCGATGGCCAGCGGAATATCAGCAGCCAGGGTCTCCCGCACCGGCTTGCCGTTGTCCCAGCTCTCGGCGACCGCGAGCTCCTCCAGATGGGCCTCCATCCGGTCGGCGATCCTGTTGAGGAGACCCGCACGGTCACCTGCCGACGTGGCTCCCCAGCCGGGCGCCGCGGCATGCGCCGCGTCCAGGGCGAGTTCGACGTCCTCGGACGTACCGCGGGCGATCTCGGTGAAGGGGCGGCCATTGACGGGGCTGGGGTTCTCGAAGTACTGACCACGGACGGGTGGCACGTACGCGCCGCCGATCCAGTGGTCGTAACGGGACTCGTACGAAACGATGGCGCCCTCGGCACCCGGCGCGGCGTAACGGGTCATCTCTGTGGCCTCCCGGATCCGGTGCCGCCCGCCGTTGGACGGCCCTCGGCGCGAGTGTAGGCAGCGATACGTTGCAACCCCGTTGCAAGGAAAAGAGGGGCTATCCCTGCTCGGCGTCGAGGGCCCGGGCCCTGGCGAGGAGGGCCGGGCGCTGCCCGGCGGGAACGGCCGCGGCGAGTGCCCGCCAGACCCGGAGGTCTTCCTCGCCCCAGGGGCTGTACGCCCAGTCGGCCAGCAGCCCCGGGTCACCGCGCGCGATGAGTGCCGCGCGCAACTGCTCCTCCAGCCGGCGCCGCAGACGGATGACGGACGGCGCCTGCGAGGCCGGCAGCAGCGGCCCCGAGTAGGCCCCCAGTGCTGCTGCGACGGCGCCCGACGCCAGTCTGCGCGCCACCGTGTCGAAGTCCGCGTCGACCGGGGCGGCGAGGCGGTAGGGGCGGGAGAGCAGGAGCTCCGGGCCGAGCAGCCGCCGCAGCCTGGAGAGTTCCGCCCGCAGGGTCACCGGGGTCACCGACTCGTCCTCGTACAGTTCGACGAGGAGTTCCTCGCCGCCGAGTCCCTCGGGATGGCGGGCCAGCGTCGCCAGGATCTCGCTGTGCCGCCTGCTGAGCCGGATCCTGCGGTCCCTTGCCACCAGCAGCGCCTCGTCCCGGCCGAGCGCGCTGAGCCGTACGGTCCCGACGGCCGGCGCGGGGGCGAGCAGCGCGAGCTGCGTCTCGGCGGCGCGGGCCACCGCCTGCACGAACGCCAGGCTGTGAGGGTGCGCGAGCCTGTCCCCACCGGTGATGTCCACGGCGCCCAGAACCCGTCCCGTGTGCGGGTCGTGCAGCGGCGCGGCCGCGCAGGTCCACTGCTGGACCGGCCGCAGGAAGTGCTCGGCCGCGAAGACCTGCACGGGGCGGTCCACGGCGATGGCCGTCCCCGGCGCGTTCGTCCCGGCCGCCGACTCGGCCCAGCGGGCGCCCTCCACGAAGTTCATCCGGCCGGCGGCCCGCAGCGTCACCGCGGGGCCCTCGACCCACAGCAGTCTGCCGTGCGCGTCGCACACCGCGAGCAGATGCTCCCCGTCCGTCGCGTAGGCGCCCATCAGCTCACGGATCACCGGCATGGCGGGGGCCAGGGGGTGCCCCTCCCGGTACGGTCCGAGATCGTCAGGGCCCAGCTCGACCAGAGCCGCACCGTCCGGGCTGACCCTGGCCCGCGCCGAGCGCCGCCACGACTCGCCGACGACCGGCCGGACCGGCCGCTCCAGCCGTCCCGCCGTGGTGAACACCTCGTGTGCGTGACGCAGTTGGCCGATCCGCTCACCGGGGTCCGTATCGGCTGCCAGCGCCACCCAGGGGTCCTTCAACTCACCCTCCCGTCCAGGGGTGTCGTGAACACCCCATGGTCGTCGCAGCCGGCCGCTGCGACAACCGCGGCGCACAGGGCAGATCGCCCCGGGGCGGCGAAGGCGTGTCAGGCCGCCGAGTACAGATTGACGAGGCGGATGTATCGCACCCAGTCCCACTGCGGGCCGGGATCGGTGTGGTCGGTCCCGGGCACCTGGGCATGGGCCAGGATGTGCGAGCGGTCCTTCGGGATGTTGTAGCGGTCGCAGACCGAAGCGGTCAGCAGCGCCGACTTCTCGTACATGGCATTGGTGAAGTACGAGGGCTGGTCCACCCACCCCTCGTGCTCGATGCCGATGCTGCGCGTGTTGTAGTCCCAGTTGCCCGCGTGCCAGGCGATGTTCTGCTCCCGGACGCACTGGGCGACATAGCCGTCCGCCGAGCGCACCACATAGTGCGCCGAGACCTGCTTCGCCGGATTCTGGAAGATCCCGATCGTGTTCGGATACGTCTCCTGGGTGACATGGATGATCACGTACTGGACCGGATAGGCCGAAGGGCGGCTCGAAGCCGTGTAGTTGGAGGTGGAGGCGGGCGTCCAGTGGGCGAGCGGATAGTCCGTGTCGCCCGCGGTCGTGGCGGCCACGGCACGGGCGGAGGCCGGGATCAGTGCGGCGGCCGCCGTCGCGGCGGCACCCTGGAGAATCCTTCTGCGGTGCATGAACACTCCTGTGGGGGGAGAGGGGTTGAGGTCTGTACGGGTCAGGTGCTGGACAGCAGTGTGGCAGTCTCCCGCAGATGGCGGTGGAGCCCGCGATGGGGGTCGCCCGAGGGCAGCCACCCCTTGCGGATCTTCGCCACGCAGGTGTAGTTGGTGTCGCACACATTGGCCAGCGGAGCCTCACCGGCCTGGCTGACCAGCTGATAGGCGTCCAGTTCGGACAGGCCGTAGTCGCGCGCCAGCCACTGCACCAGGTCCAACTGGGAGATCCGGAAGGCGTCTTCGAGCGGACGTGCCGAGCCGGTCGACATCAGATGGGTGTCGGACTCGATGCGCGGCCACGGAGTGCGGACACCCTTCAGCAGCTCCACGAGCACCACCGTGTTCATCGCGCACTCCACGGCGACCCCGCAGGTCTCGCCCTCGCCCTGGCGGGCATGGCCGTCCCCCAGGCTCAGCAGCGCACCCTCGACATTGACGCCCAGGTAGCAGGTGACACCCACCCGCATCTCGGGCGTGTCCATGTTCCCGCCGTGCGCGTCGGGCACCAGCGCGGACCGTACCTCCAGATTCGCCGGCGCCACCCCGACCGTGCCGTGCATCGGATCCATCGGCAGCTCCACCTGGATGTCGCTGTCCCGGGCGCTGAACAGACAGGTGCGGCGGGCCCGGTCGAGCTGCCACATCCACACCACCTCGGGCAGCGGAGCCTGCAGCGATGCTGTGGCGTGGGTGGAGGTGAGCGCCCCGAAGAGCGGCACGGTCGTCGAGGCGGCCCAGTCCCTGGCCGGCTCGATGGACACGAAGTGCACCGCGACGGTGTCGCCGGGCTCCGCACCCACCACATGGAAGGGACCGGTCTGCGGGTTGAGAAAGGGGAACTCGCAGACCTCCGATACCAGGTCCTTCTCGGAGCGGACCCGCCCGGCGAAGCAGTCCTCCGTGTACACGTCGAGGAACGTCCCCGGCTCGATCCGGGCGATCGGGGCCGCCCCGCCGAAGGTCCAGGCGTACTCGCCCTCCTTGGGACGGACGGTCAGGATGCGGGGGTCGTTCATGGCTGCACTGCTCCTGTCTCTGTCTTCCCGGCCGGCGCCGGGCTGTCGTCAAGATGGATCCGTCCGGTCTGCGCCACCCGCTCCGGGTGTCTGCGCACCAGCATCACCAGCACAACGATCCCGATCAGCATCCAGACACCGACGACCGGACCGGCGTACGAGACGGGAGCACTGAGCTCGGAGACGAAGTCGAAGGCCGGGATTCCGGCGGCCGTCAGCAGCGCGGGGACGAACGCCACGATGCCCAGCACCGGGAACAGGAGATGGAGCACGGGGTTGAAGGCGTCGCGGCGCCTGCGCAGGAAGTAGCCGGCGCAGGACAGGTTCACGATGATGTACACACCGATGATCACCGTGACGATCACGGTGGCCAGCAGCACGAACGCGGTCACCGGGTCATAGGCGAACCCCAGCCCGAGCGACGCGCCGACCGCGATCACGAACTGCGCGGCGACACCCGTGACGGGGGAGCGGCGCCTCGGGTGCAGCCTCGCGAACGCCCGGGGGAAGACCCCGATGCGGCCGAGGGCGAACGCCGTACGGGTCGACACATTGGCACACGCGTTGGCGTTGGCCACGGCCGAGTTGACCACGGCGAGGAAGAGCAGCACCCAGAACAGTCCGAACGAGGCGCGGGCCACGCCCTCCCACGAAGCGGCCCCCGAGCCGCCGAATCCGGCGAACCTGTCGGGCCCGAAGTACACCGACATCGCATAGGTGGTCAGGACGTACACCAGGCCGATGGAGAGCGCCGCGCCGAGCACCGCACGCCGCATGGTGCGCCGCGGGTTCTTCGTCTCCTCCGCGAGCGGTGCCGCGGCCTCGAAGCCCGCGAAGGCGAGCACGGTGTAGACCGAGCCGGCGAAGATCCCGCTGATGCCGTCGTATCCGTCGGCGGTGTGCGAAGTGGCGAACACCGAAAGGGTGTTGTCCCCGCCGGCCTGCCCGATGAGGAGCACGGCGAAGACGACGAAGACGAGGACCTCGAAGATGCCGAGCACGGTGCCGAACCGGGCGGAGGCCCGTACGCCGAAATACCCGGCGAGTGCGATGACCGCCGCACCCAGCAGCGACCACGGCCACCACAGGTCCGCCGGGTAGGACGACCACTCCTGGTGCAGTGTGCCCGCCGTCGTGAAACCGAGCTGGAGCAGCAGCAGCGCGGGTACCAGCGCTTCGACGAAGACATAGCCCCAGCCGACGAGGAACCCGATGGCCGGATGCAGCCCCTGTGCGGAGTAGGTGGCGACGGAACCGGCGGCCGGCAGCCGGCGGGCCAGCTCGGCGACGCACGACGCGGTGAACAGACAGGCGACCAGGGCCACCACCACGGACAGCGGCAGACTGCCGCCTGCGAACGCCGCTCCGGCCGGAATCGAGGCGGCGATGGCCGCGGCGGGAGCCATCGCAGTGATGCTCTGGAAGAGGACCTCGCGCAGCCCGATGGCATCGCGTAACAGTCCGCTGCTGGAATCCCCCGACATCCCGCGGCTCCCTGTGTGTCCGATGACCGGAAGGTGTTGTCCGGTGTGCGGCCGAGCGTCTCGCGCGCCCTACCGTACGGGCGCCGCGCGGGTGGCGGAAGACGGCGGGGACCGAATTCGACCGCATGGAGACGGGAGTACGCCGGTACGTACGGCCGGGCCCGGTCCTCGGCGGATACTCGCCGCCGAGGACCGGGCCGCGGGACGGCGCCCGTGGATCAGCCGCGCAGCGGGCGCGGCAGCTTCAGCTGGGTCACCGAGGTCTCGATGCCGCTGTCGACCAGGCGGCCGTCCGCGTCGAACGCCTCGGCACCGTCGGTCATCCCGAAGTCGTTGTCGTTGATCAGCGCAAGCGTGTCCCGGCCCGTCACCGCCACTCCTTCGATCTTCCCTGGCACTCCCGCGACCTTGCCCAGGTCGACGACCAGACTCTTGCGGAGCACCGGCACGCCCGAGGCCGAGGGATCGGTGAGTTCCTCGTACGAGGGAGACGTCGCCGGGCTGTCCCAGGCGGAGCCCAGGATGCCGGAGCCGTGCGGGAGCGTCACCCGGTGCAGCCTGGCCGCCCGGTCGGTGCGCTCCTCGACCAGCAGATCGTTCCGGCCGATCGCGACGACCGAGGAGATCTTCAGTTCGGAGGTGTCGTCCTCGCCCGGGTCCACGACGTCCACCGAGTCGAACCGGTAGGCGTACTCCGCGGTCACCGCGCGCTTGTTCGTCGAGAAGCGCAGCAGCCGCACATTGCGCGAGGACTCTCCCGCGTCCTGGTCGGGCAGCGAGAGCGGGCTCTGCACGGCAAGCACCAGATCGCCGCCCGGAAGCAGGGCCAGGCCCTCGAAGCCGCGGTTGATCTTGCGGTGCAGCAGCACTCCGGGCAGCGCCTCCACCACCGGATAGTCGGCGCCCGTCAGCCCGAGGCCCTGCGGCACGTACCGGGTCAGCACCCGGCCGCGGGCGGAGACATGCACCAGGGAGGGGCCGTACTCGTCGACCAGCCAGAAGCTGCCGTCGGCGGCGCGGACGATGCCCTCGGTGTCCAGACCGTTCGGGTCGTACCCCAGCGGTGTCCTCGCGTCATAGGTGTACGGGGCCTCGTCGCGGTCCCGCTGGTTCGGCAGACCGGTGACCGCGGCGCCGGACCGGGTGGTGATCGCAATGGCCTTCAGCACCCGGATGTGTTTCCCGCTGACCCGCACCTTGACGATCGCCGGGTCGAAGCCGGGGACGGGGAAGGTGCGCCGCTTCTTCCCGTCGATCTTGATCTGTCCGTTGGGGCCGCGGTCGGTGACGGTCCAGAACTCGCCTCGGCGGCCCGCGGGGTAGATGTCGCTGCCGATGCCGCCGAGCCGCACCCCGCGGTCGTCCGCGACCGAACCCGGCAGCAGCCCGTTGCTGAAGCCCGCCAGCGGGATGTCACCCAGCACGGCCGTCCCGGTGACCCGGGCCGTGCGCTCGTGCCGGTCCGGTGCGCCGGTCGCCGTACCGGCCACACACACCGTGCCGAGCAGGGCGAGCGGCAGCCCGACGGCAAGGGAACGACGGACGACACGCGCGGACATGGGACCTCCTGGGGCACGAACACTTCGGACGGCCGTCAGGCTCCGTCCCCGCCCTCAACGCAGGGTGACATCCAGTTGAACGCACGGACAGAACGCGACGACGGGCGGGGGGCGGAGGCGCGAGCCGCCCCCCGCCCCGCCGGTCGTCGATCGCCCGCAGGCCGTACGGACAAGCCCTCAGCCCTCCGGCCCGCCCAGGGCGGCCGCCGGATCGTCGTCCGCCGGACCTGCCGGGACCCAGCGCCCGCCCTCCCTGCGGTACGGCCACCAGCGCCCGTCCCGCCCGTACCGGAGCTGTACGCCACCGTCCACATCGGTCCAGCGGTTGGCCGACGACCGCAGCCGGGGCCGCTCGCCCTCCTCCCACGCCTCGGCGAGCCGGGCCCGCGCCCTGGCCAGCGCCTCCGGACCGGGTGTCCACTCCTCGTCGAGCACCGCGAGCGCGGCCACCCCGCCGTACCGCCATGCCCGCACCGCCACATCGAGCTCGGCCCGCCGCCGTCCCGAAGCGGTGATCAGCCGCTTCGCGATCCAGGGTTCGGGCCGGGCCTCCGCGACCAGCCGCACGGCATCCTGCTGCGGCGTCAGCACGGTCGGCAGCGGCTGCTGTTCATGGCCGGGGGAGAGCGCCTCGGCCAGCATCCGGTGGGCGCGCGCCGCACCGTCCGTCGCCAGCATCTCCAGCGCCGCCGGATCGACGCCGTCCTGCGGCTCGGTCTCCGTGTCCAGCGACGGCGCCGCGCCGGGCTCCGCCGGCAGCGGCGGAGGAGCGGGCAACGGAGGCAGGATGTCCCAGGCCGCGAACGCCTCGTCCGCCCGGACACCCCCGTCGCCGGCGCTCGCCGCCGCGGCGGCGGACCCACCGGCGGGTCCGGCCGGGCCGCAGGCACCGTGTCCCTCGGCGCGGGCCGCGATGCGGACCTGGAGTTCGTCCAGGAGCCGCCGCTCACCGCGCCCCCGCATCAGCAGCAGCACGAACGGATCCTGGTCCAGCAGCCGCGCCACCTGGTAGCACAGCGCGGCGGTGTGCGGGCAGTGGTCCCACGCGTCGCAGGTGCACTCCGGGTCCAGGTCACCGATCCCGGGCAGCAGTTCCACCCCTGCCGCCGCCGCGTCCTCCACCAGGTGCGGGGGCATCTCCCGGTCCAGCAGCGCCGCGATGTGCCCGGCCCGTTCCACGGCCATGCCGAGAAGCCGCTCCCAGTCCGCCTCGCTCAGCTCCTGGAGCAGCACATCGCTGCGGTACGTGGACGAGTCCCCGTCCCGGACCACCGCGGTGATCCGGCCCGGCCGGACGGAGACCGCTCCGACCCGGCCCTCGCGGGCGAACCTGCGTCCCTTCTTGAGCTGTTGGCCGTCCAGCGCGGTGTCCTCCAGGGCCTTGAGCCAGGCCCGGCCCCACCAGGACTCGGCGAAGCCGCGGCCGTGTGCGGGCGGCAGCGCGGCGAAGGTACGTTCCTGCCCCGGAACAGGGGTGTCCCTGTCGTCGCTCTCGTAGTCGCCGCCGTCGTAGCGGTCCCCGTCGTGTCCGTCGCTCATCGTGCGCCCCCTCGCAGCTCCACCAGATCGGCCAGTTCCGCATCGGTCAGTTCGGTCAGCGCCGTCTCGCCGGAGCCGAGCACCGCGTCCGCCAGGCCCTGCTTGCGGGCCAGCATGCCGGCGATCCGGTCCTCGATGGTGCCCTCGGCGATCAGCCGGTGAACCTGCACCGGCTGGGTCTGTCCGATGCGGTACGCGCGGTCGGTGGCCTGCGCCTCGACCGCCGGGTTCCACCAGCGGTCGAAGTGCACGACATGGCCGGCCCGGGTGAGGTTGAGACCGGTGCCGGCCGCCTTCAACGACAGCAGGAAGACCGGGGCCTCGCCCGCCTGGAAGCGGTTGACCATCGCCTCGCGCTCGGCGACGGGCGTACCGCCGTGCAGGAACTGCGTGCGCACCCCGCGCGCCGCCAGATGCTGCTCAAGCAGCCGGGCCATCTGCACGTACTGGGTGAACACGAGCACGCTCGCCCCTTCGGCCAGGATCGTGTCGAGCAGCTCGTCCAGCAGCTCCACCTTTCCCGAACGGTCCGCGATCCGTGGCTCCTTCTCCTTGAGGTACTGCGCCGGGTGGTTGCAGATCTGCTTCAGCGCCGTGAGCAGCTTGACGACGAGGCCTCGCCGGGCGAAGCCGTCGGCGTCGGAGATCGCGGCCAGTGTCTCGCGCACCACCGCTTCGTACAGGCCCGTCTGTTCCGCCGTCAGTGACACCGCGCGGTCCGTCTCGGTCTTCGGCGGCAGCTCCGGTGCGATGCCCGGGTCGGACTTGCGCCGCCGCAGCAGGAACGGCCGTACCAGCGCGGCGAGCCGTTCGGCGGCAGCCGGGTCACCGCCCTCCGCGGTCCGCGCGTACCGGGTACGGAAGGTACCGAGCCGGCCCAGCAGCCCCGGCGTCGTCCAGTCGAGGATCGCCCACAACTCGGAAAGGTTGTTCTCCACCGGGGTACCGGTGAGCGCCACCCGGGCCTGGGCGCCGATCGTCCGCAGCTGCTTGGCCGTCGCCGAGTACGGGTTCTTCACGTGCTGTGCCTCGTCGGCGACCACCATGCCCCAGCGGATCTCCGCGAGCCTTGCCGCGTCGAGCCGCATGGTGCCGTACGTGGTGAGGACGAACTCGCCGTCCGTCAGGCCGGCAAGGCTGCGCGATCCGCCGTGGAAGCGGCGTACCGGTGTGCCCGGCGCGAACTTCTCGATCTCCCGCTGCCAGTTCCCCATGAGCGAGGTCGGGCAGACCACCAGCGTCGGACCGGCGGCCGTTTCGATGGTCCGGCGGTGCAGATGCAGAGCGATGAGCGTAATGGTCTTGCCCAGTCCCATGTCGTCGGCGAGGCAGCCGCCGAGACCGAGCGAGGTCATGGTGTGCAGCCAGTTCAGACCGCGCAGCTGATAGTCGCGCAACGTGGCGGCGAGCGCCTCGGGCGGGCCGACCGGCTGCGGCTCACCCTGCTGCCCGGCCGCCTCCGGGTCGGCCAGCCGGCGGCGAAGCCGCTCCAGCCAGCCGGTGGCCCGGACCTCGACCCGGCGGCCGTCGACCTCGGTGGAACCGGTCAGGACCGCACCCAGCGCGTCGATCGGCGTGACCTTGCGGTCCTGGGTCTCGCGGGCCCGCCGGGCCTCTTCGGGGTCGATCAGCACCCACTGGTCGCGCAGCCGCACCACCGGCCGGTTGGCCTCTGCCAGGCGGTCCAGCTCGGCACGGCTGAGCTTCTGGTCACCCAGCGCGAACCACCAGTCGAACGCCAGCAGCGCGTCCGCGGACAGGAGCGGCGGCGCTTCGGAACCGATGCGTGCCACCCCGTCGTGCTCGTCGCTCTCCGCGTCGTCGGGCGGCCCGATCACGGCGCGTGCGGTGAGCTTGCGGGCCAGCTCCTTGGGCCAGTGCACCTGGACGCCGGTCGTGGCCAGTGCCCGTCCGGCGGGGCCGAGGAGTTCGGCGAGCTCGTCGTCGGCCGGCTCCACGGAGTCGGGGACCGCGGCGGACAGCAGCGGGGACAGCGGCGGCCAGGCCCGGGCGGCCCGCCGGAGCGCCAGCAGGGCATCCATCCGGGTACGAGGTCCGAAGGCCGCAGCGGTACGCGCGTCGCCCGCCCAGACCTCGGCGGCGTCGGCGACCAGCGTCGGATCGCTGACGCTGTGGATCTGCAGGACGGCCCGGAACGACGGTCCGGCGGACCGCTCCTCGTCCTCGTCCGGCGCGGTGAGCCCGGACACCTCCACCCGGAGCGAGAGCCGGACACCCGCGTCGTGCCCGGCCGCGACATCGGTGGCCCAGGCCCGATGTCCGGGCAGCTGCTGCGGCTCGTCGGTGGTGAAGGCCGGGCCACCGCCGGCGAACGACGCGGCGGGAGTGCGGGGCAGGCCGTCTGCCACCGCGTCGAGGAACGCGCGCAGCAGCAGCTCGGGCTCGGGCAGCAGCACGGGCCGCGCGGCCCCGTCCAGCGGCACGGCGTGGGCCAGGGGCGGCATCGAGGCCGCGAGCGTCCGGATCCGCGACTGGTCGTCGGCGGTCAGCGGACCGGCCCGCCAGGCATCGTGATCCGTGGTGCTGAGCCCCGGCAACAGCAGTCCCCGGGCGGCGAGTTGGAGGGCGAGGAGAGCGGACGCGCCCCAGAACGCCGCCGCGTCGGAAGCGTGCGCCGAGGCCCGTGCACGCGTCAGCACCGGAAGCGCGTCCCGGACCGGAAGCACCCGTGCCGGTACGGCGTACACCTGTGCGTCGGCGCCGACGACGTCCAGCTCCGCCACGGACCCGGGACCGTCGGGCGGGCTGCTGCCGTCCGGGTGCCAGAAGGCGACCCGGCCGGTACGGGAGGGATCCCCGGGCAGGAAGACCACGGAGCAGGCGGAGAGTGCGGAGATCTCGGAGAGCGTTGCCGCAGGGAGTCTTTGCACAGCGATGCCGAATTCCTCAAATTTGACTAGTTGGGGGTCGGGTCGCCGAGGGTACCCCACGGATGTCGTCTTCCGTGAGCTGGATCCCTGTGACGCGAGCCACATTTCGATCCGGCGAGAGGGCCGAATCCTCGTTGGCCCGGAGAGCATGCCGCACTCCTGGGTGGAGTCAGCACCCCCGTCGGGGGAGGGGGTATACCCCCGGACGGCCCGGGTGTTGGCGCCATGGCTGCCGCATACCGGGTCCCCCTACGTTTCTACAGGTCAGCGCAGCTTTCCAGAGAACCGGAGACGTCATGCCCCAGGCCATAGCCACCGCAGTGGAGGGTGCCCGAGACGGTGCAGGGAGTGCCGCAGCGGAAAGAACGGCAGGTGCCGCGGCTGACGGAGACACCGGGACCGCTCCGGCTCAGGGGAGCGACTTCGCACCCCTGCTGCGCGCGGTGAAGGGGCAGGGACTCCTGGAGCGGCGGACCGGGTGGTACGCGGCCGGCATCGCCGTCAACCTTGCCGCCCTGGGTGCCGTGATCACCGGAATGTTCCTCCTCGGCAACACCTGGTGGACCCTGCTGCTCGCGCTGCCGCTGGCGATCTTCTGGTCACGCACCGCGTTCGTCGGGCACGACGCCGGACACGCCCAGATATCCGGCGACCGCAGGACGGGCCGGGCCATCGGCCTCGTACACGCCAACCTGCTGCTCGGCATGAACGAGGCGTGGTGGAACGACAAGCACGTCCGCCACCACGCCAATCCCAACCACATCGACAAGGACCCGGACGTCGGTGTGGGCGCCCTCGTCTGGACCCAGAAGCAGGCGGCCCGGCGCGAGGGCTTCGCCCGTTGGCTCACCCGCAACCAGGCCCTCCTCTTCTTCCCGATGCTGCTCCTCGAAGGCATCGCGCTGAAGATCTCCGGCTTCCAGTACCTGCGGCAGCAGCCCGCCCGGGAACGCGCCCTCTCGGCGTTTCTCCTGGTCGCTCACCTGGGCCTGTACGCAGCGCTGCTGCTCACCGTTCTGTCCCCGGGCAAGGCCGTCGCCTTCGCGCTCGTCCACCACGCGCTGTTCGGGCTCCACCTGGGCATGGCCTTCGCACCGAACCACAAGGGCATGGAGATGCCGGACCCCGACGGCGACCGCTGGGGCCACCTCCAGCGCCAGGTCCTCACCTCGCGCAACGTACGCGGCGGCATCCTCACCGACTGGTTCCTCGGCGGCCTCAACTACCAGATCGAGCACCACCTCTTCCCGAGCATGCCCCGCCCCCACCTGCGCCTGGCGCAGCCCATGGTGCGCGCCCACTGCAAGGCGCTGGGCATGCCCTACGCGGAGACCGGACTGATCGAGTCCTACCGGCAGGCGCTGCGGCACATGCACGAGGTCGGCGAACCCCTGAGGTGACTCATCGGCCCGCTGGAACCGATGGGCACGCACGCGCGTTCTCACAGCAGATGCGGCTTCGGGCCGCGAAGGAGGCACGGACGATGTCGAACAGCGCGAAGATCGCCATCGGGGGAGTGGCCGCAGCGGTCATCCTGATGCCGTTCATCGGTTTCTGGCTGTCGCTGCTGGTCCTGGTCGGCGTTCCTGCGATCGCTTATCTGATGCTGGACCCCGGCCAGCGGCGCAGGCTCCGCAGGATCACCCGTAAGGAAATAGGCCGCTGAGAGTAGGCCCCGCACCGCGCGGGGGCGGCGGGCCGAGGCCCGTGACGGGCATCGGGGTGCGTGCGGGACCGCAGGAGCGGCCGGGCATCGGGGCCCGACCGCAGGCGCGTCCGCCGAGCCCCGGTCGGGCTCAGGCCGGCCGTTCCGCGAGCGCGTCCAGAGCCTTCAACAGCCCGGGCAGTTCGGTGCCGCGTCCGACCGGGAGCACTTCGCCCGGCTCCTCGTCCAGCAGGACGAACGCGATGTCGTCGGTCCGGGCCACCAGGGACCAGCCGGGGCCGTCGGCGCGCAGCATGCGGGCGTCGCCCGTGGCGAAGGAGGACCGGACACGGCCGGGTGGCGGCGGGGTGTCGATGTATTCCTGAGCCTGAGCCAGAGCCCGCCGCACACCGGGATGCGCTCCGGAGGGTGCGTCCGGGGCCTCGGCGTCGGCTTCGGCATTGGCCGCGGCATCGGTATCGGCTTCGGACTCGTTCCCGGTTGCAGGGCCGGTCTCGACACCAACCCCGACCTCGGCCTCACCCTCTACCTCAGGTTGAGGCTCGGGCCCGGAGTCGGCGACGGACCCGGCCTCGGACTCGGCTCCCGGCTCGGCACCGGTGATGACGGAATCCATTCCGGCCGCAGTGGTGAAGGCCGTCGCGTCATCGATCTGCCCGCGCCAGGCGCCCCACTGGTGAGCTATCTCGTCCGCTCCCATGCGCCGCTGGGCCGGTCCCCACGAGTTCGTGTCGGGCGGTGTCAGCGGCGCCGGAGAAGTGCCCTCTGCCTCCGGGTCCGGCAATGGATCGTGCGGCGCGGCCACGCCCGGTGCGGCGACCGCCACCGGGAGGGGCCAGCCGGGCAGTGCGCACACCACCGAGCGGTCGTCGGGGGAGAGGTCGTACTCCATGCCGCAGTCCCACGCCGCGATCGCGACGGCGACCAGCGACACGTCCTCGACGACGACGGTCCACCGCGCACCGCTGCCGTCCTGGCCGATGACCAGCCCGTATCCCTCGGCGTACGGTTCGACGGCGAGCGCCGCGCACGCGGCCGGGTAGTCGTCCCCGAGGACGCTGGGGAACTGTGCCGGTGTCAGCAGCACCGCGGTCAGCACATACAGTGCGTCGTCGTCGGCGACTGTGTCGTTCGGCGCGGCCACGGCACCCTCCTCGTCCGTCATCGTCTTCCGTCGGCGCACCTTAACGAGTGAGTAACCCACTCGTCGAGGCCCTGACAAGGGAAGGCGCCGACGCCCCGGGGCGACAGACGGAACTGCTCAATCGACGGGGAGACCGAGCAGCGCACGGGCCACCGTCTGCGGCGACTCGCCGCGCTCGCGGGCCAGCGCGATGACGGCCCGGCATGCCAGCTCACTGACGCCGAAGGAGAGCGCCTCGGGCGACACCCAGCCGCTCGCCTCGTCGATCCGCGCCTGGTCCTCCTCCACGGAAGCCGAGACGAAGGTGGCGGCCGCCTCGAAGAGGTTGTGCTGCTTACGCCGGTCCTCCTTGGCGGGCGCCGCGGACCGGTCCCCCTTGCGGTCGGGGGTGACAGCCCTGCGCAGGCTGCCGATTATGTCGATCATGGGGACCGCCTTCCCGGGAAGCTGTGGGTGCATGACGTGCCGGTACTCACTTGTGGTGTTCCCCGTCGACGTTAAGTTGGACCTTCGGCCGAAACAAAGGGGGGAAGTGCGGTGAAGCGGTACGACCGGCTGAAGGAGATTCAGCGACTCGACCCGGAGCGGGACTTCCTTCGAATCTACCGGATCATGGCCACCTACGAGTTCCCCTGGGACATCACCCGTGCACTTGAGCTGGCTCTTTACCGTACCTATGCCGTTCCCGGCATCGGCGGACTCCTCGCACGGACTGCCGAACTGACTGATCGTTCCCAGAAGCGCTACGACGACACCGCACTGCTCCTCGACACGGTTGTGGAGCACGGCTTCGACAGCGACTCCGGGCGTACGGCCCTGCGCCGGATCAACCAGATGCACCGCAGCTACGACATCACCAACGACGAGATGCGCTACGTGCTGTGCACCTTCGTCGTCACCCCGAAGCGCTGGCTCGACAGCTATGGCTGGCGCCGGCTCTCCGACCACGAACTGCGGGCCTGCGCCGCCTACTACCGGACCCTGGGCGCGCACATGGGCATCAAGGAACTGCCGCGGACGTACGAGGACTTCGAGCGGACCCTCGACACCTACGAGGCCGAACACTTCGGCTGGGACGAAGGAGGGCGCCGCGTCTCCGACGCCACCCTGGACCTGATGGGCTCCTGGTATCCGGGCCCGCTGGCTCCCGTTGCGCGCAAGGCCGCTCTCGCGCTGCTCGACGATTCCCTGCTGCGGGCCTTCCGGTACGAACGCCCCGGCCCCGTGGCCCGCGGTCTCACGCATGGCGCACTGCGGCTGAGGGCGCGGGCGGTGCGGCTCCTGCCACCGCGTTCCACCCCGCACCACGCCCGGCAGAACCCGGAGATCAAGGGATACCCGGACGGCTACGAGGTCTCCGCGCTGGGGACGTTCCCGGTCCCGGGCGTACGCGGCTGTCCGGTCCCGCGCGACCGGCACCCCGAGACGCCGGTGGAGTGAGCGCGAGGGTGCGGGCGAGCGGGTCAGGACATCCGTACGGCAAGGGCGAGAAAGCGGTCGTCCTCATCGGTGTACGCATCGAGCCGCCAGCCCGAACGCGCCAGCAGGGGGCGGAGGTTGTCCTCGGCCCGCAGGTCGTCGTCCGTGATCCGGCGGCCGTGGCGGGCTGCCAGAGCCGCCCGCCCGACGGGGTGGAACAGCGCCAGCCGTCCGCCCGGCCGGACCACCCGTGCCAGCTCCACCAGATCGGGACCGGGGTGCGACAGATGGGAGATCAGTCCGGCCGCGAAGACCGCGTCGAGCACCCGCGCCCGCAGGGGCAGCCGGGCGACATCGGCGAGGAGCAGCGTCCCCTCGCGGTCACGCCCCGCGCGTACCGCCGCGTTCAGCATGGCCGGGGTCAGGTCCACACCCAGGACCGTGCCCTGAGGCCCGACGGCCGCCCGCAGAGCGGGAAGAGCCCGTCCCGTACCGCACCCGGCGTCGAGCACCGCGTCCCCCGGACACAGTGAGAGGGAGTCGGCGGCTGCTCCGTAGGCGGGCCCGTCGTCGGGGAAGCGGGTGTCCCAGTCCGCCGCGCGGGCTGTGAAGAAGTCCTGGACATGCGTGCGGTCGTCGGCCATGCGGTCATGATCCCTCATCAGTCCCCGGTCAGCAGGCACGTCGTTCGGCACCACGAGGCGATCGACGGCTTGCGGGACGCCATGGCATGTCCGCGAATCCTGCCCGGCCCGCGCGGGCCCCGACTCCCCGGTCCGAAAGAACGGAGGGGGAGTCGGGGGCGCGCGTGGGGATTCCCGTCAGACGTTGACACCGTAGTCGGACGCGATTCCGGCCAGGCCCGAGGCGTAACCCTGGCCGACCGCGCGGAACTTCCACTCCGCGCCGTGCCGGTACAGCTCGCCGAAGACCATGGCGGTCTCCGTCGAGGCGTCCTCGCTGAGGTCGTATCGGGCCAGCTCGACGTTGTTGGCACGGTTCACCACGCGGATGAACGCGTTGCGGACCTGGCCGAAGCTCTGCCCGCGGCTCTGCGCGTCGTGAATGGAGACGGGGAACACGATCTTGGCCACATCCGCCGGGACCGCCGACAGGTCCACGTTGATGGACTCGTCGTCGCCCTCGCCCTCACCGGTCAGGTTGTCGCCGGTGTGCTGAACCGAACCGTCCGGGCTCGTGAGGTTGTTGTAGAAGACGAAGTGCAGGTCGGAGAGGACCTTGCCCGCGTCCGAGCACAGCAGCGCGCTCGCGTCCAGGTCGTGGTCCGCGCCCGTCGTCGTCCGTACGTCCCAGCCCAGGCCGACCGTCACTGCGGTCAGGCCGGGTGCCTCCTTCGACAAGGAGACGTTGCCGCCCTTGGCCAGGGTCACACCCATGAAAAATCCTCCATTGATCCAGTGGTCCAGCGATTCGGTGAACGGCGCCGCTTCGGCCGTCACCAGGCCAACGACGGCGTCGTGACCATGGTTCCCATGCTTGCGCAATCCCTGAAGTGAGCGTCCGAGAGGCGTGCCGTACGTTGGTGGGCCGGCTAGGTGCGTGGCTCGGTACGGGGCTCCTGCGCATCGGTCTCCTTCATGGCCTTCGCCTCACTCTTCAGGATCCGCATGGATTTGCCCAGGGCTCGGGCCGTGTCCGGCAGTTTCTTCGAGCCGAACAGTGCGATCACCACGATCGCCACGATCAGCAGGTGCCAGGGTTCGAGACCGTTGCGCAACATGTGCGTCCCGCCCTTCCTTTCGGTGCTTTGGCCGGATTTTCCGCTCGGAGTCCGCAGACAGTGCGTCAGGCTGACTATGGGCAGGTCCGATGATCCACTCGGACATCAATACTTGCTACATTGCGCAACTGTACAACCATGGGGTGGCGGAACACGTCTTCCCTCATGGAAAACGGACGGACGGGGTGGCCGATGACGGGAAGTCGCAAAGCGGGAGCAGGTAGGGGCGGGGGCGTCCGCCTGCGGCGGACCGCCATGTTCGGGCTGTCGTTCCTCGTCCTGCTGGTCGCCGGCGTCGGGTGGGGCTACCTCAAACTCGGCGGCAGCATCGACACCTTCAGTGCGGACGGGATCTCCGGCGACCGGCCGCCCGGTTCCTCGCAGGGGCAGAACGTCCTGGTCATCGGATCGGACTCGCGCTCGGGCGACAACAGCAAACTCGGTGGCGGTACGGGCGCCGTGGGGCGCTCCGACACCGCGTTCCTCCTTCATGTGTACGGAGACCACAAACATGCCGTCGCCGTGTCCATTCCGCGTGACGCGCTGGTCGACATCCCGGCCTGCAAAGGGCCCGACGGCAGATGGACGGCGCCTCAGCACGGCGTGATGTTCAACGGGGCGTTCTCGGTGGGGGAGACCGCGGAGGGGAACCCGGCCTGTACCCAGAACACCGTCGAGCATCTCACCGGCCTGCGCGTGGACCACACCGTCGTCATCGACTTCGCCGGATTCTCCGCACTGACCTCGGCCGTCGGTGGGGTACCGGTGTGTCTGCCCCAGGACATCTATCAGCGCGACCTCAGCCCGAAGCGGCCGACCCGAGGGGCCATGATCTTCGCGAAGGGCCCGCAGACCGTCTCCGGGCAACGGGCGCTCGACTATGTCCGGCTGCGGCACGGCATCGGGGACGGGTCGGACATAGGGCGTATCAAGCGGCAGCAGGCCTTCGTCGCCGCCCTCATCAAGAAGGTCAAGTCCCAGGGGCTGAACCCCACCACGCTGCTGCCGCTGGCCAATGCGGCCACGGACGCGATGACCGTCGACCCCGGACTCGGATCGGCCGACCGGCTGCTGTCCTTCGCCATGTCGATGAAGAAGATCGACCTGCACAACACCAAGTTCGTCACCGTCCCCTGGCGCTACGAGGGCGCACGCGTCGCGATCGTCGAACCGGACGCCGACGCGCTCTGGGCCTCGCTGAAGGCCGACCGTACGGTCGACGGCAAGGACGCCAGCGGCAAGGGATCGGGCAAGAGCGACGGGAAGGACGGCGGGCAGGCGTCACCCTCGGCGGACGTGCCGGTCTCCGGCAAGGGAATCACGGTCGCCGTCTACAACGGGACCACGGTCAGGGGGCTCGCCGCCCAGGCCGCCGAACTCCTGCGCTCCCGGGACTTCACCGTCACGACCACGGCCACGGCGAGCCGCCAGAACCACACCTCGACCGTCATCGAGTACGGGCCGGGACAGCGGGAAGAGGCGGAGACCACCGCCCGGCTCTTCGCCGGGGCACGTCCGGTGGCGTCCGGCACGGCCGGAATCCAGGTGATCCTGGGCAGTTCCTACGCGCAGAACCCGTTGGCCGATCCCGGGGCCCCGACCCCCTCCACCGTGCCGTCCACCGTCGCCGACGAGGCCCGGTCGGCCGACGACGACCCGTGCTCGGACCTGTCGTACGGCTGACCGGTCGTCGGGCCGTCCGAACGGCTCTCAGCCAGGTGTCCCGGCCGTCCGGAGTTGCAGCGCCGGACGGCGGGGCGCCGAGAAACCGTACGACTCGTACAGCGCGGCCCCGTCCTCGGTGGCGTTCAGATTCACCACCGTGACCCCCGCCTCCTCGCGGAACCAGCAGAGCAGGGCGTCGAGGCAGACCCGGGCGTGGCCCAGACGGCGCCGGCGGGGATCGGTGCTGACGTTGGAGACGTGCCCCTGCAGTCCGCTCAGGTTCGCCGGGCCGGGGGCATGCATGTCGCACGTCCCGACCGCACTGGAGACGACGCCGAGCGCGGGATCGTCGACCAGGAACGCGGCGAACAGGCCGGGGTGGTGCAGCCGCTCGATGAACCACTGGGCGGAGGCCGCCCGCCACGGCGCATCGGGGCCGCCGGTCTTCACCCCCATCTCGTCCAGCATCAGCCCGCGCAGCCGTACCAACGCCGGCACGTCGTCGAGCGTGGCGCGGCGGGCACGCGCCAGCTGCCCGCCACCGGCGCCGGTACCCGGGCCGGACTCCGGACGGTGGAGAAGTGGCGGGATCATGAGTGGCTCCATTTCTGTTCGTAGCGGGTGCGGGCCGCCCGCAAGCCGTATGCGTACAGGGCCAGCACCGTCGCCAGCAACAGGTAATAGAGCGGTGGCAGCGCGCTCATGCCGAGCAACCCGCCGATCGGGGTGAGCGGCAGCAGCAGACCGACCACCGCGAGTCCGCACGCGGCCATCCGCAACGGGCCGCCGCCGCGTCCGCCGGCGAGGCCTCCACCGGTGCGCAGGAGCAGCATCACCAGGGCCTGGGTGAGCAGGTTCTCGGTGAACCATCCGGAGTGGAAGGCATCCTGCCCGCCCGATGTCACGGAACCGTGCAGGGCGAAGGCCAGCACGGCGAACGTAGCCAGGTCGGCGGTGGCGTTCAGCACGCCGAAGCCCGTGATGAAGCGGAGGAAGTCGCGCGGGCGCAGTACCGTCGGCCAGCGCAGCACCTCGGACGCGGGCCGGTCGAAGGCGAAGGCCAGCTGTGCCACGTCGAAGCAGAGGTTCTGCACCAGGACCTGCGCCGGAAGCATCGGCAGGAACGGCAGCATGAGCCCCGCCGCGAGCATCGCGATGACGTTGCCGAGGTTCGAGGAGAGGGTGATCCGCAGATACGCGGCGATATTGCCGCTGCAGTGCCGGCCCGCGGTGATCGCGTCATCGATGGCGGCCAGGTCCTTCTCGGCGAGCACCACGTCCGCGGTCTCCCGCGCCACGTCGACCGCGTTGCGTGGGCAGATGCCGATGTCCGCCGCGTGCATCGCGGGCAGATCGTTGACCCCGTCACCGAGGAACCCGGTGGTCCGACCGGCGCTGCGCAGCGCGGAGACGATCCGTGCCTTGTGCTCCGGCGTGCAGTGGGCGAAGACCGTGACCCGGTCGGCTGCCTCCGCGAGCGCCCCGTCCGACAGCGCGTCGATCCGCTCCGCCTCCATGACCTCGCCCGGATCCAGGCCGAGGTCCCGGCAGGCACGGGCGACGGTGCCCGGATCGTCCCCGGTGAGGACCTTGACGGCGATGCCCCGGTCCTTCAACGCGTCCAGCGCGTCGGCGGCGCTCGGTGCGAGTGAGTCCCGCAGAGCGACGAAGCCGAGGAATGTCAGCCCCCTTTCGTCGGCCTCGGTGTACGGACGCGACCGGGCAGGCCGTTCGGTGCGGGCCACGGCGAGCAGTCGCAGACCGCCCGAGGTCTCCCGGGCGGCGAGTGCGCTCAGCCGGATCCGTTCGGCCTCGTCCAGCGTGCACCGTGCGAGGACCGCGTCGACCGCTCCCTTGGTCACGAGGGTGTGGACGCCGAGCCGCCCGGGGCGGCGGACGACCGCGGTGGCGACGCGGCGCAACGGATCGAACGGCAGCGCCGCGACGCCGTCGTACGCCGAATGCGTCTCTCCCCGCTCCTCGGCCGCGTCCAGCACCGCCTCGTCGAGTGCGTCGGGGGCGGGCAGATCGGCGAGCTCCAGCGCACACAGGGCGTTGACGGCGGCCCAGTGGAGTGCCTCGGGATCGGACCCGCCCGACGCGTCCAGTGAACGCTCGACGACCGGCCGGTCCTGAGTGAGGGTTCCGGTCTTGTCCACGCACAGCACATCGATCGCGCCGAGGTCGTGCAGCGCGGGCAGTCGCTTGACGATGACCCCGTGGTCCCTGGCGAGCAGCGAAGCGCCCCTGGCCAGCGCCGTCGTGACGATCACCGGCAGCATCTCCGGAGTCAGCCCGACGGCCACCGCGACGGCGAACGGCAACGTCTCCAGCCCCCGGCCGCGCAGCGCGGCGTTGGCCATGAGTACCAGGGGCGGTGTGAGCAGCATGAAGCGGATCAGGGTCCAGGAGATCCCGTGGACCGAACGGTCGAAGGCACTCGCGCCACGGCGGCGCGCCGAACCGTCGTACGCGGCGGCGAACCTGGTCTCCGCGCCCGTCGCTGTCACCACCGCCGTTCCGCTGCCGGACGCCACGCTGCTGCCCTGGAAGCACAGCTCCGGCCGGGCGAACAGCGCTTCCTGTCCGCTGCGCGCGGTGACGGCGGCGCGGGGCCGTGACGGGGCGTCGACGGGTTGCTTGGCGACCGGTGCGGACTCGCCGGTGAGCGCCGACTGATGAACGGTCAGGCCGCTCGCCCTCAGCAGCCGCAGATCGGCGGGTACGAGATCACCCGGACCGAGCCGGATCACGTCGCCCGGCACCAGCTCCTCGACCGGCAGCTCACGGGCCTGCGGCGCGGAATCCGGTCCTGACCGGCGCAGTACGGTCGCGGTGGTCGCCACGAGCTCCCGCAGTGCGGCCGTGGACCGGTCCGCCCGGTGCTCCTCCGCCGAGCGCAGCAAACAGCTGACGACCACGAGGACCGACGTCACGGACGCCGTGCCCCATGACGCCACCGCCGCCGAGACCAGGCCCAGACACAGGAGCACCGAGGTGAAGGGGTCACGCAGACTCCGCAGGAACCGGCGGGGCCAGGAGACCGGACGCCAGGCCGGCAGTGTGTTCTCGCCGAACCGCGTCAGCCGTTCCCCGGCCTGCTCCTCCAGCAGCCCGCGCGGTCCGCTGTCCAGCGAGCGCAGGACCTGGAGGGAGGTCGGTGCGGCGACCGCGAGGACGGCAGGCATGCCATCGGGGGCGGCGCCCCGGGAGGCCGACGCGCCTGCCAGCGGCACGACGACGGCGGACGGGCGATCGGGTTCGGTGCTGCCGGGACCTGCGGCGGCACTGCTCTCAGGCACCGAGCCCACGGAGGCGCGCGGGTCGTGCGGGGGTGTGTCCGGCGCGCTCCGCGAGCTGGCCGACCATCAGCCGGACGACGGTCACCACATCGGGATCGTCGACCAGATACACCTGTCGGCGCCCTTCGCGACGGGACCGGACGAGACCTGCCAGCTTGAGTTTCGTCAGGTGCTGGCTGACCGAGGGGAGTGTGCCGCCCACCCGGTCCGCGAGTCCGGTCACATCGCTCTCGCCCTGGGACAGGGCCCACACGATGTGCAGCCGCGCAGGCGTCGCCAGCAGGCCGAAGGCCGCTGCGGCCTCCGCCAGTACCTCTGCGGGCGGATCCTCGAAACCGCCGTCGGCAGCTGTCGACACTCTCGCTCTCCCTGTCCGCGTGGCTCGATTCCTCGCACCCGAAGTACTCAGTGTAGGCGTCGGCCTTCCACGGGTTCGGACCAAGCCACATGACGGAGGAGTGCTTGCCCCTGCGTGACGTGTGCGCAAGGCTTACGGCAACGGGGAACGCATGAGCGGGGAGGAGCGGGGAAATGGCGCTGGACAGGGGACTCGACTGGCTCCTTGACGACCTCACGAAGAGGGTCGAGCACATACGGCACGCCTTGGTGCTGTCGAACGACGGACTCGTGACGGGGGCGAGTACGGGGCTGGCACGTGAGGACGCCGAGCATCTCGCAGCGGTCTCCTCCGGGCTGCACAGCCTGGCCCGTGGGTCGGGACGTCACTTCCGGGCCGGGAAGGCCCGGCAGACCATGGTGGAGTTCGACGAGGCACTGCTCTTCGTGACGGCGGCGGGGGACGGTAGCTGTCTGTGCGTGCTGAGCGAGGCCGAGGCGGATGTCGGCCAGGTCGCCTACGAGATGACGCTGCTGGTCAACAGGGTCGGTGAGCATCTCGGCGTCGCAGCGCGACAGGCGGCGGGCGAAGACGCCGACCGCGCCTGACCTGGAGCGCCCGACCGCGCCTGCGCAGGGCACGTCTGCTCCGATCCGCGGCCGGTCCGGTCGCGGTAGTTGTCCACAGGCCGGCCGGGCGGAATCTCTTCCGGGTTACGGTACTCACAGAGAGTAACCGAATCTCACGGGGGAGAGCGTCATGAGCGTTGCTGCAGAGATGTGCCCGGAGACCGCCGGTGCGAATGCGGCGGGCACGGCCGTCGCGGGCACGATGGCGGTCGGCACGGCGGCCCAGGAACTCCTGCTGAAACGTGGGGAGTTCGCGGTCGCCGTGCATCTGGGACTGATCCGCCTGACGGTGCGACAGGACGGTGGACGGGCGAGGGTCGGCTGCGAGGAGGTCGACCGGATCCGGTCGCAGGACGGGTTCCCGGAGACGTTGCGGGACAGGGTGCGCACGGTCGGGACGGCGCAGGGGGCCCAGCAGCTCGGGATCAGTCCGGACCGCTTCACCAGGCTCGCCCGCGCGGGATGCCTCACGCCGATCACGTTCTACCTCAACCGGTACCGGGCGATCGTCTGGCTCTATCTCGCCGACGAGCTGGCAGGCTTCGCCGCCCGGGAACCCCGGCTCCTGGCCGGGAGGAGTCCGGCCTGGCTGCGTGGCCGCTTGGAGGGAGGTGTCGACTGCCGGGCGCGCAACTGGCGCTCGCGCCGGGTCGAACGGCTGCTGAGCCTCACAGAGGATCCCTGGGCCCGCGTGGCCGTGCTCGCGGACACCCTGGATCCGGTGCAGTTGGCGGAGGTGGTCGACGATCCGTACGAACGCGCGTACCTCGCCAGGATCCGGCCCGAACCGGCCTTCGGGCCGACCGGGCCGCCTTTGGCGCGGGAGACCATGGCTCACCTGATGCAGGCCGACGAACCGGACGAGATGCTGTGGCGGCGGGTGAGCCTGATCGCGGAGTTGGACAACGCCCGGGAGGTCCGATCGGCCCCGCGTCCGGGCGGTGAATGGCGCGCCTTCCCGCGCCAGCGGAACGAGTACGCACCCGAGCCGGACTCCCGCACCGAGGCCGAACCCGCTCCGACCGCGGCATCCGCCCCCGTTCCGGCGCCCGCGCCCGGACTGCTGGCCCGGATCGGTCTGCGCAGGCGTACATCCAGGGATGCGGGGCATGGGCAGTCCGGGCCGGGGCACGGTCCGCTCGGCACCTGACGAGGAGGGTGCCCCGCGCCTCGGGAAGCGATGACCGCCCGGCCGCCGGATGGGAGCAACTCGCGGCCGGATAATGAACTCGCACAGGAAGAACGGCACCGGCATCCTGTCTCCCATGCTGATCAGGGAAGCCACCATCGAGGACTGGCCCGCCATCTGGCCGTTCTTCCATGAAATCGTCGCCGCGGGCGAGACCTTCACCTATCCCCTCGATCTGACTGAGGAGAATGCCCGCTCCTGGTGGCTCCTCGAGTCGCCCAACCGTACGGTCGTCGCGGTCGACGGCGACGGGGTGATCGTCGGCACGGCCAAGATGAACAACAACCACATGGGCAATGGCTCGCACATCGCCGGTGCCAGTTACATGGTCGAGCCCAAGCGTGCGGGGCAGGGCATCGGCCGGGCCCTGTGCGAGTACACCCTGGAATGGGCTCGCGCGTCGGGGTTCAGGGCGATGCAGTTCAACGCGGTGGTGGAGACCAACGTCCACGCCGTCAAGCTCTACCGTTCGCTCGGATTCGAGATCCTGGGAACGCTGCCGGAAGGGTTCGACCACCCGGAACACGGATTCGTCGGACTGCACATCATGCACCGCCGTCTCCGGACAACGCGTCCGTAGCTCTTTCCGCAGGCCCCCTGCGCCAACCGCACCAGCGCCGGCTGTTCTTCGCCAGCGCTCGTGCGGCCCCGGACCCCACGCCATGTCCGTCATGTCCGAACCGGTGGTGATGTGTGGGTAGTTGTGGCAACCGGTGCTTCATGGGGCGGGTGCGCGCGGTGTCGGCGGGGGCAGTACTCTGCGCCCCACCGCCATTCGGGCGATGAAACATATGCGGAGGAAGATTTCATGACCATACCCAGGAGATCGTTGCGTGCTGCGGGAACGCTCGCGGCCGCTGCGGTTGTCGGCCTGACCGGAGCGGTGCTCTCCGCCGGCCCGGCCGCAGCTCACACCCCCACCTGGGCCGTGACCTGTTCCGAGGTGAACCTCGACCTGACCGCCTACAACAGCGGTGTCACCAACCAGGTGACCGTCACTGTCGACGGCAAGGACCTCCTGCCCACCGAGACCTTCGGCCGGGAGTTCCACAAGAAGCTCGCGCTGCCCGAGCACGACAAGGAGCTGACGGTCCAGCTCGTCGTCAAGGCCGGTGACGGCGACAAGTTCTCGCGCGACGAGACCAAGACGGCCCCCGTGTGCGAGGGCACCACGCCCTCGCCCGAGCCGTCCGAGGACAAGCCGTCCCCGGCTCCCTCGACGTCCGCTCCCGTGAGCGCCACGCCGAGCGAGGAGCCTTCGACGTCCGCTCCCGCCGCGGACTCCTCGAGCCCCAGCTCGCCCGACCTGGCCGAGACGGGTTCCTCGTCCGCCACCCCGGTCATCGCCGGAGCGGCCGTGGCCGTGCTGCTGGCGGGCGGCGGCATCATGTGGTCCGTGCGCAAGCGGCGTACCGCGCAGCACTGACGTATGAACCGGTGGTCCTGACGCGGATTGTGCCGGGGCCATCGGGCCGAGGCTGTGCCGCTCCACGCCTGGTGCGTGGGGCGGCCCAGCCCTCCGCTCGGGGCTGCCGTCACTCCCGCTTCGCGCCGGGCGGTGTCGACGGTCCGATCTCGCACCAGACCGCCTTGCCCTCGCCGCGAGGCTCGATGCCCCAGCGGGTGGCGACGGCATCCAGCAGCAGCAGCCCCCGCCCGGATGTCGCGGTCTCGCCCGGGCTGCGACGCCGTGGCCAGGCACTGGAGCGGTCCTGCACGGACAGGCGGACCCGCCGCACCGGTTCCGGCAGCACCTCCAGGGTGAGGACCGCGCCGCCCTCCGTGTGCAGCAGGACGTTCACCAGCAGTTCCCCGGTCACCAGCTCGGCATCGTCCGCGAGTTCGGCCATGTCCCAGTCGGTGAGGGCCTGGCGCACGATGGTCCGGGCGTCGGACAGCCCCTCCGGATCCGCCTGGTGGATGTACTGGTGCAGCCGCGGGGCCCGCGGTGACCCGGGATCCGGGCTGCGCCGAAGGACCAGCAGCGCCACGTCGTCCCCGGAGCCCCAACGCTCCCAGAGCCGGTCCGACAGATGATCGGCCAGGGCCTGGGCGCTCGCCGGCCCCGCACCCACCTCGTTGATCAGCGTCTGCACGCCCGCATCGATGTCGGCCCCCGGCTCTTCGACCAGTCCGTCGGTGTACAGGACGAGCGTCTCGCCCGGGACCAGGTCCAGCCGGGTCTCCGGGAACTCCTCGTCCAGGAAGTCGGTCGAGATGCCCAGTGGCAGCCCGCCCCGCACCTGCGGGCTGCCGACCCGGCCGTCCATATGCCGGATCAGCGGGCCGAAATGCCCGGCCCGCACCACGCGCACGGTCCCCGAAGCGAGATCGACCTGGGCGTACGTACAGGTCGCGAAGCGGTCCGTGTCCAGTTCGGCGAGGAAACGCGAAGCCCGCGCCAGCACCGTCGAAGGAGGATGCCCCTCGGCTGCGTACGCCCGCAGGGCGATGCGCAACTGACCCATGATGGCGGCCGCGTGCGTGTCATGGCCCTGCACGTCGCCGACCACGATCCCGAACCGGTTCTTGGGCAGACCGATCACGTCGTACCAGTCGCCGCCGACCTGACGACCGCTCCAGGCGGCGTGGTAGCGCACGGCGATCTCGCCGCCCTCGATCTCCGGGATCCGCCGCGGCAGCATCGCCGCCTGGAGGCCGGTGGCGAATTCGCGCTCCTCGTCGAAGAGCTTCGCGCGCTGGAGGGACTGCGCCACGATGGCGGCCAGCCCCAGACACAGATTGCGCTCATCCGCGTTGAAGCTCGTGTTCTCGCGGTAGAAGAGCGCCAGGGCGCCGAGCGAACGCGCCTGGGCGACGAGGGGCAGATAAGCGGCGGCCCGGAACTTCAGGCGGTCGGCATAGGGGGCCAGCAGGGGGTAGCGACGGGTGAGCGCCGATACCGAGGTCAGGAACCGGGGCCGGCCGCTGAGAACGGTGTCCGCCAGCGGAAACCGCCGGTCCAGCCCCGCGTCTCCGAGCGCGTCGATCGCCTCCATGGAGTCGCCGCTGAGAGCGATGGCGCTCAGCGTCGTGTTCTCGACCAGGCCGAGCGAGAGGCCGTCCGCCCCGAGCCGGGCAAGTCCACCCGGGCCGGTGAGTGCGGCGGTCACGTCGTCGACGGTCACCGCGCGTGACAGCGCGCTCGTTGTGCGTTCAACGATACTGGTCTGTCGCTGCCGCCGTTTTTCCAGATCGAGTACGAAGGCCGAATGGGTGACTTCCGCGGTGGCGTCCTGCACCACCCCGACTATCCGGTGCGCCCGGCCGTCCTCGCTGCGCAGTATGCGGGCCTGGATATGGGTCCACTGGTCCCTGCCGTCGCCCATCGGCACCCGGAAGTGGACGCTGTACGAACTGCGTCCACTCTCTATCGCCTCGACGATCGCCGCATCGAGACGAGTCCGTTCCGACGGTTCGAGCCGGTCCAGCACGGTCTCGGGCCGTGCATCGAAGGTCTGCGGGTCCAGACCGAAGACCAACAGCCCTGCGTCGTCCATGTCGAGCGTCCCGGCCCCCACATCCCACTCGAAGCTGCCCGTCCGATTCATGGCAAGGCGCTGTGCCGTCGCGTGCTCGCCGTTGTGCGTCTTCTCGATCAGCAGGCGCGGCGGGACGGCAGGGCTCGGTTGCTGGTCGTGATCGGTCATTCCTGCTCCGGAGATCGCCGGGCGGGGCTGCCGGACGGCGCGGCCCGAACTGGGTCACTCAATTGTCGAACCGGTTCCGGTCGCTTGCACAGCGGACGTCCGGAAGAATCCGGCCGGAAATCCGGACCGGCCTGCCCCGGGACCCCTGCCGTCCGGGCACGGATCCCGCCCCGGAGAATGGCAGCGGAAGATCGTCCGCGATCGGCGGCCGATACGGCACAGGGGATGACCGGAGCGCATTCATGAACCACGAAGATCCCGTTCTGCTGCACACCGAGGGGCGTGTCCGGCACATCACCCTCAACCGTCCACGTGCCCTGAACGCGCTGAACCACGCCATGGTGGCCCGCGTTGCCGAGGCACTCGCCGACGCCGAGGCCGACGACTCCGTGACCGCGGTCCTGATCACCGGGGCGGGCGAGCGGGGTCTCTGCGCGGGCGGCGACATCCGGTCGATCTACGAGGACGCCCGGGCCGGCGGCTCCATGTCGATGGAGTTCTGGCGCGACGAGTACCGGCTCAACGCCGGCATCGCCCGATTTCCCAAGCCCTACGTCGCGATCATGGACGGCATCGTGATGGGCGGCGGCGTCGGCGTCTCGGCCCACGGCGACATCCGTGTCGTCACCGAACGCTCGCGCATCGCCATGCCCGAGACCGGGATCGGATTCGTCCCCGATGTCGGTGGCACGTACCTGCTCGCCGCGGCGCCCGGTGAGCTCGGGACCCATCTCGCACTCACCGCGGACGCCGTCGGCGCGGGTGACGCGCTGCTGTGCGGGCTCGCCGACCACTTCGTACCGTCGCAGCGCCTCACCGAACTCACCGCGGCCCTCGCCGGCTGCGAGACGGCTGCCGGCGTCGAGGAGACGGTACGGCGGTACGCCGCCCCCGCGCCGGACGGTGAACTGGCCGTGCACCGTGAGTGGATCGACTCCTGCTACCGGGCGGACTCGGTCGAGGAGATCGTCGACCGCCTCGACAGCACCGGCGTCCCCGCAGCCAAGCAGGCCGCCGCGACCATCCTGAGCAAGTCGCCCACCGCGCTCAAGGTGACCCTGTCCGCGCTGCGCAGGGCGCGTGGGCTCGGAAGCCTGGAAGCGGTGCTCGACCAGGAGTACCGGACCTCGTGCACCGCCTTCACCGGGCCCGACCTGGTGGAGGGCGTGCGCGCCCAGATCATCGACAAGGACCGCAACCCGCAGTGGCGCCCGGCGACACTCGCCGAGGTCACCGAGGCCGATGTGGCACGCTTCTTCGCCCCGCTGGGCGACCGTGAACTCGGCCTGGCCGCCGTTCCCGGGACGACGGCCTGAAACGGCCGAAGACGCATCGGGCAGACCGAGAACCCGACTGCTGCCGAGTGAGGCGAGCCCGTGCGGGACTCAGAGGTCGTTCGGCCCGTCGACCGTGCGGAACGGGACGCCGAGCAGGTCGGCGGCGGCCTTGAAGTCCTTGGCACGGTGGCCGGTGCACAGCGTCCAGTGGTGACCGATGCCGGTCGCGGACCAGGCATCGGTCCACTCGCCGGGGTCGAAGCCGAAGTCGACCCGGGAGGTGGTGTTGCCGATCTCCAGGAGCGGCCCCGGTACGACCTCGCCCTCGGAGGCGATGAAGGTGAAGGTGCCGTCGGCCTCCTGCCCGATGCCGAACGTGGTGACCGGGCCGTGTCTGACATCGAACTCCACGCTCACGCCCCAGCCGCGCTTGCCGTGGTAGACGCCCAGCCCGCGCAGCAGTGGATCCTTGGCGCTGATGGCCAGGTGGGCCGGGCCGTCGTGGCCCATCTCGACGACGCGGTCGCGGAAATTGAGGGCCTGGAGTTCGGTGAAGGAACCACCGGCGCCGATGGTGTCGGCGATCAGCATGGCGAGGCTGGTGCGCAGTTCGTACTCACCGGCCATCGGAACGCCGCGCGCGGTCAGCAGCGACGCACCGAGGATCATGCCGGCGCCGAGCCGTTCGTGGATCTCGCCCTCCAGACCGCGGTGGTAGTAGGCGAGACTGTCGAGCCCGAAGTCCTCGACGAGCCGGTCCAGGCCCACCGAGACCCGCGCCGCCCAGGCGAGGTCGTCCTCGTCGACGGAGTCGTCGAGGGTGAAGACCGTACGCGCGAGCGCGACGCGTTCAGCGGCCGCCCCGTCCGTCACGGCGGCGACCCGGACCCGCAGGTCGTCGAATTCCAGGACTTCGACATGCCCGCCGAACCGGGTGGAGACCAACGTCATGTCGGTGGAGACGTCGAGCATGCCGGGGTAGAGGTGGCCCATCAGACCGTGCCGGCCGTGGCGCATCGCGCCGCGCACCTGAGCGGCACGGATCCAGCGGCCGATCCGTTGCCAGGCGTTCTCGTCACGCAGATGGCCCGACACGGAGCGGAACGGGATGCCGCCACGCCGGAACACATTGGCGATCTCGGGCAGCGGGCACTGACCGCAGTACGCCAGCCACTTGCCCGTGTCGGTGTCCGGATGGTCCATCGCCTCGGTCGGCTGGAGGTCGATGGCCAGCACCGGAGCGTGCGCGCGCTGGGCGACGGGCAGGACCATCGAGGCCGTGAGATATGTCGTCAGAAACGTCACGACGATGTCGCAGTCGGCCGCCCTCAGCCGTTCCGCGGCCTTCGCGGCCTCGTGCGGATCGGAGATGAAACCGGCATCGGCGACCTCGCAGCCCATCTCCTCGAACCGCCCGGTCACAAAGCGGGCCGACTCCCGCAGTTGGTCGAGCAGGCCGGGAAACTGCGGCCAGTAGGCCCCGAGTCCGCCGGAGACCAGACCGACACGGGTACGACGCCGCACGGTACGGGTGAGCACGGAGTCGAGCGAGGCGGGCGAGACATCAGTCATGAGTTTCCTTCCTTCGGTTCTGTCGAGGGCCGAACGGACTCAGGCCTGTTCCAGCCGCGCGGCGGCCCGGTCCCAGGCCCGCTGGTCCCCCTGGGGGGTGTAGTGGCGCAATCCCTGCGTCCGTGCGACCAGTTGTCGCATGTCCATGAGATCGCCCACCAGACCCCGGGCGCGCGCCTGCACCAGGATGTTGCCCAGCGCGGTTGCCTCGGCCGGGCCGGCCGTGACGGGAAGCCCCGTGGCATCCGCGGTCCACTGGCACAGGAGCTCGTTGCGTGAACCCCCGCCGACAAGATGGATCCGGGTCAACTCCCGCCCCGCGAGACCGGCCGCCTCCCGCAGAGTCCTGCGATGGGCCAGCGCCAGGCTCTCCAGCACACATCGCACATAACCGCCGGGACCGTCGGGCGTCACCTGCCCGGACTGAACGAGATGGGTGTCGATCCGCGACGGCATGTCACCCGGTGCGAGGAACGCCCGGTCGTCGGGATCGATCACCGCTGCGAAGGGCCGGGCCCGGGCCGCCTCTGCGAGCAGCGCGGCCAGGCCCGGATCCTCGCCCCGCCGGTCCCAGGTACGCCGGCACTCCTCCAGCAGCCACATTCCCATGATGTTGCGGAGATAGCGGACAGTGCCGTCCACCCCGCGCTCATTGGTGAAGTTCGCCGCGCGCGACTCCTCCGTCAATACCGGAGCCGCCAGCTCAAGCCCCGCCAACGACCACGTACCGCAGGACACATAGGCGAACCCGGGCCCGGTCGCGGGCACCGCCGCGACCGCCGACGCCGTGTCGTGCGAGGCGACGGCCGTCACCGGTGTGCCGGTCGGCAGCCCCGTGAACTCGCCGACGTGCGGCAGCAGCGTCCCCGCCGGATCACCCGGCTCGCGCAACGGCGGGAACAGGGAGCGCTCCAGCCCCAGCCGACCGATCAGCGCATCGGACCAGTCGCCGGCCGACGCGTCGAACAGGCCGGTCGTCGACGCATTGGTGATCTCCGCGCCCACCACGCCGGTCAGCCAGTACGTCAGCAGATCGGGGATCAGCAGCAACGACTCTGCCGCACTCCACTGGGCACCGGCCCGGTGCGCGGCAAGCTGGAACACGGTGTTGAACGGCAGATGCTGCAAACCGCTCACCGTATACAGCTCCTGCGCTCCGCATACGGCCAGCACCTGCTCGGCCGCCCTGCCGTTCCGGCTGTCCCGGTAGTGGAACGGCAGCCCGAGCAGCGCCCCGTCCGCATCGAGAAGGCCGTAGTCGACCGCCCAGGTGTCGATCCCGATCGACGCGATCGGACCGCCGCGTGCAGCGGTCCGCAGACCCTCCAGCATCCCCTGGTACAGCGCGAGCACGTTCCACCGCAGTCCGTCCGGCAACCGGACCGGCGTATTGGCGAATCGGTGCGCCTCGGTCAGTTCGAGCCTCCCCGGACCGGCCAGGCCGGTGATCACCCGGCCACTGGTGGCACCGAGGTCCACAGCGGCAAAGGCCGCTTCGCTGTGCGAGGTCACGGACATCGACATCTCATCCGGTCATCGAAGGAAGGCCGCGGCCACACCGGCGTCGACAGGAACATGGAGTCCGGTCGTATGGGTGAGGTCCCCGCCGGTCAGCGCGAACACGGCATTGGCCACGTGCTCCGGGAGCACCTCGCGCTTGAGCAGTGTCCGCTGGGCGTAGAACTCGCCGAGCTTCTCCTCCTCGATGCCGTACGTCGCCGCGCGCTGGGCGCCCCAGCCGCCCGCGAAGATCCCCGAACCGCGCACCACTCCGTCGGGGTTGATGCCGTTGACCCGGATCCCGTGCTCGCCCAGTTCCGCGGCCAGCAGCCGCACCTGGTGGGCCTGATCCGCCTTGGTGGCCGAGTAGGCGATGTTGTTCGGACCGGCGAACACCGCGTTCTTGGAGGTGATGTAGACGATGTCGCCACCGAGGTTCTGCGCCCGCATCATCCGGGCGGCCTCGCGCGAGACCAGGAACGAGCCGCGCGCCATGATGTCGTGCTGCAGGTCCCAGTCCCGGGCCGTCGTCTCCAGCAGCGGCTTCGAGATGGAGATACCGGCATTGTTCACGACGAGATCCACGCCGCCGAACGCCAGCGCACCGGCCCGGAACGCCTCGACGATCTGCTCCTCACTGGTCACATCGGCCGTCACGGCCACTGCCCTGTCGGAGCCGCCGAGCTCCCGGGCCACCGAGGCGGCGTTCTCCGCGTCGATGTCCGCGACGACGACGCACGCCCCCTCCGCGACCAGCCGGTGCGCGATGGCCCTGCCGATGCCGGACCCCGCGCCGGTGACCAGCGCCACCCGGGTGGCCAGTGGTCTCGCCTTCGGCCTCCGGCGCAGCTTGGCCTCCTCCAGCTCCCAGTACTCGATCCGGAACTTCTCGGACTCCTCGATCGGCGCGTACGAGGAGACGGCCTCGGCACCGCGCATCACGTTGATGGCGTTGAGATAGAACTCCCCGGCGACCCGGGCCGTCTGCTTGTCCTTGCCGAAGGAGAACATGCCGACCCCGGGCACCAGCACGATCGCCGGGTCCGCGCCACGCATCGCGGGGGAGTCGGGGGAGGCATGACGCCCGTAGTACGCGCGATACGCCTCCCGGTACTCCCCGTGCAGCTCCTTCAGCCGCGCCGCAGCTTCGTCCAACGGGGCGTCCGCGGGCAGGTCGAGCACCAGCGGGCTGACCTTCGTACGAAGGAAGTGGTCCGGGCACGAGGTGCCCAGTGCGGCGAGCCGGGGGTGTTCGGTCCGGGCCAGGAAGTCCAGCACCGGTGCCGTGTCGGTGAAATGGCCCACCTGGGAGCGGTCGGTGGAGGCCAGGCCGCGGATCAGCGGGGCGAGCGCGGCCGCACGCTCCCGGCGCCGTTCCTCGGGAAGCGGCTCGCGGCCCGCCCACGCGGGGCCGAAGGGCTCGGCCCTGCCCCGTTCCTGGAGGAAGGTCTCGGCGGTGCGGATCATCCAGAGCGCGTTGTGCTCGCACTCCTCGGAGGTCTCGCCCCAGGCCGTGATGCCGTGGCCGCCGAGGATCACGCCGACGGCCTGCGGGTTGGCCTCCTTGACCGCGGCGATGTCCAGGCCGAGCTGGAATCCCGGTCTGCGCCAGCCCACCCAGGCCACCTTGTCGCCGAAGCACTCCGCGGTCAGCTTCTCGCCGTCGGCGGCGCACGCCAGCGCGATCCCCGAGTCCGGATGCAGATGGTCGACGTGAGCGGCCTCGACCAGGGCGTGCATCGCCGTGTCGATGGACGGTGCGGCACCGCCCTTGCCGTGCAGGCAGTAGTCGAACGCCGGCACCATCTCGTCCTCGCGCTCCACCCCCGGGTACACGTCCCTGAGAGCACGCACCCGGTCCAGCCGCAGCACGGCGAGCCCGGCCTCGGTCAGCGTGCCGAGGTCACCGCCGGAACCCTTGACCCAGAGCAGTTCGGTGTCGCCCCCGGTGACCGGGTCGGTGCCGGTGGCCTTGACCGATGTGTTGCCGCCGGCGTAGTTGGTGTTCCGGGCGTCGGAGCCGATCCGGTGGGCCCGTTCCAGGAGTGCGGCGACTTCGGGGTGCGTCGCGGAGGCCATGGGATTCCTTCGTGGTCGGGGGTGCGGCTGAACCGGTCGGTGTTCGTACGGGGGGAAGGCGGGGTTCAGGCACCCCAGCCGGCCTGCTCGCCACCGACCCGGGCGGCGGCGATCCGCTCCTGGTTGCCCGAGGCCAGATATGCGGCGAACGGGTCCCTGGCCAGACCGAGTTCCTCACGGACCTCGGCCAGCAGCGGACGTACATCGGTGTTGTACGCATCCATCAGGGCGCCGTTCGCGGCCAGCACATCGCCGGACCGCTGGGCGGCACCCAGTGCTGCCATGTCGACCAGCAGCGCCTTGGCGGTGGCTTCCTGGACATTGGCGACCGACCGGATCACTGCGGGGATCTTCGCCTCGATGTTGTGGCACTGGTCGAGCATGAAGTTGACGTTCGTCTCGGGCTTGAGGCCGCCGTTCCTGGCCACCTCGTGCATGATCCGGAACAGCTGGAACGGGTCGGCCGCTCCGGCCATCAGATCGTCGTCCGCGTAGAACCGGGAGTTGAAGTCGAACGCGCCGAGCTTGTCCGCCCGCAGCAGCGAGGCCACGATGAACTCGATGTTGGTGCCCGGCGCGTGGTGCCCGGTGTCCACGACCACCTGGGCCTTCGGGCCGAGACTCAGACAGTGGGCGTACGCCGTGCCCCAGTCGGGAACATCGGTCGTGTAGAAAGCGGGCTCGAAGAGTTTGTACTCCAGCAGCATCCGCTGCTCGTCGCCCAGCCGTTCGTACACCTCGGCCAGCGCCTCGGCCAGCCGGTCCTGGCGGGCCGTGATGTCGTCCTGCCCGGGGTAGTTCGTGCCGTCGGAGAACCAGAGCTTGAGATCGGGGGACCCGGTCTCGTCCATGATGTCGACGCACTCCAGCAGGTGGTCGGTGGCCTTGCGGCGCACCTTCGGATCGGGATGGGTGACCGAACCGAGCTTGTAGTCGTCGTCCTGGAAGACGTTGGAGTTGATCGCCCCGATCCGCAGACCGAGATCCTCGGCGTGCCGGGTCAGCGCGGTGTAGTCCTCGACCTTGTCCCACGGAATGTGCAGCGACACCTTCGGAGCCACGCCCGTGAACGCGTGCACCTGGGCCGCGTCCTCAAGCTTCTCGAACGGGTCACGCGGCACACCCGGCTGCGCGAACACCTTGAACCGCGTTCCGGAATTCCCGTACCCCCACGACGGCGTCTCGATGACCTGGGACTTCAGAGCTGCCTTGACGGCTGACACATCAGACATGAACACCTCGTAAGCGGAGTCATCCAGCAACCGGAGAACGTTCGGATGTGCATATGAATCGTTTCATCCAGGCCGTACGCTAGGTTCGCCACACGCTTTCAGTCAAGGAGCCGGTCAGGTGTCCCGGCTTCTCGGATCAACTCATCGCGCGACCGCGTACGCCTGCTGACGGCGGAGCACGGAGCCCCGCCGCGCCGTTCGGCGGGTTCGCTCAGTGTCCGCTGCCGGACATGCTCGGCTGCAGCGATCTCACCAGATCGAAGAACCGGGACTCGTTGCCGCAGAGGCCCGCGCGCTGGAGTGCGCCATCCGCTTCGGCGATCGGCGAGGCCAGCAACGGCACGTACAAGGGGCCGTCGTCCGGGTCCGCGAGCGCGGCGCGAGTGGCCTCCAGCAGTCGGACATATGCCTGGGCCGCGGCGAGTTCGTCATTGCGCATCTCAGCATCTCCCGGTCAGAGGTGTCGTACCCACCAGCATCCCCCATGGGTCTGACAACGCCCGCGGGCGACGGCGCGACGGACGCCCGCTACCCGTCGTTCGGCCCTCGTGCACCGGCCGGTGGCTCGACCTCCAGGAATCTTCGACGGCGCGCCCCGCGGTACAGCAGCACCGTCCAGCCCAACTCCCGCAGCACGGCCGCGCACCGGGCCAGCTCGGCCTCCTCCGCATGGGCGGCGCCGCTGCCGGGCGGCCCGAGCCACTCGACACGCGCGCCCCCCGGTGCCTCGCCCCGCTGCACGCGGTACCCGCTCGCCGTGCGCACGCCCGATCCGTCAACGGCCGAGGCGGCCAGGCCCGAGGCCTCCAGAGCGAGGGCGACCGCTCGCACCGGACGGTGCGTCTCCCACTGCGCGGGTACAGTCTGCGGGTCGGCGCGCCCGGTGTTCGTCAGGCGGCGGATCTGCAGCATTCCTTCGAACGCCGTCCGTACGGAAGCGGAGCGCTCGCCCTCCCGCTCCGGTGCCTTCGGGCCGTCCCCGGTGGCCGGTTCGAAACCTGTCCCGTGCCCGGTGTCCATCAGCGTTTCCCTTCGCCCGTGCCGTACTCCTGCCAGTGTGCGCCGCGCCTCTGACAGTGGCTCGGGCGTGGGGCACCCGCCGCCCGGCGTGCCCGATGCCGCCGCGCCACGATCCCCTCTCTCACGCCGCCGGAACGTCACCTTCACCGGCGAGCGTCGACGCGCCCCCGCCGAGCACTTTGCCCGGGTTGAGGATGCCGTGCGGATCCAGCGCCGCCTTCACCGCGTGATGCATGCCCAGCACCGCGGAACCCAGTTCCTTGTTCATCCCGCGCATCTTCAGCAACCCCACACCGTGCTCGCCCGTCACCGTTCCCCCGAGGGCGATCGCATCATCGAGGATGTCCTCGAAGGCCAACTGCGCGCGGGCCCGCGCCGTTTCGTCGCCGGGAGCGGTGATGATGAGCGGGTGCAGATTCCCGTCCCCGGCATGGGCGATGTTGGCCACCAGAATGTCGTGCCGGGCCGCCGTCCTCTCGATCCGGGCCAGCATCTCGGGCACCGCCGTCCGCGGCACACACACGTCCTCGGTCAGGACCGGACCGAGCCGCTCCAGCGCCGGGTAGGCCAGTCTGCGCGCCTGGAACAGCGCATCGGCCTCCTGCTGGTCCGTGGAGACCGCGGCCCAGGTCGCCCCCGCCCGCTCGAAGCACTCCCGGACCAGCTCGGCCTCCGCGTCGCCCTCCGCGCCCGGTGTGTCGACCCGGCCGAGCAGCACCACGTCCGCGTCGGCGGAGAGGCCCATCTTCTTCCAGGCGTCGACAGCGGCCAGGCAGTGACGGTCGACCAGTTCGAGCGCCGAGGGGATCACGCCCGATGCGGTCACGGCGCTCACCGCCTCGCCCGCGGCGACCACCGAGGAGAAGTACCCGGCCACCGTCCGCTCCTGCGGTCGCGCCGGACGCAGCCGCACCGTGATCTCCGTGATCACGCCGAGGGTGCCCTCGGACCCGACCATCAGTCCGGCCAGGTCGTACCCCGCAACGCCCTTCGCGGTTCGCCGGCCGAGCGAGACGACCTCACCGAGCCCGTTGACCACTTCGAGACCGAGGACGTAGTCACGCGTCACGCCGTACTTGACGCAGCACATGCCCCCCGCGTTGGTCGCGACGTTCCCGCCGATCGTCGACCAGGGCGAACTCGCCGGATCCGGCGGGTACCAGAGTCCGTGCTCGGCGCCCGCCGCCCGCAGATCGTCGTTGACCACGCCCGGCTGGACGACGGCCAGCCGCTCCGCCGGATCGATGCGGACGATGCGGTTCATGTCCTCGAAGGACAGGACGATCGCCCCGTCCACGGCGTTCGCACCTCCCGACAGGCCGGTGCCCGCACCACGCGGCACCAACGGGATGCGGTGGGCCAGACAGTGCCGAACCACATCCCGCACCTCTTCGGTGGTCTGCGGACGCACCACGGCCAGGGGTGTTCCGTAAGGAGCCCACTCGGCCTCGTCGTGCTGATACCGGACAAGACCGGCCGGATCGGTGAGTACCCGCCGGGCAGGGATGCCGTCCACTGATGCGTTCGCCACGTCCGTGGCAACCTCCTATAAAGATGTACTACCCACCATCATTGCGCGCAGCGCTCGGGCCCGCCCGGGAGCCCCCGGAATCCGTTGATCATGAAATTGACGCGAACGGGTGATTGGATGCCGATAGGGTCGACCGTCCGACAGTTCCGTACCCGGAGGATCCGCGCACCGTGCCCGACAACGTCCAAGGCCCCGCCATCGACCGCGGCGACCGTGCCGCGCTGCGCGCCGACTGCGCGAACTGTTTCGGGCTGTGCTGCGTGGCGCTCACTCTGACACGGTCCGCGGACTTCGCGATCGACAAGGACGCCGGGAAGCCCTGCCGGAACCTCCAGGAGGACTTCCGCTGCGGCATCCACACCGAACTCCGGACACAGGGCTTTCCGGGGTGCACCGTGTACGACTGTTTCGGGGCGGGCCAGAAGGTCTCCGGCGAGACCTTCGACGGACAGGACTGGCGCCGGGCCCCGCAGACCGCCGGGCAGATGTTCCAGGTGTTCCCGGTCGTGCGGCAGCTCCATGAACTCCTCTGGTACCTCACCGAAGCGCTGTCCCTGGAACCGGCGAGGCCCCTCCAGGCCGAGATCCGGCGCACCCTCGACGAGACGGAACGCCTCACCCGCCTCCCGGCCGACGCGTTCTCGGACCTGGATGTGGCCGGCCACCGCGACGTCGTGGCCGAACTGCTGCTCCGCACCAGCGAACTCGTACGAGCGACGGCGCCGCGCAGGAAGAAGCGTGACCATCGCGGCGCCGACCTCATAGGAGCCAGGCTCAAGGGCGCCGATCTGCGGGGCGCCGACCTGCGCGGCGCCTATCTGATCGCAGCGGACCTCACCGGTGCCGATCTGCGTCTGGCCGACCTGATCGGTGCCGACTTCCGGGACGCGAATCTGTCCGGCGCCGACCTCACCAGCAGCCTCTTCCTCACCCGGGCCCAGCTCAACGCGGCCCGCGGAGACGCGGCGACGAAGCTCCCGCCGTCACTCGGCCGCCCCACGCACTGGAACCGGTGAATCCCGGCCCCGGCGGCGGCCGGCCGTTCACGCCGCAGCGGGGCGAATCGGCCGGTGGGGCTGGGCACTGTGGACGTGTCCGGCTCGTTGCACAGTGCGGCGTACCCGGAACGCCGCAGACGACCGGACCGAGGAGTCGCGCACATGCCGAGCAGTACCGACCGCAGCCGCACCGAACCGAGCCGCACGGACGGGAACCGCACCCGTCTGATCGAGCGCCTCATGGAGCAGTTCCCGCACGTGCCCCGGGAAGCCGTCATCAAGGAGGATCTGCTGCGCGGCGGCGTGGCGTTCGACGAGTCCGCCCTCAGCGACAACGAGGGCGGTGATGTCAAGCCGAAGTCCTACTTCATCTTCTCCTTCGACCACGGCACCCTCCCCGAGCTGGGCGCGGCCGCACTCCGCCGCCCACCGGAGGAGATCGTCCTCACCGGCGGTCCGTACGGCCTGCGCAGGACCGTCGTGTCCGTCCGGGTCAACCCCGCGTCCCCGTACCGTGTCGCGGCCGATGACGACGGTGTGCTCGCGCTGTATCTCGACGGCCGGCGGATCTCGGACGTGGGTCTGCCGCCGATGCCGGACTATTACCGTCACACACTGGAGAACGGCAAGTCCGTGATGGAGGTGGCCCCCACCATCCAATGGGGATACCTCGTCTACCTGACCGTCTTCCGGGTCTGCCAGTACTTCGGTGCGAAGGAGGAGTGCCAGTACTGCGACATCAACCACAACTGGCGCCAGCACAAGGCGGCGGGACGTCCGTACACCGGGGTGAAGCCGGTCGAGGAGGTCCTGGAGGCGCTCGCCATCATCGACAAGTACGACACGGCGAAGACATCCACTGCCTACACCCTCACCGGCGGGGCCATCACGTCCCACATCGGCGGCCGCGACGAGGCCGATTTCTACGGGCAGTACGCCAAGGCCATCGAGGAGCGATTCCCCGGCCGCTGGATCGGCAAGGTCGTCGCCCAGGCCCTGCCCAAGGCCGACGTCCAGCGATTCCACGACTACGGTGTGCAGATCTACCACCCCAACTACGAGGTGTGGGACCGTCGGCTGTTCGAGCTCTACTGCCCCGGCAAGGAACGCTACGTGGGCCGTGACGAGTGGCACCGCCGCATCCTGGACTCCGCCGAGGTCTTCGGCGCCCGCAATGTCATCCCCAACTTCGTGGCGGGCGTGGAGATGGCCGAGCCCTTCGGCTTCACCACGGTGGACGAGGCCATCGCGTCGACCACCGAGGGCCTGCGGTTCTTCATGTCGCACGGCATCACCCCGAGGTTCACCACCTGGTGCCCGGAACCCACCACTCCGCTCGGGAAGACCAATCCGGACGGAGCGCCACTGGAGTACCACATCCGTCTGCTGGACGCCTATCGCGCGACCATGGAGGAGTACGGTCTCAGTTCGCCCCCCGGATACGGTCCGCCCGGCCCCGGACGCGCGGTCTTCTCCGTCAGCTCGTTCATGGACAGCCTTCCGGCCCTTCCGGACGACGCCCGGTAGCACCGGTCCGGTCGCCGGGCCCTGGCCCGGGCCACCGGTCCGCGCACGGCGCGGGCGAACCTGGCGCTCGGGTACGCGCGCACCCGAGCGCCTCGGCTTCGGGGACCGTCAGGCCCGCCACTCGGCCGTACGCTCGCGGGACGCTTCGGCGAGGGCCTGCACGATTGCTTCCGCGTCACCCTGGTGACCGTAGACAGGCGTGCCGGGCTGCTGACGCCATGATTCGTCGAGGCCCCCCGCGTCCACGGTGTCGAAACCCAGCTCGTCGATGAGGTCGCGCACGACCTGCTTGGCCGCCGCGTCGTCGCCGGCCACCGGCAGCGCCTGACGGCCGGGGCTTCCCTCGGGGAGACCGTTGGAGAGGATGTCCTGTGCGTACGTCCCGTTGAACGCCTTGATCACCGGGTGGCCGATCTGTTCCTCGGTCCACCGGCTCTCGGGCGTGCCGTCCTCGATCGCTCCGATGCGACCGTCGCGCTGTTGCGGGTAGTAATTGCCCGTGTCGATGACCGCGACCCCTTCCGCGGCATCGTCGATCAGGCCGGCCGGCAGATCGGGGACGGCCTTGAGGGGGACGGTGACGACAACGACCTGGGCTCCCCGGGCCGCCTCCGCGGCGGTGACCGCAGTGGCTCCGGTCTCCTCGACAAGTGCGGAGAGCGTCTCGGGGCCGCGCGAATTTGCGATGGACACATCGTGGCCCAGCGCGGTGAGGCGCCGGGTGAGGTTTCCGCCGATGTTGCCCGCTCCGATGATGCCGATCTTCATGGGTCCGACCTTCCGATGGCGCCTGCGCTGGGTGATGTGGTCTCGCGGCTTCACCAACTGCCCATTGCCGGTCGCTATTCCTGGCGATGGAAAAACGATTCGTATGTTCACCCGAAGGATGGGGGCGAGTGCCTGGGGGCACGTACACGAAGAGACCGGAATTACCGAGCCCACTTGAAGGCGGTGCCCATGCTGCATGGCGTCGATGTCAGCTCCCATCAGTCGTCCTTCGACACGGACGGACTGGACTTCGTCTTCATCAAGGCCACCGAAGGGCGTTCCTACGTCAATCCGCACATCGCTTCACAGGTGAAACGCGCGAGGGACGCCGAGTGCGTGGTCGGCTTCTATCACTTTCTCTGGCCGGGGAGCATCACGGCCCAGGCCGAGTACTTCGTGAGCAAGGCCCCGGAGAAGACGGGTGACCTGCTCGCCGTGGACTGGGAACAGAACGGCGAGGGCGCGAGGGCCAGCAATGCGGAGAAGGACCGCTTCATCCGCGAGGTCAAGCGCCTGCGACCGCACCACAGGGTCTTGCTCTACTGCAACCGATACTTCTGGCTGAACCACGACACCACCTCGTATGCGGGGGACGGCCTGTGGATCGCCGACTACGTCACTGCGGGAAAGCCCCGCATCAAGGCGTCCTGGCGTATCCATCAGTACACCGACCAGCCGCTCGACAAGGACGTCGCCGCCTTCTCGTCGCGCACCGCCATGCGCGACTGGGCCCAGGGGTAGGCGCCGCGCAGGAACGGTGCGGACGGGAGGCGGGGCCGGGGCGCCGCGCTCCGATCGGTAGGTGTAAACCCATGATTGGTGCGGGCCTAGAATAGTGCCGATGAGCGAGACCCCGCCCAGCCTCCTGGGACTCACGACATATCTGCTGTCCAAGACCGGCAGGGCAGCGCGGAGCCGGCTGGCGGCACGGCTGGCCGACCGGGACATGCGGCTCTGGCATATGTCCGTGCTGTCGGCGCTCGTCGACTTCGGTCCCCATGTCCAGCGGGAACTGGCATCGCGACTGGGTATCGACCGGAGCGACATCGTCAAGATCGTGGACGACCTCGCGGTGGCCGGCCTCGTCGACCGTGCCCGGGACACCGGCGACCGCCGCCGTGTGACGGTCACGGCCACCCCCGACGGATGCGCGGTGCTCAGGGAGCTCCAGGCCGAGGCGCTGACTGTCCAGGAGGCACTGCTGGAGCCGCTGACCGGGTCCGAACAAGCCCAGCTGGCCGCATTGTTGCAACGGGTCCACGCCCACGTCCACGAGGGCGCCGAAGGGGCGAAGGCAGGTCGCTGACCGATTCCCCCGGTCGGGTGCGGCACACTTCTCGGGTGACCACAGCCGCGGCTCAGCCGCCTCGCGACCGCGCGCTCGGGCGCGGAATCACCACCCTCATTCCGCAGGCCGCAACGGCCACCGCGGCCGAACAGGCGGCTGCCGTTCTCACGGCGATGCAGAGCGTTCCGGTGCGTGTGGGTGTCCTCCAGGCGGCCGTGGTCCTCCTGGAGGAACGAGTGCGTGCGACGGACGACGATGCGGAGCGAGCGGCCGCGGCTACTACGGTCGCCATGCTGCGCAGCGCGATCGGCCGGGCCGGTTGAACCGGGCCGGAGCCCGGGGGAGATGATCAGCGCAGTTCGTCGAGGGCCCGGACGCACGCCTCGGGATGGTCCCGCCAGTACTGCCAACTTCCCTCATGGGAAAGGACGACGGCCAGCGCGTCCGTCAGGCCGAGCCGCCGACGCCCGACAACCTCCCGTACGACCACGACGGCCGCCACGAGGCCGTTCCACCCGCCTTCGTCCAGATACGCGAGCGAGGCGGCAGGCTTTCCCGCAGCGGACGTACGCGTGGACTCGATCAGCGGTTGCAGCCATCGGGCCCACAGTCGGTACCGGCGCGACACCTCCGTGTCCGCCTCGTCCGCCCCGTCCGTTCGTTCCGCAGCCTCCATCAGGGGTGCCAGCGCCCGCGCGAGGCGCTCGCAGTAGCTCGCCGCACTCTCCGCGGCCCATGGGTGTTCGGCGGCGAAGTGCTCCCATCCGGTCTGCACCCCCAACTCGTCGAGCCACCAGCCACCGGCGGGCCGAAGCCCCTCGGTGCCACCGAGCACAAAGGCTTCCCGCACCAGTTCGTAACTCGGCGGGTTGCGTTCCGCGAGCAGCACGGCGTCGTACAGATCCTTGCCCTGCGGGTACGCGTCGGTGACCAGCCACAGCAACTTCCAGGCCAGCGACAGCTCGGGGGACACCGCCTGCACGCGGCAACCCGGCCCGTCTCCCAATGGCCGGAGCCCGGTGAGCACGGCGGGGGAGGGCAGGGACTCGTTGAACACCACGTCGATCTGCACGGTGCCGCCGGGCACACCGTCCGCGGTCCACGGCAGCAGCACGCGCCGCCCCGGAACCCGGTCGTACGTCCAGATGTCCTCCGTCACCATGCCCGCCGCGTCGATCCGGACGGAGCCGTGCGCGGCGGCCGCAGCCGCGTCCCGGGCGATCGTGTCGAAGAGTCCCGAGGCCCGGGGGTCTTCCATGGCCCAGTCCCGGGGCACGAAGAGAAAGTCCAGATCCCCCGGGTCGCGGGCGGCGTCCCCGAACCACGTGGCCATCAACACGCTGCCGCGCAGCACCAGATGACCACCCCACGCGCCGTCCGCGATCGAGGCGAGCAAGGTGTCCAGTACAGTACGCCGTGCCCGATGCCAGGCCCGACCCATCGCCTCCTCGCCATCGCCGAATTCAGGCTCTCCCGCTCGGTAGGCATTGGCGAACTGCTTCAGTGCGGGGTCGAAGACGAGCGGGTGATTCATCCCCTCCGGTGCGGGCAGCAGTGTGCCCGGAAGCTCCGCATTGCGCCGTGTCTCCTCGTCGAGGGGAGTGTGAGGAACGCGTGGGGAGCCCTGGTAGAGCCTGGTCCAGGAGCTGGATCCGTCGGCGGAAGATGGCATGGTGGGACTCCTGCGGGCGGGTGCGCTGCTGTGCGCGAGACCCGGGTGGAAGGGGAAGCCGACACTTCGGGTGCGCGCGATCGTCTGACGTGAGCATAGGGGTACGCGCTGCCTGGAGGGCCGCGGGTCCGGGGGCATCGCGGAGAGGACGCGCCCGTCAACCGGGGTGCAGGAAACAGCAATTGGCATGGACCTGGTAGTCAAGCTGCGTTACAGTCCGTTGCGGCACACTCTGAGAGCGCTCTCAGGTGAGAGCTCTCGGACGCCTGCTGTTCCTCCCCCACGATGCCGGAACAACAGAAGGGCCATTGCCTTGAGATGTATGAACGCGCTGCGTACGAGCCTGGCTGCCGCACTGGTTGTCGGAGCCTGGGCGACCGTGGGCCTCACCTCCGGTCCGGCGTCCGCCGCCGCAGTGGAGCCGGCTTCCGCGACACCCCGTTCCGCGACCGATGAAGCACCGGCGTCCGCAGGGCTGCTCTCAGCCATGCAGAGGGACCTCGGCCTGACGGAGAGTGAGGCCAGGGCCCGGCTGGCCGCCGAGAAGACGGCAACCGCCTTACAGGGCACAGTGCGACGGGCCGCCGGATCCTCCTACGCCGGCTCCTGGTTCGATCCGGCCGCGGGCAGGCTCACCGTGGCCCTCACCGACAAGCGGAAGTCGGACGTCGTGCGGGCGTCCGGCGCCTCCGTCCAACTGGTACGGCACAGCGCACGGCAGCTCGACGCGGCCAAGAAGCGGATCGACAGGATGGCCGCGCCGGAGGGTGTCAGCGGCTGGCACGTCGACCCGAAGGCCAACCGGGTCGTCGTCGATGTGGTCGCCTCGGCAACGGGTGACAACGATGTCCAGAAATTCGTCGAACGGGCCCGCGAGACCGGCCCCGTACTGGTGAACCGGACACCCGAGGCGCCCAGGACCTTCGCTGCCGGAACCGTTGGCGGCGATCCCTACTACACGGGCAACGTCCGATGCTCGATCGGCTTCTCCGTGTACGGCGGCTTCGTCACAGCAGGGCATTGCGGACAGGGCGGCGCGGCGGTCAGCGGATGGGACGGTTCTGCCATCGGCAACTTCCAGGGGTCGTCCTTCCCCGGTGACGACTACGCCTGGGTCAGCGTGGGCAACGGCTGGTGGACCGTCCCCGTGGTACTCGGCTGGGGCACCGTCTCCGACCAGCTGGTCCGGGGCTCCGCGGTGGCCCCCATCGGCGCCTCCATATGCCGGTCCGGTTCAACCAGCCACTGGCACTGCGGCAATGTGCTGGCCACCAACGAGACCGTGAACTACAGCCAGGGCGCGGTTTATCAGATGACCAAGACGAGCGTCTGCGCCGAGCCCGGAGACTCGGGAGGTTCGTTCATCAGCGGGGACCAGGCCCAGGGGGTCACCTCGGGCGGCTGGGGCAACTGCACCAGCGGCGGGGAGACCTGGCACCAGCCGATCAACGAGATCCTCAACCGGTACGGGCTGACCCTGCACACTGCCTGACGGTACGCGGGGCCCGGCCGGACCCGTCCCGTCCGGTGTCCGCTGCGCACACGGGGCCTGCCGTGACCCGAGCTTTGTCGCCCGGGCGCGGCGGGCCCTTCTCGCGGGACGCGGACGCCGCGCGTCTCACCAGGTGCAGGGGGCCTGCAGGTCGTTGATGCTGTCGGCGAGTTCGGCCGGCCGGGCCGGCCGGCCTGTCGCGTGCCAGTGAGCGATGCGCCAGGCCAGCCGCCGCGGCCACACCGGTGTGGTGGGCAGCCGGTCGACCGGAATCCATGTGGGCGTCCCGCCGTGATTGTCGAGCTCCGCAAGGGAACCGACCACACCTTCGGCATGCACAAGAAAGTAGTGCTCACGGCGGCCGTCCTTCCAGACGCGGGCTATTTCCCCGACCACCTCGCCGCTCAGGCCGGTCTCCTCCCGCAGTTCACGGATCACCGCGGCGTGCAGCGTCTCGCCGTCCTCGACCCCGCCGCCGGGGATCTCGTAGTACGGCTGTCCGTCCTCCTCGAAGCCGATGAGCAGCATCCGCTCGTCACGGATCACCACCGCCCCGGCCCGGACCCGCACCGGATCAGCGGCTGTTGGGTCGTCCCAGGAGGCCACTCCCCGCGTCGGGCCTTTCGTCACCCAGTCCCGCAGCACCGCTTCCGCAGTTCCGACGGGTCGGATCCGCGCGTGCAACGCGTCGGCCAGGCGCAGGGAGCACCACGAGCCGTCCGGGGCGCGGTCCTGGCTGGGGAGGCTGTAGACCCCGTCCTCGTCAGGCTCTTCGGCCACGACAAGTCCGGCATCGTCGAACCGGACGTTCAGCAGCGAGGAGTCGTCGGCCATCAGTGAAGACTACGCGTGCGGACCGCCCTCAGGACTCCGTGCGGCGCGCCACTCGTCGAACTGCTCCGGAGTACGGACGCGGTCGACCAGGACCGACCGGTAGATCTCGACGCTCTTCACCGACTTTCTGTACTCGGCACGGTCTGCCCAGGCCTGCTTGATCCCGAGGATCGCCGCACGGGTTCCGGGAGTGAGAAGCGCAGACAGTTCCTTGAGATGGGCGAGGTCGGGCTGCCGGTCGGGCTCGTCGACGAACCAGACGTCCAGGTTCCATTCCCGACCTTCCCGCGAGCGACAGTCCACACCGAGATACAGCCCGTCGGGGTAGTCCGGATCGGTGTTCCACTCGCCGGTGTCGTCGCGGAACCGGACCTGCCGCACCCGCTGGTGCTGCGCAAGTCGTGCGCCGATTCCGGCAACGGCTTCCAAGGTCCGCGCGTCGAGTGACGGGCAGATCACCGTTACGTCCAGGTCGCGACGGACCATCAGCCCGAGGGCATAACTCCCCACCCGCACCGGCCGGCCGATTCCGGTCAGGAGTTCGTCCAGCTGAAGATCCGCGTCGACGGCATCCGCGGCGGAGCGCAGTGTGTCCTGATGCTGCAAGAGTTCCTCTGTCACCGTCACGCGGCCATTCTCTCCGAGGACCGCCCGCTCCTGCACGTGTGAGGCCTCCGCTTCTCCCTTCCCGGTCCGGTCGGGTTCGGCAAGCGATGCCGTTGTCGGACAATGCGCGTATGACCCGACCGAGAATCCGTGTGGCCGCGTACGTGATCCGGCATCGTTCCGTCCCTGAATTGCTGGTGTTCGACCACATCGGCATGCCGGGGGCCGGTACCCAGGTGCCCGCCGGTGGAGTCGGGCCGGACGAAGAACCGGAACAGGCCGTTCTGCGCGAGGTCGATGAAGAAACCGGGCTGTCGGAGGCCACAGTGGTCCGGAGCATCGCCGTCGAGGACAAGCCGCATCCCGACACGGGACAGCCGCGCAGGACCACCTTCTTCTTCCTCCGCGCGCCGACCGACACACCTGACTCGTGGGAGCACCAGGTCCGGGGAGACGGCGACGACGCCGGCCTCGGCTTCGCCTGTCGTTTCCTTCCGCTGCCTCTGGCACAGCCGTTGGCGGACGAGCAGGACGCCTGGCTCGGCGACATCGATCCGCTCTGGACCACCAAGTCCGGCGGCAGCGACTGACCCGGCCACGATCGCGCTTGTCCGTACAGTCACTTGATCAGGGGACGGCAGCCCGAGCACCCAACCGCGCGGCTGCCGGCCCGGCGTACGGGCTCGATGTGCCGGAGCACATGAGAAGGTGCGACGACGAGCGTGGACCCATACTTCGCCAGGCGGATGCCGAGGGTGTGAGTGGCGTCCCCGCCGGGGCGATCGTCCAACGCGGCGACGCACCGGCCGGCCGGAGCGCAGCGGGTACACCGCACTGTCCCGCATCCGGAATGGCATGTCGGACCCCCTCGGTAGGGTGCGTGGGGTGAGTGACGTTTATGAGCTGGCGATATCGGCCGATCTGCGGGACGAGCTCTCCGAGCAGGAGCTCGCCGAACTGCGCTGGCATCTGGGAATGGGGCCGCAGCCGGAGTGCCTGTCCATCGTGACCCGGTTCCCGGTCGTGGTGGAGGACGAGTCGGGGGACCCGGTGATCGAGGACGAACCTCGTCCGCTGCTCGGCGGCAGCGGTCCGGCCTGGAGGGTGGGAGGTGTGCTCGGCTCGGCGTTGGCCGGCCGTGCCGACCTGCCGCGGAAGGGGTGGTCGCTGACCTCCCGGCAGGAGATCCACCCGGACGAGTTCGACCAGGTCGGCGAGTTGCTCGGCTGGCTGGCCGCGCGGGTTCACGACCCCCACCCGCTCGCGGACGGCGCCGTTGCGATCGGCTGCTTGAGATTCCACGAACACGTGACCCCGGAGACGCTGAAGGCCGCGAACGGGCAGATCGTGTGGCCGTCGTCCTAGCGTCTTCCGCTTCCGCCTGCGCCCTGTGGCGCTCTCGGGGACGGGGCCGGCCCCAGGCGGTGTGATCCGGGCTGCTTCGAGCCCGCAGCGCTGCTCATGCCGGGGCCGGCGGGTGTCGGTCCCCGGGCCACGGATGACAGGCTGGAGTGCGTGATCGATACGGGGGAGGGCAAGGCTCTATGAAGAGGATGCGCAGGATCGCACTGTACGCCGTGGTGCCACTGGTCCTGGTGCTCGCGGCCGGCTACGGCTGGTACCGGATGAGCGACACCGGCAAGCGGTGGAGGTACGAGGAACGGCTCGCCACATACTGCGAGGGGCTGCTGCCGGTCGCCGAGTCCGCCGCCCTGACCTCGTACTCCATCGACCCCGGACTGCCGGGGGATCGTACGGGAGGCGCGGACGACGACCGCTGGGACGAGTGCGGGGTGGCGGACACGAGACTGCTGGTCGCCCTGATTCCGCACGACGCGGTCCGTAACCGCAGTCTCTCCGGCGACCCGCTCTCGATGCTGCGCAATGGGGAGTCCGATCACCTGCCGGTCGCCGTCGGCGGTGGTTGGCGGGGCTACACGGATTTCCGTGACACCGGCGTCGTTCTCAATTGCACCAACAGGCCCGTCTCCCTCGTGGTGGCCGTGCGTGCCGACGAGTCGCACGAGAACAGCACGGAGACCCGGCAGATCGCCCGGCTGGCCACGGCAACCGCCGAACGGGCCGCCGACCGATGGTCGTGCGACGCCCCGCACGGCACCGGTGTGCCGCCCATCCCCACGTCGGCCGACAGCCCGACGCCCGGCAACGCGACGGGCACCTGCGCGGGGATTCCCGTCCCGGGGGACGACTCCGTCGACTGGCACCGCGAGACCACCGCCCCCGGCAACGCGCTCCTGGAAACCTGCGCACTCGGTGAGACCAAGGCGCGGGACGAGGAACTCTACTGGTTCGGCGCCGCGTTCGGCCCGTACGCGCAGCGCCTGCGCACCGCCGACGACGGCCCGGGCAGCTACCACGGCGACGCGGGCACCGACCGCCACAGCGCCTGGGCGAGCGCCGCATGCGGTACGGGCCCGCGCGCCGTGTTCACGGCCAACGACACCGAGTACGCGGCCCCGTCGCGTGGCTACCTCCGCACCGCACTGCGCGCCTTCGCCGAGCGGGCAGCGCAGCGTCATCGCTGCACGGACCTGAAGCTGCCCTCCTGACCGAACGCCCGGGATCCTGGGCTCGGGTACCGGGGCCGGGCGGACAGGGACGTGACCAAAATTGGCCGTGGCATGTCAAGAATCATGGTGATGTGCCTTGTTGCTTCAAGGGGGTCGTGCCTCAATGGGGAAGGCAGCCACCTCTGACGATACGTCAGGTAGATGCTGCGTTCCGGCGCGCACGTCGAATTCGGTGCGTCGGCAGTCCCCCCACATGAAGGGCAATCACCATGAGGCATGGCACACGGCGACTCGCCATCTGTTCCGCCCTTGCCGCGGGCGCTCTCGCGCTCGCGCCCACGGCCGAGGCGGTCACCCCCACCACCGCCACCATTTCCTTCGACTGCGGAGCCTACGGCTCGGGCAGCGCGACCCTCACCGCCACCCAGAGCGGCACGAGCGCGGTCATCAACGTCTCGACGTCCGCCATCACGGCACCGATCAGCGTGGGCGCCAACTCGGTCAAATCGACGCTCACGCTCACCAACAAGGGGGCGGGGACGGTGACTTTCACCGGTAGCTCCAACCCCGCCATCCCCGCCGGAAGCCCGGTGTCCACGGGGCCGCTCAAGGGGACCGTCGCCTCGGGGGACAGCCTGGTGGCCACGTCCCTCAAGGTCGTGGTCTTCGGCATCACCGCGACCTGCAATGCGACCTCCACTCAGTCGCCCGGACCGTTCGTGTTCTGATCCAGGCGCAGTGCAGTGCCGTCGGGCCCGGCCATCGTCCCGTTGAAGGTGACGCGGTCGGTGACGGGCCCGACCTCCGGCCGGACGCGCGGGGCGCGGCCGGCCGTGCCGGTGATGCCGGACGCGTTCGACGGAATCCATGCCCTCCGGGCGCGCGCCTGCGGATGGCGCGTCCCGAAGGCGAGACGGCCCGCGAGCCGGCTCAGGAGAGCCGCAGGTCGATCCAGGGCGCGCTCTCTCCCGGCAGCAGACAGCGCTCGATCCTTCGGCAGCGAACGGAGACCAAGCGGACCGGGAACACCAACCTCACCTGCCACGTGGAGCCGGACCCGCGGCCTGGATTTCGCAGGTGAACGCGCTCACCTTCTCCGCCGCCCTGATCACCTTCGTCTCCGTCGTAGGGCCGCCCAAGGTACTGCTGTCCTTCGCTCACCTCGCGAAACTGCACCCGACTCGCCAACTTCGTACCATCGCTCTGCTGGCCTGCGGCGCGGCGATCTGCATCGGTCTGGTGGCCAGCCTGACTGCTCCACTGCTCCTGGACCTGTTCCACATCAGCACCCCGCACTCCTGCTCGCAGGCGGCATCATCTTCTTCCTCTACGCCGTCGGTCTCGTCCTGGGGAACCGGACCGGATCGGACGCGCCGGACGACGAAACCCCCGACGTGGCCAGCGGCCTGCGTGAACTCCTCGTGCCGTTCGTCGTCAGCCCGCTGGCCATGACAGCACTGCTCATCGAGGCCAATGCGCAGTCGTCCTGGACCTGGCGCTCCACCGTCGCTGGTGCGTACGTGGCGGTGATTCTGCTCGACCTCATCCGCATCCTGGTCCTGGAACGCGTACTGCGCGCCACACACCATGCGACCTTCGAACTGCCCGGCCGGCTCCTCGGGCTGCTGCTCGCCGCGGTCAGCATCGATCTGGTCCTCGACGGCCTGGTGGAACTCGGTGTCGGGCTGAGCGGACGCGGCCACTGAACAGGTCTCCCGGCCTCGCGTCCGCCCAGCCTCAGCCCCTGCCCCTCGGCCGCCCGGCCTCGCCAGGTCACGCCGCCGTACGGGAGCGGTCCTCGTCCGTCCCCCTCCCGTCCACGTCATGGTGGATGGGAGTGCCCGATCCGGTCAGCGGTACACCCGTGCCGCCCCGGCGCGCGGCGACGATCTCCGCCGCGATGGACAGGGCGGTCTCCTCGGGGGTACGGGCGCCGAGGTCGAGGCCTATCGGGGAGTGCAGGCGGGCCAACTCGCGGCTGGTGACACCGACTTCGCGAAGGCGACGATCGCGGTCCTCGTGCGTGCGGCGCGAGCCCATCGCGCCGACGAACGCGACCGGCAGCCGCAGCGCCGTCTCCAGGAGCGGAACGTCGAACTTGGCGTCGTGGGTGAGCACACACAGCACGGTTTGCCCGTCGGTCGTGGTGCGCCGGAGATAGCGGTGCGGCCAGTCGACCACTAGTTCGTCCGCCTCGGGGAAACGGGCGCGCGTCGCGAAGACCGGCCGGGCGTCGCACACGGTCACGTGGTAGCCGAGGAACTTGCCCGCCCGTACGAGCGCCGTCGCGAAGTCCACGGCGCCGAAGACGATCATCCGGGGCGGCGGCACCCTCGACTCCACGAACAGCGTCACGCCGCCCGGGCAGCGCGACCCGTCCTCCGCGATCTCGACGGTGCCGGTGCGGCCGGTGTCCAGCAATGCGCGGGCCTCCTCCGCCGCAGCCCGCGCCAGCTCCGGACGGCCGCCGAGGCTGCCCTCGTACGAGCCGTCGGGGTGTACGAGCAGTGCCCTGCCGAGCAGTTCCACCGGGCCCCGGGCCACCCGGGCCAGGGCCGCCGGTTCACCCCGGTCCGCCGCCGACACCCCGGCCCGGAACACCGGCGCGTCCGCACGCACCGGTGTGACCAGGACCTCGATGACACCGCCGCAGGTGAGCCCCACCGCGAAGGCGTCCTCGTCGTCGTATCCGAATCGCTCGCGTACCGTCCGCCCGTCCTGGAGCGCCTGCACGCACAGCTCGTACACCGCCCCTTCCACGCAACCGCCGGAGACGGAACCGATGGCGGTGCCGTCACCGTCGACGGCCAGGGCGGCGCCGGGACCGCGCGGTGCGCTGCCGCTGACGGCCACGACGGTGGCGACGGCGAAGTCCCGGCCCTCCTCGAACCACCGGTTCAGTTCCTCGGCGATGTCAAGCACTCCCGGCTCCTCCCGCTGCCCGGCGCCGGGCCTCGTCGGCCGCACGCAGGATGCGGTCCGGACGGATCGGCAGGTCCCGGTGGCGTACACCGGTCGCGTGCCACACCGCGTTGGCGATTGCGGCGGCCACGCCCACGATGCCGATCTCGCCGATGCCCTTGATCCCGACCGGGTCGCCCGGGACGGGGTCGTCGACCCAGTCCGCCTCGATGATCGGCACATCGGCGTGCGAAGCGAAGTGGTAGCCGGCGAGGTCGGCGCCGACGTGGCCGCCCGAGACCTGGTCCCGGACGGCCTCCTCGTGGAGCGCCATGGACAGCCCCCAGATCATTCCGCCGATGAACTGGCTACGGGCGGTGAGGGGGTTGACGATGGTGCCCGCGGCGTAGATGCCGAGCAGCCGTCGCACGCGAACTTCACCGGTGTCCGTATCCACCGCGACCTCGGCGAACTGCGCTCCGAAGGAGTGGCGTTCCTTCTTCGTGAGAGCGCCGATGGCCTCGGCCGTGTTCGACCGGGCCGTGATCCCCTCCGGAGGAATGCCGCCGCCCAGGGACAGCCGCTCCCGCAGTTCGTCGGCCGCGACCGTCACGGCCCACGCCCAGGAGCGCGTACCCATCGAACCCCCGGCGATCATCGCCGGGCCGAGGTCGCTGTCCGCGATGCGCACCCGGACACGGTCCGGATCCACCTCCAGTGCGTCCGCGGCCACCAGGGTCATTGCGGTCCGCGCCCCCGTCCCGACGTCCGCCGCGTTGATCCGTACGGTGAAGGTCCCATCGGCCTCCGCGGTCACGGCCGCGGTGGACGGCCCCACCCCCGAGGGGTAGGTGGCCGCCGCCGTGCCCGTTCCGAGCAGCCAGCGACCTTCGCGGCGCAGTCCGGGACGGGGATCGCGGTCCGCCCAGCCGAACCTGCGGGCGCCCTCCTCGAAGCAGGCCAGCACATTGCGGCTGCTGAACGGCAGCCCGGACACCGGACCCGTCGCGGGTTCGTTGCGCACACGCAGCGCGATCGGGTCGATGCCGCACTTCTCGGCCAGCTCGTCGAGGGCCGATTCGAGGGCGAAGGACCCCGGTGCCTCGCCCGGGGCGCGCATCCACGTCGGAGTCGGTACATCGAGCCGCACGAGCCGGTGAAGGGTGTGATGGGCGTCGGCGTCATACATCACCCGCCCCAGCACGGCGCTCGACTCGACGAACTCGTGCACGGTCGACGTGAGGCTCTGGGCCTGGTGGTCGAAGGCACGCAGGCGGCCATCGGCGTCGGCACCGAGCCTGATCCGCTGTGCCGTGGGGCTGCGGTAGCCGATGAGCGAAAACATCTGACGGCGCGTCAGCACAACGCGGACCGGACGATGGAGCACGGTGGTGGCCATCACGGCCGCCACTTGATGCGGGCTCAGGCCCTTCGAGCCGAAGGCGCCCCCGACGTGTTCGGACCGTACGCGCACGGAGGCAGGATCGAGGGAGAAGAGCTGCGCCAGCTCGCTCGCCACCCAGCTGCTGCCCTGGTTGGAGTCGATGACGTCGAGCCGGCCGCCGTCCCAGCGGGCCGTGGCCGCATGCGGCTCCATCGGGTTGTGGTGCTCTTCCGGAGTGGTGTATTCCGCGTCCACGACCACGGCGGAGGCGACGAGGCCGGCCTCCACGTCACCCTTCTCCGTCTCGGCCTGGACCATCGGGGTGTCCTCAGGCGTGTAGGCGTCCGAGCGGCCGGGGCGGAACGCTACATCGTGAGGTTCCTCGTCGTACTGGACCACCAGCGCCTCGGCGGCTTCCCTGGCCTGCTCGGAGGTCTCGGCCACCACCAACGCCACGGGCCAGCCCGCGAAGGGTACGCGATCGTGCTGGAAGAGCCCCACGATCGGGTTCGGGCGCCCCAGCATGCCCATGTAGTCGGTGTCGACGCGCGGAGCGTTCCCGTGGTGCAGCACGGTGAGAACACCCGGCATGGCCAGCACGGGGCCGTCGTCCACGGAACGGATCCGGCCGCGGGCCACGGTCGACAACACCAGCCAGCCGTGGGTGAGTTCGGCGAACGGAACCTCTCCGGAGTAGCGGGCCGCCCCGGTGACCTTGTCGCGCCCCTCCACGCGGGTGCGGGCGGAGCCGACGGCTCCCGTCGCGGCGGCGACCCCGGTCGTCGTGGTCATCGGGAGACCTCCTCGGTGAGCTCGGTCAACGCGGCCACGACGAGGTTGCGCATCAGCGTCACCTTGTAGCCGTTCTCGGAAAGGGGCTCGGCGGCGGCCAGTTCGGCATCCGCCGCCGCGGCGAACGCTTCCGCGTTCGCCGGCCCGCCGGTCAGGGCCTGCTCGGCCACCCGCGCCCGCCAGGGCCTCGACGCGACAGCCCCGAGCGCCAGACGCACTTCGCGTACGACACCGTCCCGGATGTCGAGTGCGGCGGCGATCGAGCCGATCGCGAACGCGTACGAGGCGCGCTCGCGCACCTTCCGGTACCGCGAGTGGGCGGCGACGGGGGCGGGCGGCAGCGTGACGCCGGTGATCAGCGCGCCGGCCGGAAGAGCGGTCTCGATGTGCGGGGTTTCGCCCACGGGCGGATAGAACTCGGAGATCGGCAACTCACCCGGTCCGTCGGCCGTTTCGTACGAGATGACGGCATCGAAGGCGGCGAGCGCGACCGCCATGTCCGAGGCATGGATGGCGATGCAGTGCTCGGAGGCGCCGAGGATCGCGTGGTTGTGGTGTTCACCGTCGACGGCGGGACAACCACTGCCGGGGGAACGCTTGTTGCACGGCTTGCTGATATCGGTGAAGTAGCCGCAGCGGGTCCGCTGGAGAAGATTCCCGCCGACCGTGGCCATGTTGCGCAGCTGCCCGGACGCACCCGCCAGCACGGCCTGTGCCAACGCCGGGTAGTGACGCCGCACCTCGGGGTGGGCCGCGAGATCGCTGTTGGTGACCGTCGCGCCGATGCGCAGTTCGCCACCCTCGGTGAACTCTATTCCGCCGAGAGGGAGTTCACGTACGTCGACGAGCAGCGCGGGCCGCTCCACGCCTGCCTTCATCAGGTCGACGAGATTGGTGCCGCCGCCGATGAGGCGGGCGTCGGGCTCGGAACCGAGCAGGGCGACCGCCCCGGATACGTCGAAGGCTCGTTCGTAGCCGAACTCCCTCATGCCACCGCCTCCTTGTCCCGGGTCCCGGCCGCCTCCGCGGCTTGCGCGACTGCCTGCACGATCGATACATAGGCACCACAGCGACACAGATTGCCACTCATGCGTTCCCGGATCTCCTCGGCGCTGAGTGCGGGTACCCCCGCCTCGGGCCGGACGTCGTCGGTCGCCGCGCTCGGCCAGCCCGCCGCGTGTTCCTCGATCACCGCAATGGCCGAACAGATCTGCCCGGGTGTGCAGTATCCGCACTGGAATCCGTCGAGGTCGAGAAAGGCCTGCTGCACCGGATGGAGCTGTTCACCATCGGCCACGCCCTCGATGGTGGTGATCACGCGCCCCTCGGCCGCGACCGCGAGCTGGAGGCAGGAAACAGCCCGGCGCCCATCGAGCAGCACCGTGCAGGCGCCGCATTGCCCCTGGTCGCAGCCCTTCTTGGAGCCGGTCAGGTCAAGACGTTCGCGCAGGGCGTCGAGCAGGGTGGTGCGATGGTCGACCGGCAGTGTGTACTTCTCGCCATTGATGTTCAGGGTGATGGCACTGGACGTCGATGGAGTCATGATCAGCCTTCTTTCGCATTGCTTATGCGCGTCGAACGAGACGATCCCGGCGGACATTCCGGAAGGGAGAGGGCGATGGGGGTGATTCAACCATTGATGGTGGGCGCAGGTCGGCCACACCGGCCGGATCTGCCGCTATGGTGAATCCAAGCGGACAGCTGTCCGCTTATTGTCGAACCTAGCGGACAGTTGTCCGCTCAGCAAGGCCGGACTTGATCGTGCTTTCCGGGAGGAGGACGGGTGCGGGACGAGAGGAGCGCGCCTCTGCGCCCTGACGCGCAACGGAATCGCGAGCGCATCCTGGAAGTCGCACTGGCCGAGCTGACGCGGGCGGCGGATGCACCGCTGAGCGCGATCGCGAAGAAGGCGGGCGTCGGGCAGGGGACCATCTACCGCAACTTCCCGAACCGCGAGGCTCTCGTCCTGGAGGTGTACCGCTACGAGATGCAGCAGGTGGCCGACACCGCGGTCCAGTTGCTCCGGACCCGCACGCCCGACCAGGCGCTGAGGGAGTGGATGGACCGCCTTGCCCAGTACGCCATGGCCAAGGCCGGCCTGGCCGACGCCCTGCGCAAGTCCACCGGAACGTACGGCAGCCTGGCCCAGTTGGGGCACGGCCCGGTGACGAGGGCGGTCACGGAACTGCTGAACGCGAACGAGCGGGCCGGCACCATCCGTCCGGGGCTGACCCCCGAAGACTTCGTGCTCGCCATCGCCGGGCTCTGGCAGATGGACCCGCAAAGCGACTGGCAGCCGCGCGCGAAGTGCCTTCTGGACCTTGTGATGGATGGCCTGCGAGCGGGAGCCCCTGGATCACCGAGCGAGCCTGAACGCGCCTGACCGCGGCGTCGGTTGCAGGAATCCGGAGGTCCGGAATCCCGGAGATCCGGAGATCCGGGGATTCGCGAAGGTGCGACTGCCGTTCACGGGCGGGGTGTCCCGGTCGGTGTGTGTGATCAGAAGCTCATGCCGTATCCCAGCTCCTCCGCGGCGATGCACCAGAAGGAATGAGCATCACAGCCGATGGAGCCCGGTCCGGTGACCGCGCGAGATGTCACCGATGCCCCCACACATTCGGGCGGTGCGTAGGGTGCGGGGATGATTGACGTACCAGGGGCATTCGCACGGAGCACGATCGAGCGCGAGGGGGAACCGGGTGCCGCATGGCTGGCCGAGCTGCCCGGTGTGGTGGAGGAGCTGCTGGGCCGCTGGGAATGCGTCCTGGACGGCGAGGTCATGCACGGGGGCGTCGGGGTCATCGTTCCGGTGCGCCGGCGGGCGGAGGGCGCCGTGGTGAAGGTGTCGTTCCCCCATCCCGGCAATGTGCATGAGCCGGACGCGTTTGCGGTCTGGGAGGGACGCGGGGCCGTGCTGCTGCACGAGCGTGACGACGAGCACTTCGCCATGCTCCTGGAGCGAGCCCGGTCGTCCACCCTGGCGGAGCTCGAAGGGGGCGATGAGGCCGTGAGGATCGCAGGGAGGATCAGCCATCGACTGGCCGTCCCCGCGCCGCCCGGACTGCCCCGGCTCCGGGAGCAGGCCGGTGTCTGGGAGGCCGAACTCCGCCAGGACGCGACGGAACTGACGCACGCACTGTCCCCATACGTGGTGGATGCCGCCCTGGCGACAGCCCGGGAGCTCGGCCGCGATCAGCCGGACACCCTCATCCACGGTGACCTGCATGCCCGTAACATCCTGCGCGCCGACCGTGAGCCGTGGCTGGCCGTCGACCCCAAGGGGTACGCGGGAGACCCCGCGTACGACGCCGGAACTCTGCTCAAGTCGTGGGCGCTGACTCTCATCGAGACGAGCGACCTGCGTAAGGCGCTGCATCGAACCTTGCAGGTCTTCGCAGAGGCGGCCGAAGTCGACCGCGAACGCGCCCGGCGCTGGGCCCAGTTCCATGCCGTCCGGGCCGCCTTCTGGGGGCGCCGCCATGGCTTTCGCAGAGCGCGCGGAGGGCCCGGACTGGACTTGCTCACTCGATTTGCCGACACCATGGCGGAGTTGCTCACCACAGAGGCCTGGCGTGGTGGCACATGAGCGCGGCAATCACCGCCGTCGGGCCGGCGCTTGTCGGATACCGTGTGACCTACCTGAACAGTCTGCGGCTGACACAACGCCAGGAGCGACTGGCCCGGGTCAACCGGCGACACGAGTACTGGCGTGAACGTCGAGACGATCGGCCCTCCCCGCATGGCCTGTCGGTGCGAAGGTCTACGTTGGCGGTGTGACCGAACCTTCCTACCTGACCGCAGTCCGGGAGTCGTACGATACCGTCGCCGCCGACTACGCGGAGTACGTACCCGATCCCGTCGAACTGGATCCCCTGTCGCGCGCGATGTTGACCGCATTCGCCGAGCTCGTGCGCACCGCCGACCGAGGGGCCGTCGCGGACCTCGGCTGCGGCGCCGGCAAGGTGACGGCCCACCTTGCCGGGCTCGGGGTGCGTGCGTTCGGTATCGACGTGTCGCCGAAGATGATCGGCCTGGCACGCGCGGCGCATCCAGGTCTGCGGTTCACCGTGGGCTCGATGACCGCGCTGGACCTCGCCGACGACGAGCTCGGCGGGATCCTGGCCTACTACTCCACTCACCACACGCCGCCGGAGCTGCTCCCCGCGGTGTTCGCCGAATTCCACCGCACCCTGGCACCCGGTGGGCATCTGATGGTCGTCGGCCGGGTGGGGAACGGCGAACGTCGGCGTGTGAGGAGCGCCTACGGCGACCACTGCGCGTACTTCGAGTCCTACCTGCTGCCGGCAGACCGCATCGCCGAACTCTTGGGCCGGGCAGGGCTGGTGGTGACCAACCGACTGGTCGATGAGCCTGTCGAAGAAGGGAAGAGAGCGATCGTCAGTTTCTTGGCCCACAAGCCGGACGAAGCTCCGGACGGCCAGAAGCTCCGACCCGCCCCACCGATGTAACTTTAGTTGCGGAACGAGTGCGCGGTAACTAGAGTTACCGACATGACGCTGCCTGAGATCACGACCGCGGAACAGACAGTCCTCGACAAGGCTCTTCTCGACGCCCTCAACCCGCTCGCCTCGGCCATGCGTGCCCGGGCGACCGGCCTCCCTGAAGAGCGCATGTGGGATGCCGACCCCGTTGGCGTCACGCTGTCGATCCTCACCACCTGGAAGGTGGTGGACGCGGAGGTCAAGCGGCTGACGGCAATCGCGGCAAGGACTGCCGGCTCCTACGGCGCGAGCTACGAGCAGTTGGGCGCTGCCTGGGGTATCACCCGGCAGGGTGCTCGCAAGAAGTGGCCCGATGCCATCGACAGGTCACTCCCTGCCGAATCGGAGCCGAGCGTCATCGAGCTGTGCGGTGGCAGCGCCGAACTGTCCCGGGACCCGTCGTCCGGCGGATGGCGGTGGGTCGGCCAGGGAGCCGATGGGACGCGGGACGAGGCCGGCAGCACCCAGTACTACGCAACGAAGGAGGAGGCGGCCGCGCACGCGGGTGCCTTTCTGCGTGAGCACGTCGCCGAGCACGGCTAGGGTCCGCGTGGCGGTCGACCTTCTGGGACCGGCCGGGCGAAGAGCCTCCTTGATGCTCCGAGGAGTGTCGTGCCGGACCGGGCCATGAGCCGGGCGAGCGCGCTCCGTGCGGTCAGGCGTCCCAGGCGCGAGGGCGGTTCAGTTCCTCCCATTCGGGACGCAGCAGCGAGAACACGGCGAGGTCGTGGCGGCGGCCGTGATGGAAACAGGCGGCGCGGCTGGTGCCTTCGCGTACGAAGCCGGATTTGGCGAGGACGGCGAGAGCAGGGGCGTTGCCTGTGTGGGTCTCTGCCGTGAGGCGGTGCATCGGCAGTTCGCCGAACGCCAGGTCCACCAGAGCATCGAGGGCGTCGGCGCCGTGGCCGTGCCCACGATGCTGAGCAGCCAGCATCAGCTCGACCTGTGCCGTGCCGTTGACGATGTTCTGGCCGGTCAGTGCGATGTGACCGATAGGGGTGCGGTCGGGGAGCAGGACGAGGAAGTCGTCACGATCGTCGTCATCGCTGTCGCGCGCGATGCGCTCCCGTGTCGCGGTGAGGGAGCGCGGCCAGATGCCGATCTCATAGGCGGTCACCGGGTCGGATCGCCAACCGTGCAGGAGTTCGGCGTCGTCCATGTCGACTGCCGCGAGACCGACAGCCTCGGCACGCCGGGCAAGCTCCCTCTCAGCCCCTGGTTCATGCTCGTTGCCGACGATCCCGGTGTCTTCGATCATGGGCGGATGCTATGGGCGCCGCCAAGTCGCGGCCAATGGCTTTTTCTGCCCACCGGCCCGGCGCTGCCAGTCCTCCGTCCTTCGGAAGGCGACGCCGTTGACCGTGAAAGTGCTGGTCCGAAGTCTCGTGGCGAGCTTGTCAGTGGCGTGGTGCATGATCGGGACGATGGCTCTTCGAAGGAGATGGGGCACCATGCCGATCACGAACCAGAAGGTGACCGAGTACGCCTTTCTGCAACCCCTGTACGCGGACGACTACTTTCCGGATCACGTCGTCGACAAGGGCAGGGCGATCCTGCTGAGGCTGTGCGAGCGGATCGAGGCGGAGCAGCCGGCTGATCTGCAGGCTCTGTACGTGCTGACGGAGGCGGCGACAGAGCAGTTCAATCTGCTGGAGGCCGAGTTCGAGGCGGCAGGCAGTGAGATCGAGACCGTTGCGCGAGAGGAGATAGGCGAGGACTTCTGGTTCGTGGCCTCGGCTTACGGATTCTCGGACGCAGACCCGGAGGAGCTGATCGCCGCCAGGGAATGGTGAGGACGCACGCAGGACCGCGGCACCCGTGCTTGCCGGCCCTCGAAGGGGGTCCCACCACAGCCAGGGGCTTCTTCGCATCTGCCGCCGACGAACTCCTGCGCAGCAGACTTGCCGTGGACTCCGTCCGAAGAGCCGGATCTAGCGGGAGGGGGAGCGGGGTCCGCCGTCCGACGGGACGTGCTTGGCCGGCATCGTGACCCAGAAGCGGTGGACAGCCCAACCGGCGCCCACCGCCAGGGCCGTCCAGATGAGGACTTCGGCCAGAGCGGTTTCCTGTGTGAAGGTCGGACCCGGCCGGGGCGGCAGCGCAATCATCTGCGCGGCGCCGCCCACGGGCACCGTCAGCCCGGCGAGCAGGCCGGTCACGCCGGGCCGTTCGATGGCCGCACCCACCACACCGAGGACGGTTCCGAACAGCACGCTCGCCGCCCACCACATGAGCAACTCCGGCCAGTACAAGGCGAGGGGTTCGTCCCGGAGCAACGCGTCCATCGGGTAGTACGCCCCTGTGGCCGCCATCAGCGCAAGCGCCGCGGTCACGGCGCCCCGAGTCCATGGCCCCGCCAATCGCCCCACCACCACGGCCAGCGCCGCCCACGCCCAGCCGAGACCCACGAGGAGACTGAGCACCTTGGCGATACTTGCCCAGACAGTGCCTGCCAGTGGGGCGCCGAGTATCGAGTACGGGGACGAGAGGGCATTGGCGAGCGAGGTGACCGCACCGAACCCGGCCCCTGTCACGAGGCCCAGAACCGTGATCTTCATCCCATGAGCATACTCAGTATGTCGGTGGTGCCCTGTCGGTGAACTCCTTGCCCTGGCCGCAGTCCCTCTCCCCATCCTTCTGGCATGGACGCACTGGCCGTTCGGCTGTCGGGACTGTACTCGTACACCGAAGACTCGATCAGTGTCGTCGCGTGCTGCGACACACTCGTGCACCGACGCGGCCGTGGACCGCGCACTACGGCTGCTGGGCTTCGCCGCCGACCTGCCGGCCCACGCCATCGCCGCACGCTCGCGACTTCCGCTCGACCGGATCGGCGGCCTGGTCTGTCCGGCCCGCCCGGTGAAGGCGGCACCGCTCCGCGACGTGGGCGTCATTCCGGCCGCCGCCATCGACCCGGGCCGTCTTCCCACAGGCGTACGTGCGAGCATCGGCACCGCCGAAAGTCCCAGCCGGTCGTGGCGGGAAGCCCGCACGGCTCTTCGCTTCACCACCCCGCGCGAACCCGTCATTCACTACGACGACCTGGGCGCGCTGACGTTGCCGTCCGCCAAACCCGACGACGTCTCGCGCGACAACACCGACATGGCCGTGATCGCCCGGGTGACCGACGGCCCCGGCCGCACGGAAGACCTGGGGACCCCGGACACCGTTGTACGACGTTGCCACTCGGCCTCTCATCGGGCCAGCCAGTGGGCCTGTGTGGTCCAGCCGAGGAGACGGCGTCCCTCGCCCGCTTCCGGCGAGCCGCCTGCTGCGGCCTGGCGCAGGCCGGTCAGCGCCGGAGCGAGCCGGACCGCGACATGAGCGCGATGGCGGGCCGTCTCCTCGTCCAGGCCCGCGATCACCCGGGCCTGTTCCGCAGGACCGCAGAGCGACAGGTGGAACACCATCTGACGCCATGCGTACGCCGCGTCCTTGACCATCGGCAGTGGTCGCGGATTTCCTTGCGTCCGGGCGGTCGTCAGACACACGGTGGTGAACGAGCGCCGGGCCAGGTCCGCCCACCCAGGTTCGGGACTGATGCCGACCCGGCCGACCAGGGTGGCCAGATTGTGCGTGGTGAGGATCTGGGCCTGCTCGATGACCTTGCCGTTGGCCGCTACGGACCGGGTCTGCCCGTCCGACTCACCGGCCCGCGCCGCGCACAGCTTCGCGAATCCGGGCGAGGTGCGTGCCCGATGGGTACGGCGCAGCGACTGGCTCGCCTCGGTGATCGCGAGGTTGCGGACCGCGGCGTAGTCGATGCCGTAGTAGCGCTCGTACAGAGTGCCGCCGAGCAGTTCGGCGGCGACCCGCGCCGCAGCGAGGAACTTCGGCGTGAAGGTGCCCATGAAGATGTCCGAGGCGAGTTCCTCGACGAACGGAGCGCCGGCATCGGCCTGTCGGGCGAGCACGCCGAGCTCCCGGACCAGCGGGTTGGGCAGGAGCGTGCCGGGGAAGGCCTGCACGGCCAGTTCGCCGAGCTGACGCAACGCGATGTGCGCAACTTCCTCCTGTCCCTGATCGTCGGCGCGGTATTCGGCCACCGCCCCCACCCAGGGCAGCTCCTCCGTCCGCACCTGCCGGGCGAGGTCGAGCAGAAGCAGCGAGCGGCGGTTGCGGAACGCCCGGTAGTTCGCGGCCATCAGGGTGCGCAGCTGCTGGTCCTGATAGGCCTGAGAATCGGTTGCGGCGACCAGTTGCGGAACGAGTTCGGCCAGGACTTCGGCCGAGGGCACCACGCCACGTTCCACAAGCGTGCTGATGGGAGCACTCAGTGCCGCCTCCACGACGTGTCGCACCGCGACCGGGATCGCCGCCCCCGTCGGCAATCCCGTCTCGGCGGCCTCGCGGGGCGAGACGCCCGAGACCAGTGGTGCCACATCGGCCGCACCGGTCTGCTGAGGTAGTCCGGAGAGTCGGCGGAGAACGAGTTGGGCCAGTGCGTGGTGCGAGGGCCGGGCAGCCTGCCCCGCCTGACGGGCACGCAACTCGCTGTGCTGTACGGAGCCGGGACGACCGCGCCGTCGAACCATCGACTCCACCGCGTGCCGCAGCAGCCCGATCCGACGGGCGTCCAGCGGCCGGCCTGCGACGGTTTCCTCCAGGGCGCCGCGCAGGATGCCCAGGTTCTCCTTCGGGTCACGGTGCTTGGTACAGCGTGTGTGGGCCGCGGCGAGGACCCGGTAGCGGCGCAGGAGCAGCTCGCCGCGCTCCTGCCATGTGTCGTCGGGTATGCGGTCCAGCACGCGGCCGGTCCCGGCTGTCTCCAGCCAGTGGGTGAGCAGTTCGTCGCCGAACGGCTGCCAGATGGTGAGGGCCTCGCGCTGGGTCTCCACCGCGGAGTTGAGGCGTCGGGCGGACAAGGACGCCCCGACGTCGCCGACCGTGCGCCGGTGCACCGCCCGGACGTCGGGCGCAGGCAGGGCGGACGGCCGCGGCATGAAGCGGAGCCGGTCGGCCCACGGTTCCAGGATCTCGACGAGATCCAGCGCACCGGCCACGTCCCCGGCTCGCACCAGCCACGCCACGACCAGCAGCGCGGCCTCCTCGGGCACCAGGATCTCGTAACGTCCGCTGTCGAGCAGCGAGTACAGCCGCGCGAGGCCCGGTTCGGTGAGGCAGTATGCGAACAGTGCCCGACGCTCGGCGGGTACCCCCGCCAGGGACGCGGCCTCGTGTTCGTACGGCTGGAGCGGGCCCTCGGCTCGCGCCGCGGAGGTGGCGAAGCCGCCTCGTACGACTTCCGGGGTCACCCAGGCGGGCAGTCCCGCCACGGGGGTGCGTGAGCCGATGGTCAGGCGGCCGTCTGCCATTCCGGAGAGGACAGCCTTCCAACGCTCGATGCGCTCCGCCGCGCGGGTCCGGGTGGCGGATTCACCATGGGTCAGCCAGGTCAGAAAAGCCTGGTTCCGCATGGCCTCGGGAAAGGCCGTGGAGTTCGTGGACCCTGCGGATTGCTGCTGCTCAGCGTATTCGTTCATAAGCCGACGTGGCAGGTTCTGCCCCTGCGCCCTCCGGGTCCAGAGCCCGGTGCTCTGCTACTGAGCTACACGTCGATGGACGTGAGGCTAGATGTCCGGCAGAAGCCGTGCAAGCGCATTGTCCTGGTTGTCGCAGCCCGGTGGCCGGTAGCGTTCCGAGCCGACGACAACGGGTCAGTTGCGGCGGCCGCGAGGTTCGCGAGGCACGATCGCGAATTCGTATGCCGGACGAGGGGCGGCAGGCTCTCGTTGTGAACCCGCCCCGGTGCGTGTCGAAGCCTCTCATCCGAGGACGTCACGGTCTGCCGGGCCGGGATCGCACGCCACTATGGCCTCAGTGGTCGTGGTGGCGGCAGGCGCTGGGCGCGTCTCTCATCGAGCCCCGACCGCACCGGCGTCGGGCGGACCCTGGAATGGGGCCGTGGTGTCTCCCGTATCGGAACGGTTCACAGCCATCCGCAGCGTCACGGCAGCCGCGACACCCGCCACCAGCCCACAGGTCAGGGCGGCCGGGACGCCGCCACCGATGCCGGCGGACAACTGCAGCAGGCCCCGGCGCAGGCCCACCCAGTCCGTGGCCACCCGCAGCAACTGGCTCGCCAGGAGCCCGAGGACGGTCGCGCAGACCGCGCCCGTCGCCATCGCCGGGACAGTGGGCCGGGTGAACAGTGCGGGCAGCCGCCGCAGCGCCAGCCACACGACGGCGAGCAGCAGCGCGTCGGCGGCCCGGTACAGGAGCCAGTCGCCGAGCGGTGCACCCGCCGGGTCGGACCAGGCACCGAGCAGCAGCCACTGGCGCAGGAGATCGCCCGGTTCGGAGAGCAACCCGCTGTCCGGGGAGACCTGCTGGATGGCGGCGGCGACCGGCTGGTACGAGAGGACCACCAGGGACAGCGCGATCACCGCCGTTCCGACGGTGGCGGCCAGGCGGGCGGGGCGCGCCGGGACGGTCTCCTGCGGCAGCGGACCGGCTCCCTTGGCGGTGATGCGCGCAATGAGCACCGCACCCGCGGCCGCCACCAGCGCGGCCGCCACCAGGGCTTGCCGCCCGGAGGAGATCACGCTCGCGAGCTGGGGCAGGAAGCGGTAACTGCCGCGTCCCTGCGAGGCGATGAGCCACGGCGCGGAGACGGTCACGGCCAGGGTTCCGGCCACCAGACCCCAGGCCCACACCGCGAGCAGTGCGGCCGGCATCCGACCCCGCACGGGTGGCAGCCTGCGGATCAGGAGCAGGGCCACGGGCACGAAGAAGGCGAAGACCGCGGCGAACCGGATCTGCATCGCGGTTTCGTACAGCGAGAGATAGCGGGTGCCGTCGGTCGCTGCCGTGTCCCCGATCCCGCCGGACACTCCGGCGCCGAACCGGACCGAGGCCGGAGGGTCGTACGACCAGGGGACGAGCCACCGTTCGAGCTCGGCGGTGGCCTGGCCGCCGAAGACGCCGGCGCTGCCGGGCAGGTGAAGTGCCTGCGCACTCGCCCCCGCCCACCACAGAAGGGCCGTGAGGAGCAGGCCTCCTGCCAGTGCCGGTATTGCCGCGCGCCGGTATGTCATGTGCCGCCCCCGCTTCGACCGCTCATCCGGTGAACCCCTGGCCATGGAGATTACGAGGCGCCGATCACATACGGATCACGGTCGTACGCCGACTTGCCCGGCGTCGATGTCCGCTACCGGGCGGTCAGCCTCGTGATCGTCGTGGTGACCAAGCGGCCCGCAGAGCTTCCGAAGCCAGTGGTCGGACGGAATCCGGTGCGCGGACCTCTGCTCACGGATAGCGTCATGACCACGTCGAAGAAGGGTGCCATCCATGGCTGAACGTGCTGTTCCGGATCGTGTGGTCGCGGCGGAGCGTGCCGCCTCCGAGGTGGGGTTCAAGAAGAGTTGTATCCCCGAGGTGGGAAGGCTGCTCAGGCTGGCAACCGCTGCGAAACCCCACGGAACGATCGCGGAGAGCGGCACCGGCTCGGGAGTGGGTACCGCCTGGCTCCACAGCGGCCTCGGTGCCGGCGCACGCCTGGTCACCGTGGAGCGCGACGAGGACCTGGCCCGTCGAGCGGCCGGTGTGTTCGCGGACGACGAGCGCGTCAGTGTTCTCGTCGGGGACTGGCGGCTGATCGAACGACATGCCCCGTTCGACGTCTTCTTCTGCGACGGCGGAGGCAAGCGTGACGACCCCCAGGGGGTCGTCGATCTGCTGGCTCCCGGAGGCGTGCTCATCCTGGACGACTTCACCCCCTCGTCCCACTGGCCGCCCCGCTTCGAGGGTGAGGTCGACGAGCTCCGCCTGTTCTACCTCGGTCATCCGGACCTGGATGCCACTGAAGTACTCACGACGCCGGTCAGTTCGGTGGTGATGGCGGCGCGCCGCCTCTAGATGATCTAGTTCAAGGGGTCAGTGATCGTAGGCGATCAGTGAGCGTAGGACGGTTTGTCCGGTGGCGTCGTTGTGCCAGATCGCGGCGGTCAGTGCGAGGATGCGTTGCATGATGCGGGCTATGACACCTCCGGGTGTGCGCCCTCGACGCCGCTCGAGGTCAAGCTGTCCCTTGAAGGTCTCGTTGATCGATTCGATGACCTGTCGCAGCGGCTTGAACAGGGCTGCGCCAGGCCGTTCCCGTTCACCTTTACGGGCAGGCCGCAGCAACTGGACTCCATGCTTGGACAGTTCGCGTTCGAAACCACGGCCGAAGTAGTTCTTGTCGCCGATGAGAGTCTGGCGGGGCGCTGTCGCAGAAGCTCGCATTCGGCTGCCAGGAGGTCGAGGAGGGGCTCGCGTTCGTCGGCCTTGGCCCCGGTCAGGGCGAAGGCGATGGGGAGGCCCTGAAGGGTGCAGACCAGATGCAGGCGCAGGCCCCAGAAGAAGCGGCTGTGGCTGGCGCAGTAGCCGTATTCGGCCCAACCTGCCAGGTCGGAGCGTTTGACGCTCTCGCGGGAGCGGCCGCATTCCACCGGGGTGGAGTCCACGACCCATACGTCGGCGCTCCACACCGAGGTGGTGGTGGCCAGGATCCGGTTGACGCTTCGCATCAGACCGGCGGCCTTGCGCAGCCGCTTGTTGTAGCCGGGCTGCTGGGGCAGGTAGGGGAAGAGGTGGCGCAGGTGGGCACGGGCATGGCGGAGCCATTTGGCCTCGGAGGCGTAGCCGAGTATGGCCTGCATCGTGGCCAGGGGGACCAGTTCGGCATCGCTCAGGCGGGGCGTAATGCCGACCGGCGGGCGCCACGGCGCCAGGTCGGGATGCTCCTTCAGCATGTCGTCGGTCGTCGCATAGAGTGCTGTCGCGAGGGTGTCCACGTCGTTCGTCACAAAACGATCTTGGGCACCCTCGTTCTCGTCTCCGCAGGCACCCCTTGGACCACACCACCAGGAGGAACCAGTGTCATACCCGCAACTGCTCACCCCCGAGGAGAAGTTCGCCGACGCGAAGAAGCTGTTGAGCCTCCCGCGTATCGTCGTGATCTGCGGCTCCACCCGCTTCATGACCGAGATGAACGAGGCCGATCTGCGGGAGACCAAAGCCGGAAGGATTGTCGTCAAACCGGGCTGTGACATGAAGTCGCCGCACGAACTTTGGTCCGATCCTGTCGAGGCCGAGGCGCTGAAGGTTCGACTCGACGATCTGCACCGGGCGAAGATCCGGCTCGCTGATGAGGTGCTCGTAGTCGGCGACTACATCGGAGACAGCACCCGAGCCGAAATCGCCTACGCCCGGTCGCTGGGCAAGCCCGTGCGGTTCACGCACCCCGAAGTCGACCCTGACGCCTGACCGCCCGCTGCCACCTGGACAACCAGGGCCGGCAGCCCGCCGCCTGACCGTCTCGCGGTGGCTTCGGCCGCCGCCCACCCCACACCCTCCGCAGGCATCCCTTGGAATTGATCATCCAGGTGGACGTGCGATGCGCCGCCTCCTCGGGACGACATTTCAGGAACGGCCGTCGGGGAGCTCCACGGCAGTGCGCATGTAGTGGTCGGTGATTCGGTGGACCGCGTCGCGGTGGTGGGCCGGGTCACCGTCGATGCCGGCGGCCCGGAGGGCGAACGCCGCGAACAGCTCCCACCCCGGCAGCTGCGCGATGGCGAAGGCGAAGGCCTCACGCACCTCCGTGGTGTCCCGCGCCCTCAGGGACACCGCGGCGTCCGGTGCCCACGAGCGTAGCGGCACGCTGGCGCTGACCGAGTCGCTCGCATACGAATTGCAGATGAAGCAGTCGCACATCCAGGCGTCCGTCGCCTTCCCGGACTCCGTCCGGAGCGAGATCGTCGAGGGAGACGCTACGAGCGAGGGAACGCAGCCGGAGACGGTGGACGCGGTGTTGCGCTCGCGCACGGACATGATCCCGGGCCGGCGGAGCCCGGTACTGAACCCCGATCTCTGAGACGCTGAGGAAGCCGGGGCCTCCGCCCCCTCGGCCGACCGGGCATCAGCAGGCCCTGACCCTGTCCCGGCTGCCTGCGCTCCTCGACCGAATCGGACGGAGTTCCGGCGAGAGGATGCGTGGCCCGCGACCTGCGCCGTGCATCAGGGCAGGGTGCAGGTCAGCAGGGCGGTCTCGTTATATTCACTTCGTGAACGAACGTACTGACCGGCGAGGATGCGCGCCCAACGACATCCCCGGTGTCCGGAACTTCCGCGATGCGGGTGGTGTGGGTGCGCTGCGCCGCGGCGTTCTCTACCGTTCCGGTGCGCTGGATGCCATGCAGCCGGAAGGCGCGCGGAGACTGGAGGAAATCGGCCTGCGCAGCGTGATCGACCTGCGCAGTCGGCCGGAGGCGGTCGCCAGACCTGATCTGCGTCGGCACCTGGAGTTCGAGTACAGCCACATACCGCTCTTCGTCGAACAGCGTTGGCCTTCGGACCAGCGTGAGCTCTACCCCGCCATGGCCGAGCACGCCGGGCGCTCGACCGTTGCGGCCATCCGCCGGCTCATCGTTCCCGGAGCACTGCCGGCTCTCCTCCACTGCGCCTCGGGCAAGGACCGGACCGGTGTGACCGTGGCCATCCTCCAGACGCTCGCGAGCGCCTCCGAGGAGGAGGTGACGGAGGACTTCCTCCGCTCGAACACGGCCCTGGGCCTCAGCGGGGTCACAGCTGGTGCCGGCCACGCGACCCGCGCCGTCACTGCGACTCACCTGCTCCACGCCATGATCTGGATCCGCAGCCACTACGGGTCCGTACCCGACTACCTCTTGGCGCACGGTGCCGAGGAAGCCGAACTGCGGTCGCTTGAACGCGCCTTGACCTGACACGCTCGGGCACTACGGCTGCAGGGCCGGGATCGGGACACCGGCGGATCACTACGGGTGCTGTGCCGGGACGGGCGGGAGCTCGGGCCAGCGGGTGAGCATGCGTTGGCGCATGTCCGTGCTGAGCCTGCTCAGGCCGCTCGGGCAAGCGCGGTCGGCAGTCATCCGGCCGACGACGCCGAGCCGGTGGACGAGGCGTTGCCGGGCGGTCGCGGTGCCCCACTTCCAGTCCCGGTCCGGAATCCGGGCCAGGTGGTCGATGGTTCCGCGGCGGGCCCTCTCGACCAGCCAGTCGCTGGACGGGCGTCGGTGGTCAAGATGCTCCAGGACCAGGACCCGCTCGCCGGGATCGACGCCCAGCAGGGCGGGAACCACGGGCTTCTCGATCCGGGCGGCGAGCCGCAACGAGAGCACCTCGCGGGCGTATCGCTCCTCGGCGTCGGGACCGCCGACGATCTGCTTCACCATGGCCGGCCTCCCGGCCAAATCCACCTGCCACACACGGGAGCGAGGGCTACTGCTCAGACGCCGAGAGCGCCCGGGGGAGCCCAGTTCGGTTCGTAGCCCGTCTCCGAACGGCAGTCGCGACCACATGAGCTCATCCTTCCACGCGGGCGACAACTGTCCGGCAGCGTCAGCGGCAGTGGCGTCGGGGAACGAATCCGGCGCCCGCCGCGTTGTAGGCGGGCACGTTCCACTTGCCCTGCTTCGACATCTCATGGAGTCGCATGTCAGCCGAATCGCACACTCTGCCCTCGGTCGCCGAACAGGCAGAGCGACTGATCGAGCTCGGAGTTCATGAGCTCGGCGGCTTCCGGCCCGCCGAGCTGCGCACGACGGCCGCGAGGGCCGAGGCCCGTGCCGGCCTTCTTGTCGTCCACCCGGACCGCGTCCCGGCGTCGGCCCTCGCACCGCTGCTCCGGCATCAGGGGAAGCCCGGGTTCGTCGTGGTCGACATGGCCGACATCGATCAGTTCTCGCCCATCGAATCCACGAAGGTGCCCGACGAGCCGTTCTACGTCCTGGAAGGCATCGACCGAGGCGATCACATGGCGAACTGGAGCCCTGACGAGGCGCTCCCCGCCATCGTCGAAAAAGGCCGCACTCCTGTGCTCCTGGCCGAGGGCATGCACTGGGTGCTTCAGCAACCGGCGGCACTTGAACGCGGACACTGCTTCATGACCATCGGCTCCCGCCTGCGGAGGGACAACGGCACGCTCGACGCGCGAACCCCGGCACTGTGGATCAGTAACGGGACCGGGCGTGACGGCCGGGACAACCGTGGCGCGCCGAAGGCGGGTTGGTGTTGGGCGGGGAACCGGCACACTTGGCTCGGCTTCGCCTCGGCGGCCGGACGAACCGCGGCCCGGTCCGAGTAGCATCCGTCCGACGGGCGCAGCACCGGGTCATGGGGCGGGGCAGGGGACGAGGGTCTTCGGGGCGGGGCAGTTCCCTCGATTCCGGGCCGGGTTCCTGGCTGATGGTTCAGAAGGACGAACCGGGCGAGGATGGTGGTCATGGCATTGTCGACTGCGTTCACGAAGATGTTCGGTGTGCGTCACCCGATCGCCTTGGCGCCCATGGGAGGGTCGGCCGGCGGCGCGTTGGCCGCGGCCGTCTCCCGCGGCGGCGGACTGGGACTGCTGGGCGGCGGGTACGGGGACCGAGAGTGGCTGGCCCGCGAACTGCCCGTCGCGGCCGCGAGCGGCAGACCGTGGGGCATCGGATTCCTGAGCTGGGCGGCCGGTATCGGTGCGGTCGAGCAGGCGTTGGAGCACGGCCCCCGGGCCGTGATGCTCTCCTTCGGGGACCCGAGCCCGTTCGTCGAGCGGATCCGGGCCGCCGGCGCGGCGGTGATCGTTCAGGTCACCGATCCGGAGGAGGCCCGGACAGCGGTGGATCTGGGGGCCGATGTCATCGTCGCGCAGGGGACCGAGAGCGGCGGACACGGGGCCCGGCGCGGCAGGGCCACCTTGCCGTTCGTGCCGGTGGTGGTGGACCTGGCCGCGCCGGTGCCGGTGCTGGCGGCCGGTGGGGTCGCCGACGGCCGCGGCGTGGCGGCTGCCCTGGCCCTGGGGGCCGCCGGTGCGCTCATCGGCACGCGATTCCAGGCCACCGCCGAATCTCTGGCCGATCCCGCGACCACCGAGGCGATCGTCAGCGGTCGCGGGCAGGACACGGAACGCAGCGGTGTCCTCGACATCGCCAGGGGAGCCGGATGGTCGACGGCGAAGTACACGGCTCGCACCCTCGGCCATCCCTACCTCGACCAGTGGCGAGGCAGGGAGGCGGAACTCGCCGCCGACCCGGACGCCCGGCACGCCTATCAGGCCGATGTGGCCCGAGGCGACGTGCCGCCGCTGCCGGTGTGGGCCGGCGAAGGCGTCGACCTCGTCAATGACGTGCCACCGGCGGCCGATCTCGTCGCCGCACTGGCTGCCCAGGCCGAGGACGCCCTGACCCGGGCAGGGCGGGACTGACGCGCGGGCATTCCGGGGCACTTCCGTGACCGGCGGTCGGCGGGAGCGCGCACCGGCCCGGGCGGGCGGACCCGCTGTCAGGTGTGGCTCAGCGGCACAGGGTCGTGTCCACGACATCGTCGACACGCTTCCTGGCCGCCTCGTCGGTCATCTGCATGGTCACCGCGATGTTGGCGGCGCGGCCGTCGTCGGTGGCGCCGCCCCTGGTCTCGTATCCCGGGAAGCTGCCGCCGTGGCCCCAGTAGAGGCCGCCGCACGGCAGTGGCTTGCTCACGAGCCCCAGTCCGTAGCGGGCGCCGGGGCCGAAGGTGGCGCCGGCGGGTTCGGTTCCGCTGCGCATCTGCGTGAGCTGGGCTTCCCGGAGGAGGCCGCCGGACAGGAGCGCGGTGAAGAACCGGTTGAGGTCGGAGCCGGTGGAGACCAACTGACCTGCGGCCCAGCCCCAGGAAGGGTCGATCTCGGTGACGTCGACCAGTGGCGCGTCGGCCGAATCCCGGTAGTAGCCCTTGGGATGGGGCTCACGGATGGTCGCGTCTCCCGGGGCGGGGAAGTACGTGTGGTGCAGCCCGATGCGCTTGATGACGCGCCGGTCCATCTCGCTGGACAGGGAGTGGCGGGTGACCTTCTCCACGATCAGCCCGGCCAGCACGTAGTTCGTGTTGCTGTACTTCCAGCCCTCCCCGGGGTCGAAGTCGGCCTTGTGCCGGAGAGCGATGCCGAGAAGCTCACGGGGTGCGAAGTAACGGACTTCTTCACCGAGGTACTTGCTGTAGTCGGGGAGTCCGCTGGTGTGCTGGAGGAGCTGGCGGACGGTGATGCGGCGCCCGTCGACACCCTCCCCGCGTACGAGCCCCGGCAGATAGGTGTCGACCGGCGCGTCGAGGCGGATCTTCCCCTAGCCGACCAGTTGGAGCACGACCACCGCGGTGAACGTCTTGGTGTTGCTGCCGATCCGGATCTGCCCGTCCCTGGGCACCTTCGAGCCGGTGGCCAGATCGCCGACTCCCGCGGTGTAGGTGCGGGTATGTCCCGCACGGTCCGTGACGCCCGCCAGCGCGGCGGGCAGGCCGTCGGAGTGCAGCAGCGCGTTCAGGCTCTGCTGGACGGAGTCCGGCCTGGGGGCGGCGGACGCCGCGGGCGATGTCAGTACTCCCAGGGTCATGACACCGACGACCACCGCGGCCGCGGCGTGCACGGCTCTGCGCCGGCCGCCCCGCCGCCGCCCTGAAGAACGAACCCTCTGCCATGCCTGCTCACGCACGAGCCAACTCCTGTGGAAACGTTGGGAAACCAGCGGTATGTACCGGAACCAACATTTCCGGATCCGTCCGCCCGGGACGATCCTGCTACCCGGCGGGCTTCGGGTAGGGCTGACCCCCGGGACAGCGCACCGCTCCCGAGCGTGCGGACTTCTGGCCCTGCCGGTCGGACGCCGGCCGGTAGCCCACCGAGGCTCCCCACCGCGCCGGAGCTCCCGGCCGTCCTCGCGGCCGTGCCCCCGACCTCATCCGCCAACCGTCGCGCATCCGGACCCGGTCGCGCACCGATCGGCGCGCCGCCTACTCGGACCGGCGCGACTGTGCGGCGGATCGGGAGCGCCGGTGGGCCGCGACCCGCTCGCGGGTCGCACACCGGCGCGAGCAGTAGCGGCGTTCCGGGCCACTGCCCCGGGTGATGAAGACGATCCGGCAGCCGGGCGACGAACAGATCCTGCCGGGCGGACGTTGGTGTTCCCAGATGAGGACGGTCAGGGCGATGCACGACGAGGCGAGAAGCCACTCGTCCCAGGGGGCGTTGTCATCGTCGTCGAGATGGGGGTGCCAAGGGGCGCTGCCGTCGTGCGACGTCAGGCGGAGCGGTCCGGTGTGTTCCCGCAGGAGGCGATTGAGACCGGCGGCGGCGCCGTCGGTGCTCCCGGCGGCGAAGACTTCCCGCAGCAGGGCGGCAGCCGCACGCATCCCGGCGACATCGCCGGTGGTGAGCGCGATGGGTTCAGGCTCGCCGTAGGCACGAAGCACATCGGCGACCTCGACCGGGTCGGGACGGTCGTGGTCGAGGACGTTGATCAGGGCGGCGGTCCGCCGGGCCATGGTCAGCACGGAGTGCCGGGTGGACCAGTCGTCGATGTGGGAAGGCACTCAGGGAATGTAACGCATATTGCTGATATTTGAGTTACTTCCGTAACGTCTCACTCATGAAAAGGCGTTACTCGCTCCACCTCTATCTGGCCGGAGCCGTGACAGCCCGTGCCGGGGACGAGATGTCGGGGCCGGCGTTGATGCTGGCAGGATTCGCACTGGCCGGCTCGGCCGCGGACGCGTCGTCGCTGCTCGCAGGCGTCACGATCTCCGCCGCGGTCGGCGGGCCGGTGTTCGGGGCGCTCCTGGACAGAACAGGACGGCCGGGCGGCCTGCTGGCCGGAGCCCTCGTCCTGTACGCGGCCGGCCTGGGACTGATCCTCGCGGCGCTCGGCCGTCTGCCGTTCGCCGTCACCCTTCTGATCGCAGTGTGTACGGGGATGCTGGGGCCGGCCCTCTCGGGGGGATGGACGGCCCAGTTGCCCCGAGTGGTGCAGGGTGACCGCCTGCCCCGGGCCAACGCCCTCGACGCCATGACGTTCGGCGCGGCGAGCCTGGCCGGTCCCGCTCTCGCCGGCGGAGTGGCGGAGGCGCTGGGAGCCCCTGCGGCCGTGGCGGTCTCCGCGGCGCTCATCTGTCTGGCGCTTCCTGCCGCATGGACGCTCCCCGACCGTCCCGGCCGGGGCAGGGGCCCTCGGCCGGGCTCGGTGTTCAGCGACCTTGCCGCCGGGATACGAGTCATTGTCAGAAGACCTCCCCTGGCCCGGGTGACTCTCACCTCGATCGTTTCCTGTGCGGCTCAGGGCATGCTGACGGCCTGCGTCGCGATCCTCGGCGAGCGCGTCCTGGGCGGAGCCGGCCGCGGTGCGATGCTGCTCGCCTGCACGGCGATTTCCGCCCTCGCGGCCACCGCCGTACTCGCGCGATTCCCGCGCTCGGTCGTGCCCGACACCATCATCTGGGCCGGCGCCCTTGTCCAGGCCGCCGCCCTGGCCCTGGCCGCGTCGGGCCGGCCGGCCGTGCTGATCGTGGCCGCGCTGCTGGCCGGGATCGGTGAAGGACCTCAACTGGCAGCTCTGTTCGCGGTCCGCCACCGCGAAGCTCCGGAACACCTGCGCGGCCAGATCTTCACCACCGGTGCCAGTTTGAAGATCACCGGGTTCGCCCTCGGAGCGTCGATCGGCGGACCGCTTGCGACCTGGTCCGTTCCGGGCACCCTGGCACTCGCGTCGGGTGTGGCGGCCCTCGCGGCACTGGCCCGCTTCGCGATCCCGTCGTCGAACGCCGACTCGTCCGGGAACCACACTCCGGTGGCATAGCCGGGGCGTTCCGCCCGCCCGCATCAAGATCGGCGTCCACGTCGGATTCCTGCCGGAAGACAGACACCAGCCGGTGTTTGACTGCGACCATGACTCTCACACAGCTGGGCACCGCCCACCTCTTCCGCTCTCTGCACACCCCCTCCGCGCCCCTCGCGCTCGCCAACGCCTGGGACGTCGCGAGCGCCCGCGTCATCGAGGCCTCGGGCGCTCCCGCGATCGCCACCACCAGTGCCGGCGTCGCCTGGTCGTTGGGTGCCCCGGACGGCGACGTTCTGGCCCGCGACCGGGCGCTGCGGCTGATCGCCCGAGTCGTCTCCGCGGTCTCGGTCCCGGTCTCCGCCGACATCGAGGGCGGGTTCGGGAACGACGCCGCCGAGGTGGCCGAGACCGTCGCCGGGGTGCTCGCCGCGGGTGCCGTCGGCGTCAACATCGAGGACGGCACCCGGCCTCCGACAGAGCTTGCGACGCGGCTCGCCGCAGCCCGGCGGACCGCTGACCGCGCGGGCGCCGACCTGTTCCTCAACGCCCGCATCGACACCTTCCTTTCCGGGCTCGGCGATCCGGACACCCGACTGAAGGAAACCCTGGCCCGGGCGCACACGTACATCGACGCCGGCGCGGACGGCATCTTCGTCCCCGGCGTCAGCGACTCCGCCACCATCGCGGCGCTGACCGGGGAGATCTCCGTACCGCTGAACATCATGGCCGGCCCCGGCACCCCGGCCGTTGCCGAGCTCGGTGCCCTCGGGGTGGCCCGCGTCAGCCTCGGCTCGGGCGTGGCGCAAGCCGCCTATGCCGCCGCACGCCGCGCCGCGCAGGAGCTCTTCGGTTCCGGCACGTACGACTCCCTGACCGAAGGCATCGCCTTTCCCGAGCTCAACGCACTTCTCGCCGGGCACCACTGAACGACCTGCCGGCCCGCCCCGCGAGCCCGGCGCGATCCAAACGAGGGGCCTCGACTCCGCCAGGCCGGGCGTTCACCAGTGCACCGACGCCTCACCGCTCCACCGGTCCCTCCCCCATCTGCATCGTGCTCTCCTCGCGCTGGAGATGGCAGTCGTGGGCATGGACGAGCGCCGAACCGGAGTCGTACCTCCGGAAATTGTCGACGGATGCCGCGCCTTGAGCCCGGACAGCCCTTGAGCCCGGACGAGTGGAGGGGCCTGAAACCGGCCGGTGGACGTTGTCGGCCGGCTGTTACGGGCGGCGCCCCCACGCGGAGATCATCGGGGCGGTGGCCAGATCGAGGCGCCCGGTGGCCACGTTGGACAGATGGCGGTCGATCTCCTCGTCGGTGGCCAACCCCTCCGCCACCAGACGGTGGCGGATCTGCTGCACGGTCGCGGTCTCGAGAACGGCACAGGCCGGCGAGGTGATCGGGAAGTAGGCGTCGGCCTGAACGTCCTCAAGGCCCGCTTCGCGCAGCAGCCGGGGCAGCGTCCGGCCGTAGGCGAGGTCCGCTCCGCGGGCCGCCATCAAGGAGCGGAAACCGGATCGCAGCCGGTTCGCGAGCCGCTGATCGGGTCCGGACTCGTCCGGACACAACAGTGGCTGCAGCCCCGGGTCGGCATCCTCCAGGAACAGCCATCCACCCGGCCGCAGTGCTTGGATCATCCGGCGCAGCGCCTCGGCGCGATCGGGAACGTGCACCAGCACCAGCCGGGCGTGGACGAGGTCGAACGCACCGGGCGGGGGCGGGTCCGCCGCAACGTCGTGCCGCAGCACCTCGATCGCACCACCGTCGATGTCCCGGGTCCACGACACGTCGATGTCGGTGGCTACCACCGCCCCCTCCGGGCCGACCCGCTCGGCCAGCCCGAGGGGTACGGACGGAGCGCCCGCCCCGACCTCCCAGCAGCGCATTCCGCCGGTGATGCCCAGCTGGTCGACATGCCGGAACGTCACCGGATCGAACAACTCACTGAGCGCGCCGAAGCGGACCCCGGCCTCCGACTGCTGGTTGTCCAGGAGGTAGCCGTGATCCGTGTTGTGTTCAGCCATGTGGCGATTCTGGCAGAGGAGGCGGTCGGATTCCGGCCTGTCGAAGCCGAGCAGCGAGGCGCGCGGGCACCAGGTCCGCGGCCCGCACGCCGTCGGAGCCGCTTCCCGACCCGTGGGGGCACTGCCTTCCGACGCCTCATGGACCGCGACTTCGCAGGTACGGACGCTCTCCCCGAAATCGACCAGGCCGGCCCGAGCTGTCGACCCGGTCGCAAGGCGCGCTCCAGGCACGGCAGCTCGTTCCGGAGCCGGGGCTTTCCGCGACGCCGTGGGGTGCGAAGATCCCGCCAAGGCCGAGGAGTTGTCGCGTTGGTACCGGGGCCGCCTCGTCGTGGGGCCGTCCAGGCCGTTCGACGTTGCCGAACTCGAGGCACTGGAACGGGAGACCGGGCGTAGGCGCATGGCATCCCTCACCCCGGATACCTGTCGAAGCCCGTCTTCACCGCAGTCGCCGACGACTTCGACGCCTTCCTCGACAGTCTGGTCGGCGCCCCGGACCCGGCGGCGGACATCCGGGCCGATGCCGTCGGCAGTGACTCCGGCGACCCTTGGCGGCGGACCGTCGAGGGATGGCCGGACAAGGGACTGCCGGACCGGCGCGCCGAGCCCTGGGCAGCGGTCCGACCCCACGGTCCGTCCAGGCGGCCACGTGGCGTCACCGGTCAGGAGCGCAGGTCGAGCATGGCGGACATGGCCGCCACGACGGACGGCGCGACCTGGTAGTACACCCAGGTCCCGCGCCGCTCCGAGGTGAGGAGCCCGGCCTCGCGCAGCTTCTTCAGGTGGTGGGAGACGGTCGGCTGGGAGACGCCGACATCGGAGATGTCGCACACGCACGCCTCGCCGCCCGGATGCGAGGCGACCTTGGAGAACAGGCGCAGTCGCACCGGGTCGGACAGGGCCTTGAACATGACGGCCATCTTCTCCGCGTCGTCCTGAGACAGCTCCCCGGCAGTGATCGGCGGACAGCACGGCACCACGGCTTCCGCGTCCAGGACCGGCAGCTCCGCAATCTCTGAATTCGACATGTGTCTATGTTGACACTCGTCGATACCCAATGCCAAGCTCGGGATATCGACAGTTATCGAATCAACTGTCGGTCACGCCATCCATCTCGGAGGACAACACCGCCATGACCACCACTGCAGACCTTCCGGTCGTCGTCATCGGGGCCGGCCCCGCCGGGCTGGCAGCCGCAGCCCACCTGGTCGAGTACGGCATCGAACCGCTGGTCCTGGAAGCAGGACCGGCCGCCGCCTCCGGCGTACGCGACTGGTCGCACGTGCGGCTGTTCTCCACCTGGGGCGAGATCACCGACCCGGCCGCGGAGAAGCTCCTGGCCCCGACCGGCTGGACCAGGCCCGACGCGGCCACCTGCCCGACCGGCGGGGACTGGGCCGAGCAGTACCTCCAGCCCCTGGCCGATGCCCTGGGCGAGCGCGTCCGCCACACCGCCACCGTCACCGGAGTCTCGCGCGCGGGCCGTGACCGTGTCGTCGACGCCGACCGCGAAACCCAGCCTTTCGCCGTCCACTTCACCACCGCCGACGGCGGCGAGGAGCGCGTCCTCGCCCGCGCCGTCATCGACGCCTCCGGTACCTGGACCACCCCCGGCCCGGCCGGGGCCGACGGCCTGCCGGCTCTCGGCGAGAAGACCGCGGCCGACCGCATCACCTACCGCGTCCCCGACCTCAAGGACCCGGCCGTCCGAGCCCGTTACGCGGGCAGGCGCACCGCCGTCATCGGCTCCGGTGCCTCCGCGTTCACCGCCCTGGCCACCCTCGCCGACCTCGCGAAGGACGAGCCGGGCACACACACGGTGTGGATCCTGCGCCGCGGCATCAGCGGCTCCACCTTCGGCGGCGGCACCGCCGACCAACTCCCCGCCCGGGGCGCTCTCGGCCTGGCCGCGAAGGCCGCCGTCGACAACGGCCACGCGGACGCGGTCACCGGCTTCCGCACCGAGGCCATCGAGCGTGACGAGGACGGCCGACTGATCATTGCCGGCGAGGACGGACGCCGCCTGGACCCGGTGGACGAGATGATCGTGGCGACCGGTTTCCGCCCCGACCTGTCCTTCCTCTCCGAGATCCGCCTCGGCATCGACGAACGCCTCCAGGCCCCCACCGCGCTGGCCCCGCTCATCGACCCGAACCAGCACTCCTGCGGCACCGTCTACCCGCACGGCCACCGCGAACTCTCCCACCCCGAACCCGGCATCTACCTGGTCGGCATGAAGTCGTACGGACGGGCGCCCACGTTCCTGGCCATGACGGGCTATGAGCAGGCCCGTTCCGTCGCCGCCGCCATCGCCGGCGACATCGACTCCGCCGACCGTGTCGAACTCACCCTCCCCGAAACAGGAGTCTGCGGCGGCGCCGGACTCTTCGACGACCGAGCAGCCGGTCAGGCCGACGCCGGAGGCTGCTGCAGCTGATCGGGCGCGGGAACTCACGAGCACTCACGAGCTCCCGCGCCCTCATGGGTCAGCTCCGGCTCACCGGCTGTCCGGTGCGCCGTCCGGCTTGCGGCAGGCGGCTCAGGGCGAGCCCGAGAAGCACCGTCGTGTACGCACACAGCACCGCGAGTCCGGCCCACCACGGCAGGGGGAAGTATCCGGTGGAGGGTACGTGGTGGGCGACGACCTGTGGGTACTCGATCAGGGTCTGCTGGGCGGCGAAGCCGGCGGCCGGAGTGACCCGCAGCAGCCACTGCGACAGGCCGTCGGGCAGCAGGGGGAACGAGGTCACGGCGTACGGGACCGCGATCGTCAGGACGACGACGGCGATCGCGAGCCGGCCGCGCCGGAGCAGGGCACCGAGCGCGAGCGCGAACACGGCGGCGAGGGCGAGGACGGCGGCGGCTCCGACGACGACGCGCGCCGAGGTGAGTGCGGACACCTCGACGACGGAGGCCCCGTTCCCCGTCGAGGCCGCCACGGCGACCGGGATGACGATGCCGGTGGCGAGGAGACCGGTCACGAATGTGACGGTCCCGACGACGACCGCCTTCGCCGCGAGCGCCCGGCGGGTGACCGGCATGCCGTCCGCGGACCCGCGGCGGTGGCCGGGGGCGGGGGTGACGAACCGCACGGCGACCACCAGCACGACGATCAGCCCGAGGGTCAGGCCGCCGAGGGAGCGTTCCACCGGGAGGCCGCCGCCCTCAGTGCTTCCGGGCCCGATGTCGCCGGTGCCGGTGACGGTGAACGTACCGTTCCTCTCCACCGCTCCGGACGCCTTGTGGTACTTCTCCCAGTCGGTCCGGTTCATCTCGCCGACGGCATCCTTGCTCCAACCCCCCGCAGGGGCAGCGCCCTTGAGGGCGACGTTGTCGAAGACACCGCCGGCCTGCGTGAAACGCACCTGTTCCGTGGCGCCGCCGAGGCCCACGGACCGCAGTGTCAGGTCGCCGGGAGAGGTGGCGAACAGGCCCACCTGCACGCTCCCGGGCAGCCCGGACAGCCGTGCCGTGCCGACCTTCGCCCACCGCTCGCCGTCGGCGGACTCGTAACCGGCGACGGTGTCGCCCGACCGTGTCAGCCGCAGCCAGCGCGGCGACCCGGCCGAGACACCACCGCCGCCGCCCGCGATGTCATGGTGGTAGTCGTACTGCATCCGCACCCCGTGGCTGCCGGTGAGCATCAGCGCCGCGTACGAGGACCCCTGACGGATCCCGTCCTTGATGATGATTCCGGCCTTCGCCCACGGCACCAGGCCCGGGACGATCCGGTCGTGGTCCGGCGGCGGATAGGTGATCGTTCCCGACATGGACGTCAGCCGGACCGTGATGCTGCCGTTCTCGCCCAGGTCGCGATGGAGGAAGTAGAACTGGTCGTCGACGCGGGAGCCGTCCGGCCCGGTCGGTTCGGCCGGGCACGGACCGTCGCAGGATGCGTGGCCGCCGAGCGCGGAGAGCAGACCGAAGGCGACGACGACCAGAGCCGCGGCCGCCATCGCGACAAGCCGGCCCGGGCGTCGGAACCGGGTCCACTCCCGCCGGAGCAGCTGAAGTGTTTCGTTGGTGGTGAGCATGGACCCGGTTCTACGGATCGGGGCATAACGCGGTCCGAACCCCTGCTGTCATGTCGTTGTTAGGCGCGGTGGGACAACCTGGGTCCGGCCGGACCCGAGGAGGAAGAGACACATGGGCAGAGTGCGGAGCGGTACCGTCGGACGGCGATTCACGATCCTGTACGCCTCGGGGTTCCTCGGGTCCGGAAGCGTGCTGCTCGCCCTGACCTACCTGATGTCGGGTGGCCGGGTGACCGGTGTCGCCCCTGAACAGCCCCCGGCCGTCCGGCCCGGCCTCGCCGCGGCCGAGCAGCAGATCCGGGATCTGCAGCGGCAGCTCTCGGACGTGCACGCGCAGCAGAACCACCGGCTGCTGGTCGGCTCGCTGATCGCGCTGGCGGTGATGGCGGGCGTCTCGCTCCTGCTCGGCCGGGCTCTCGCCGGCCGAGTCCTGCGCCCGCTGCGGCTGATCACCGCTGCGACACGGCGGATCTCCGCCGAGAACCTGCATCAGCGGCTCGCCGTCGCCGGACCCGTCGACGAGGTCAAGGAGCTCGCCGACACGGTCGACGGACTCCTGGAACGTCTCGAGGCCTCCTTCGTCGCCCAGCGCCGGTTCGTCGGAAACGCTTCGCACGAACTGCGTACGCCGCTCGCGACGATGAGGGCGTCGCTGGACGTCGCCGTCGCCAAACCGGAGCCGGCGGCACAGACCGTCGCGCTCGCCGGACGGTTGCGCAGAGAGCTCGACCGGGTGGACCACCTGCTGGACGGCTTCCTCGTCCTCGCCCGGGCGCAGCACGGCACCCTCGCCGGCCAGAGTCCGGTGTCGCTCGGCGAGCTGGCCCGCGAGGCACTGACCGTCCGGGCCGCCGACATCGCCGCGAAGAAGCTGACCGTCGACGACGAGGCGCACCCGGATACCTGGACCCGGGGCAATCCGGCACTGCTGTCCCGGATGGTGGAGAACATGGTCGACAACGCGATCGTGCACAACGAGGAGGGCGGCTGGATCCGGATCGCCACCGGACACGACGACACCGGGACACGGCTCGTCGTGGAGACCGGCGGGCGCGTACTCGACCAGGCCCGGGTGGACGGGCTGACGCAGCCGTTCGTACGGCTCGGCGCCGACCGCACGGGACCGGAGGGGAACTCCGGCCTGGGACTGTCGATCGTCGCAGCGATCGTCGCGGCTCACGGCGGCCGCCTCACCCTCATGGCCCGGCCGGAGGGCGGCCTGCGCGTCGGCGCGGCGCTGCCGACGGCGGCCGGTTCGGAAGGAGCGGGGCGGTGAGGATTCTGGTCGTGGAGGACGCGAGGTCGCTCGCCGAGGTCGTCGCAGAGGGACTGCGGGACCAGGGGATGGCCGTGGACGTCGCGCACGACGGCCTGGCCGCCGCAGCCAGGCTCGACGTGAACGCGTACGACGTGGTGGTTCTCGACCGCGACCTGCCGGGCATCCACGGGGACACGCTCTGCCAGATGATCACCGAGCGGGACGAGCGGGCGATGGTCCTGATGCTCACCGCGGCAGGGGCGCCCGGCGACCGGGTCAGCGGTCTCACCCTCGGCGCCGACGACTACCTCGCCAAGCCCTTCCACTTCCCGGAGCTGATCCTTCGCATCCGGTCCCTGGCCCGCCGCAGACCGGCCGCCCGGGCCCGCACCCTGCGCGCCGCGGGCCTCGAACTCGACCCGGTACGGCGGACCGCCCTGCGCGAGGGCCGCCCACTGGAGCTGTCCGTCAAGGAGTTCGCCGTCCTGGAGGCCCTGCTGCGTGCCGTGCCCGGCTTCCTGAGCGCCGAGGACCTCCTGGAGCAGGTGTGGGACGAGAACGCCGACCCGTTCACCAACACCGTGACCGTCACCATCGGCCGGCTGCGCCGCAAACTGGGCGGTCCGCCCGTCATCACGACCACTCCCGGTGTCGGCTATCGCATCGCCGGCGCTCCGGCCGTCTGACGCGGCACGCCGGGCCGGAGCCGGGCCACGAACAGCCCTTCGCCCCGGCCCGTGTCCGGCGGCCTGCCGCCTACGGCGCCGATCCTCCCGGCCGCCAGCCCCGACGGCGGGCCCGGGGGAGGGTGAACGCGACGAAGCCCGTGATCAGGACGGCCGCCCCGGCGGCGGAGGTGATGGCGATGGCCGTGGTGCGGCCGGAATGGGCCTCGGGGGGCGGCATGCGGAGGGCTGCCGGGGCCGTGGGGGACGGGGCGGCCGAGGGATCGGGGGCCGGGGCGGTGACGGCCGCCGCCGGATCCACCGTGCCCGCGCCGACCAGCGCCCTGTCGGCCGGGATGTGATATGCCGTCGCGGTCAGGCGGTCGGACAGTTGAGAGGGTGTCAGATCCGGGTGCGCGGCGACGGCGAGCGCGACAGCGCCCGCGACGAAGGCGGTGGCCAGCTCGGCGCCGTCGCCGGTGAAGCTGCCCGTGCCGCCGGGGCCGACGCTCATCACGGCATTGCCGGGCGCGGCCAGATCGGGCCGGGTGCGGGGCGCGAGCTTCTGATCGGGGACACCGCCCGGTCCGAGTGCGGCCACGGCCAGGACATCCGGCAACGCGGCCGGATAGGCGGCGGGGGCGGGGGCGTCCCCGGATCCCGTGACCGTGCTGCCCGACGCGTACGCCGGGGCGATCACCACCGCGCCGTTGCGTCCCGCGTCACGGACCGCCGCGACGAGCGCCGGGCTGCTCCTTGCCAGGGCGATCGGGACGTCGATGACACGTGCACGACGGGCGACGGCCGCGTCGATCCCGGCGGCGACACTGTTCGCGGTGGCGGTGCCGTCCGACGCGGTGGCGCGGACAGCGATGATCCCGGCCTCGGGGGCGACCCCTGCGAACCCCGTGCCGGCGCGCGGCGCGGCGGCGATCAGGCCCGCGACGAACGTGCCGTGGCCGATGCAGTCGGTCCCGGCGGCCGCGGTGGCCGGTGTGACGCGGCCCGCGAGTGCGGGACTGTGCGCGGCGTCCACACCGGTGTCGACGACGGCGACGGTGACGCCCGCGCCCCGGGTGGTGTCCCAGGCGCGGGACGGTGCGATGTACTGCTGCGGCCACGGGACGTCGGCGGGATGCTGCCGGGACGGCTTGACGCAGCCGCCGTCCCGGGGCGGGGCGGTGGAGATCCGGGGCAGGCCGGGGTCGGCCGCGGCGGGGGAGGCCGCCAGGAGTGGGCCCGCCGCGCTCAGGACGGCGGCCAGCAGCACGGGAAGGGTACGAACTGCCCTGCGGGGCGGCCGGGTCATCGCGACGTGCCCCCCTCCGTCGCCGGGGCCTCGGCCCTGCCGGGCGCAGCGGTGCCGGGGCGCGGGGCACGGGCAGGTACGGCGCCCGGCGTCGTGGTGCGCGTGCGGTCCGCCGTACCGGGTGCGGGGGCGGGACCGGGGGCCGAGCGCGGTGCGGTGCGCTCCTGCCACGGTGTCGGGCCGGTCGACGCGTCCGTCCTGGGGCGGCGCGGGTCACGGACCGGGACGGAGGAGCGCCCCGGCGCACGGAGCCCCGTGGCGGGAGCGGCCGAGCCCGATGAAGCGGCGGTGCTCCGGGGACGGGAGGTGGCAGGGGGCTGCGCGGCGACCCTCGGCCGGGTGGTGTCACCCGGGTTCTCGGACGTGGCGGGCTTCTCGGGTGTGGTGGGACCGGCGGTGGTACGGCGCCGGTCCACCGGGTTCAGTGGCTGCACCGGCTCCGCCGGCCGCCGCGGGACTTCCCGCGTGCTCTCGTCCAGCACCGCGCGCGGGCACGCGGGGTTGAAGGACTCGAAGCAGGTGGCACACCGGCCGGCCCTCGGGTGCCCGCCGGTCAGCTTGTGTTCCTCCGTCATTCCGTCACATCCTCGGGAAGCAGCAGCCGCAGCTGGTCCGTGTCGGCATCCGGGACTGACGCGAGCCGCCCGGCCTGGTGGGTCATCATCCGTTCGAGCACGGTGCGGGCGTAGCGCCCGTTCCCGAAGCCCGGACCGCGGTCGACCCCGACGAAGTGCCGGTGCAGTGCCTCCAGCGTGGCCGGCGTGCACTCGTAGCCGTCCCGGGTGCTCTGGCGGCGAACGATCTCGACCAGCTCGGCGGCGCTGTACGACGCGAAGGCGACGGTGCGTCCGAAGCGGGAGGCCAGACCGGGGTTGGAGCCCAGGAAGCGCTGCATCTCGCCCTCGTACCCCGCCGCCACCACGACCGTGTCGTCACGGTGGTCCTCCATCAGCTTCAGCAGGGTGTCGACGGCCTCCCGGCCGAAGTCGGAGCCCGAACCGCCCTCGGGGGTGAGCGCGTACGCCTCGTCGATGAACAGCACACCGCCCCGGGCCCGCGCGAACACTTCCTTGGTGAGCTGAGCGGTGTGGCCGACGTAGCGGCCGACGAGGTCGGCGCGCGACACCTCCACCAGCTGACCGCGCGGCAGCACCGACATCGCGCCCAGGAGTTCGCCGTAGAGCCTGGCCACCGACGTCTTGCCGGTGCCGGGGGGACCGGCGAAGACCAGATGGTGGCCGACGGCAGGGGCGGGCAGCCCGGCGGCCTTGCGGCGACGCGCCGCCGACACCAGGTTCACGACATCGCGTACCTGCGCCTTCACGCCCTCCAGGCCGATCAGGCCGTCGAGTTCGGCGAGCAGTGCGGTGAGGCGCTCGGACCGGCCGCCGTCCGGACCGCTCTGCCCCGCGACAGCACTCGCGGCCTCCTCGCCGACATCCGTCGGGACGAGAACGGTCAGGTCCTCCTCCGTGATGTCCGGGGACTCGGCGAGCCGGAAGGCCTGGCGGTCCACCATCTCCTCGAACACCTTGCGGGCCGCACGGGCGTTGCCGAACGACTCGTCCCGGTGCATCTGCTCGAAGTGGTGGGCCAGGGCTCTCTCGGTGTCCTCGCGGAACGTGAACCGGTGCTGCTCGCCCTGGCGCTTCACGATGGTGAGCAGTTCGTCCACCGAGTAGTTCTCGAACTCCACGGTGCGGCTGAACCGCGAACCCAGACCGGGGTTGGACTCCAGGAAGCTCCGCATCTGCCGCGAGTACCCGGCGGCGATGACGACGACGTCCTCTCGGTGGTCCTCCATCAGCTTGACCAGGGTGTCGACGGCCTCCCGGCCGAAGTCGGGGCCGCTGCCGCCGTCCGCGGTGAGGGTGTACGCCTCGTCGATGAACAGCACGCCCCCGAGGGCCTGTTCGAACACCTCCGTGGTCTTGATGGCGGTGCCGCCGATGATCTTCGCGACGAGATCGGCACGAGCCACCTCCACCAGGTGCCCGGAGCGCAGGACGCCGAGCGAGGCGAGGATCGACCCGTAGAGACGGGCGACGGTGGTCTTGCCGGTGCCGGGCGGCCCGGCGAAGACCAGATGGCGGGCGGTGGCCGGGACGGGCAGCCCCATCTCGCGGCGCCGCCGGGCCAGCTTGTTGAGGTTGACGAGCGTGGCCACCTGCTCCTTCACGGCACGCAGCCCCACCAGCTCGTCGAGCCGGGCGAGCGGCCCCGCGAGCGGTCCGCCGCCCGCGCCCTCGCCCTCCGGGGCGGTGGCGCCGTCGCCCCGCCCGCCGAGGACATCGGGCTCGCCGTTGCCCTCGCTGGTCAGCTCGTCCGCGGCGAGGCTGCCGCCGGGGGCGGTGTGGCGGACCCCGGCCCCGGCGTTTCCGGTGACGGTGCAGCCGGCCGCCCGCACCGGGCGTTCGGTGGCGATCCGGATGCCGTCGGCCTTGCCGCCGGTGAACTCGCACTCCGTCAGCTCGGCGGCGGCGCCCGCGCCGATGAGGGCGCCATGGCCTCGGCTGCGCAGGACGCGGGCCCGGACGGCGGTCAGCCCGGCGCCGTCGTCGGTGACCGTGACGCCGTCGCTGCCGGAGTCCTCGATGAGGGTGTCGACGATCTCGGGGGCGCACTTCCCGGCAGCGGCGAACCCGGTTGCCCCGCTTCCGCGCACGGCGACGTCCTGGAAGGCCGGGCTCGCCCCGTCGACGTGGACCCCGCACTGCGCGGCATCGATGACCGAGCTCGTCTCGATACGTCCGCGCGCCTCGTCACGGGCGTGCAGCCCGTGGCCGCCGGCCTCGACGATCTCGACATCGCGGAGCCTGGCCCGGCTGGCGCCGGCGAGGACGATGCCGTGTCCTCCCGTACGGTGCACCGTCACCCGGTCGACGCGCGGCGCGCTGTCGGCGTCGAGGAGGAGGCCCTCGGCCCTGCCGCCGGTCACGAGGGTGCGCTGGACGGTGGGCTCGGCGTTGCCGCGGACCAGGATGCCGGCGGCGAGGGAGTTCTCGGCCAGGCAGTCGGAGAGGGTGCCGCGGGCCTGCTCGATCGCGACGAAGCCGCTGCCGCCCGAGTCCCGGGCCTCCACGTTGTTGAGGGCGGGCGCGGTGGTGGCGGAGAGCAGCACCCCGTGGGTGACGCTGTTGACGGCGCAGCAGCCGGTGAGGACGGGCTGGGCGGTGGAGGAGATGTGGAAGCCGATGGTGCACCCCACGGTGCGGACATCGGTGAGACGGGTGGTGGCCTGCTCCTCCAGGGCGATCCCGGGCTTGGGGGTGCTGTCGACCGTGAGCCGCTCGACGGTGCCGCCCGCGCGCCCGTTGGCCAGCAGGCCGTTGCCGCGGGCGCCGCGGACCGCACAGTCGCGGATCGCGGGTGCGGAGTCGTCGCCCAGCACCAGCCCGGAGCTGCCGAGGTCCTCGAAGACGCAGTGCTCGACGACGCTGGGCTCGGGGGAGAGGTCGACGAACCCGGCGCCCGCGGGGTTGGCGATGACGCAGTCGCGCATGGCGAGGGAGCCGCGCTCGCGGGAGAGCAGCGCGGTCCAGGAGTGGGCGTGCACCCGACAGTTCTCCAGCGCGGCCTGGCCGCGCGGCACATCGACGACGGGGGCGTCCTCGTCGCTGCCGCGCAGGATCAGGCCGGAGAGCTTGACGGCCTCGGCGACGACCTGGACGGCGCTGCCCGAACGGGGGGATATCTCGGGCGGGTCGTCGGGGTCGTCGGCGACGAGGGTGACCATCTTGGTGATGACCAGGGACTCGTCGTAGCGGCCGGGGCGGAGGCGGATCACACCCCCCGGGCGGGCGGCGGTGAGAGCCGACGTGATGCCCTGGTACGGGTCCGCGACGATGGTCTGGCGGGCCATGGCGTTCCTTTCTGCGTCGTCGTGGTCGGCCCTTCGCCGGTTCCTCGGCACCCGGCCCCACCGAGGCGGCCGCCCGCATCGGGGTGCGGGCGGCTCGGGCACGGGCGGCCGAGGAGGGTGGCGGGAGGGCGCCGGGCCGTCAGGACCGGTGTGCCGTCTGGATCTGCACCGTGCGGCGGCGGGTGATGTACAGGCCCCGTCCCGCAGGCAGGATACGTGGCTTCGTGCCGGCCACCACCTGCCCTTCCGCCGGCGGACAACTCATCATCAGCACCGGGGTGTTGGCCTCCACCATGCGCCGCAGCAACTGGTCGGACATCATCGCCCGGCCGGAGCCGTTCGCACTGCGGGCCACGACGATGTGCAAGCCGATCTCGTCGGCCTGGGCGAGGAACTCGTGGAGCGCACCGAACGGATCGCCGCCGCTCAGCCCGCTCGTGGAGACCAGTTCGTGGTCGTCGACGAGAAGGAACAGCCGGGGCCCGCTCCACCAGTCGCGCAGCTTGAGCCGGGCCGGGGAGATCTCGGGGCCCGGGACCCGGTCCTTCATCGCCCGCGCCACCCCGTCGACCATCTGCGCCAACAGGTTGGCACCGGTGGCATAGCCGAGGCGGTGCGACTCGGGAACCGCCTCGGCGAGGCCGCGCCGGTAGTCGACGAGCACGATACGGGCCTCGTCGGGGGTGTAGCGGGCACAGATCCCGTCCGCCACATGGGCGAGCAGGTTCGACTTGCCGGACTCCACATCACCGACGACCACGAGATGCGGATGCTCCTCGAAGTCGTGGTGGAAGATGTCGAGCCGCTGGTCCTCCAGACCGAGCGGGACGCGCAGGTCGCCGTCGGGGGCGGGGAGTTCGGTCGCCGGAAGGCTCATCGGAAGCATCCGGACCCGCGGAGCAACCGGCCCGTCCCACCCTGCCGCGACCTCCCGTACGAGTGCGGCGACGCCGTCCGCGACGGTCTCCGCGCTCGGATCGCCGTCGTTGCGGGGGAGAGCGGTGAGGTAGTGCATCCGGTCGGTGGTCAGACCGCGGCCCGGGATCGTCGGGACGGTGCCCGCCGCCCGCATGTTGACCATCGAGTCCACGGGGTCGCCGAGACGCAGCTCGAAGCGGGTGCCGAGCTGGTCGCGCAGGGCGGCCGAGATCTCCATCCAGCGGCCGGAGGCCACGATCAGGTGCACCCCGAAGTTGAGGCCCCGCGAGGCGATCAGGTTGAAGGTGGGGCCGAGATCCATGAAGTCCTGGCGGATGGTGTTCCAGCCGTCCACGACCAGGAAGACATCGCCGTGCGCCTCGTCCGGGAACTCACCGGCGGCCCGACGGCGCCGGAAGTCGGCCATGGACTCCACACCCCGCTCAGCGAAGAGCAGTTCGCGGTGGGTGATGACCTGGCTGACCTCGGCGATGGTACGCGCCATCCGCTCGGGGTCGAGGCGCCCGGTGACGCCGCCGACATGCGGCAGCCCGGTGAGCGAGGTGAGCGTCCCGCCGCCGAAGTCCAGGCAGTAGAACTGCACGTCGCGCGGGGTGTGGGTGAGCGCGAGCGCCGTGATCAGCGTACGGATCAGGGTGGACTTGCCGGACTGGGGACCGCCCGCGATGCCGACATGGCCGCCCGCACCCGAGAGGTCGGCCACCAGCTCGTCGCGACGCTGGTCGAAGGGACGGTCGATGACACCGACCGGGACGGAGAGGAACTTCCCGCCGGATGTTCCGGGCGGCGGCAGCAGGAGGTCGAGCGTCGGGGGCTCGTCCAGCGGGGCCAGCCACACCTGATGGGCGGGCGGCCCGGAGCGCTCCAGCTTGTCGACTGCGACGGCGAGCAGGCTGGGCCCGGAGGCGTTCTCCTCCTCCGGCTCGTTCTCCGGCTCCGTCTCCGGGGCGGTGGGCAGGTTCCGGGGCGGAACCCAGCCCGCCTCGAACGGCACCACCTGTCCGGCGACCACGGCACGGCGGGCCGAGGTGCGGGTGGCCCGGTAACGGCCCGACACATAGGCGGCCTTGAAGCGGGTGAGCGCACCGACGTCGTTCTTCAGCAGACCGCTGCCGGGCTGCGGAGGCAGCTCGTAGGCGTCCGGAACACCGAGCACGCCCCGGCTCTCCATCGCCGAGAAGGTACGCAGCGCGATGCGGTAGGAGAGGTGGCCCTCCAGCTGGTTGATCCGGCCTTCGTCCAGGCGCTGCGAGGCGAGCAGCAGATGTACGGAGAGCGAGCGGCCGAGCCGCCCGATCATCACGAAGAGGTCGAGGAAGTCGCGGTGCGCGGCGAGCAGTTCGCTGAACTCGTCGACCACCACGAACAGGGTGGGCAGCGGGGCGAGGTCGGCGCCGCCCGCCCGCGCCTCCTCGTACTCGCGGACGGACGAGTAGTTGCCGGCCTTGCGCAGCAGCTCCTGGCGGCGGACGAGTTCACCGTGCAGGGCGTCCTTCATCCGCTCCACCAGCGCCGCCTCGTCGGCCAGGTTGGTGATGACGGCCGAGGTGTGCGGCAGCCGGTCCAGGCCCAGGAAGGTCGCGCCGCCCTTGAAGTCGGTGAGAACGAAGTTCAGCGTCTCGGAGGAGTGGGTGAGCGCCAGCGCGAGCACCAGGGTGCGCAGCAGCTCCGACTTGCCGGAGCCGGTGGCGCCGATCAGCATGCCGTGGGGGCCCATGCCACCCTGCGCGGACTCCTTGAGGTCGAGATCGACGTGCGCGCCGTCCGGGCCGATGCCGATCGGCACCCGCATCCGCTCCGCGGCGACGCGGGGGCGGTGCAGATCGGCCGCCTCGGCGGCGTGCAGATCGCGGATGCCGAGCAGGTCGGTGAGTTCCATGTCCTCCTGCAGCGGGCGCTCGGCCCGGGCCGCGGCGCCCAGTCGGAAGGGCGCGAGGGTGGTGGCGAGGGCACGGGAGGCGTGCAGACCGAGCGCGTCAGGCCGTCCCAGCTCCGTCTCCGAGGGCTTGCCGTCCGGCGCGGTGGACAGCAGGGTCAGCGCGTCCGGAGCGACGCGCAGCCGCAGGGTGCCGCGCGTCCGGCAGGCGCCCTCCAGCGTGCCGCGTACGTCGACGACGACGGTGTTGCGGTAGCCGGACTCGGCGAGCCGGGCCCCGGGGGGCACGGATGCGGTGTCCAGGATGACGACGGTGAACGGCTCGTCGCGGCTCGGCTCGGCGCCGGGCTCGAACGGCGGCCGTCCGGCGAACTCCTCGCCGAGCAGCGGCTCCAGCTCCGAGACCGTCTCGGCCACCAGACGGGCCGGGCCCACCCCGTCGACATCGGCCTGATGCTGTACGTGGGGCAGCCACTTGGCCCAGGACCAGGACGGCAGCGCGTCGCCGTCCGCGACCACGGCGATCGACAGGTCCTCCGGGGCGTGGGCCACCGCGAGTTGGGCGACCAGCGCTCGGGCCATGGCCCGGGAAGCGGCGCGGTGCTCGTCCGTGGCGGTGAGCAGCACCCGGGCGAACGACCGCAGACGTACGGCCACCGGCTGGTCGTCGACCGTCGAATAGGTGTGGATGAAACGGCGCAAGGCGTGCGCGGAGAGCGGCTCCAGGTCCTCGACCGGCTTGGTGGACAGCGGCGCGAGGGCTAGCGCGAGCTGCTGCTCACCCGTCCCGATCCGCGCCTCGCCGAAGTCGTCGTGGGTGGCGCGGCGCTCCCAGAGGCGCCCGGTGCGGGCGACCGACCACAGCGCCTGCGGCAGCGGGTGGCGCCACTCCTGGGCCTGCCGCTGCTGCTCGACCACCTTGCGGATGCGGCGTCGGCTCGTCGTCAAGTACCTCAGGTAGTCGCGGCGTTCGGCGCGCAGCTTGCGCTTGCGGTCTCCGGCGGCCCGGAGGAACTGGGCGACGAGCATGGCGATGGCCGAAGTGGCCATCATGCCGACCGACACCCACATCAGCACCCCGTTGCCGTCGCCGGGCCGGATGAAGATGAGCACCATGCCGAGTGAACTCAACGCCATCGGCAGGTAGGTGATGATGCCGCCCATGGCGCCCTGGGGCTCCGGCAGGGACGGTGGTTCCTGAAGCGTCAGTTCGCCCTCGGGCATGCGCGGGCCGACCCGGCGCGGGGGCCGTCGAAAAATGACGGTGCTCAAACCGGCTCCCGACTCGAAGTGTCGACGACTCGAAATCCGCGGCCCACGCCGCCGATTATCGGTTGGTCGCACGAACGTACAGTCATAACGAACTTCACGATAATGTGCACTCGTTCTCGGGTCGAATCCCGATCGGAAATACAGGCGGGAGTGAATCGCGCACCGTGGGCGACAAGACCGCCGGACTCTGCCGGATAACCGTCAGAAGTCCGGAGAAAACCTTCGAACTAGGCATACCCGCCGATGTTCCGCTCGCCGATCTGCTGCCGGTACTGGTCGAGTACGCCGGCGGGGACCTCGACGAACAAGGCCTGGAACACGGCGGCTGGACCCTCCAACGGCTCGGCGCCGCCCCCCTCGACGAGGAGCGCACCCCGACCGAGATGGAGCTGCGCGACGGCGAGACCCTATATCTGAGGGCCCGTCATGAGACTTTGCCGGAAGCCGACTTCGACGATCTCATCGACGGGATCGGCGAGACGCTGCGCGCCCGGCCCGACACCTGGCGGCCCGAGCTGACGCGTCGGCTGCTCATCGGATTCACCGTGACGGCGCTGGCCGCCGGACTGATCACCGTGCTGCTGCCGGGCGCCGCGATGTGGCGGGCCGGAGCCGCCGGTGCCGTCGCGCTGTTGTTGGTGGCGGGCGGGCTGGCCGCCTCACGGGCGGTCGGCGACGCGGGCGCCGGGGCGGCACTCGGCGTGCTGGCCGTGCCCTACCTGGCCGTCGCGGGCGCGCTGGTCCCGGCCGCCGGGCACGGCGAGAGCATGCTCGGCCCGAGGCTGCTGGCCGGGGGCGCGGCCGGGGCCGGCGCCGCCATCATCGCGCTGGCCGCGGTCGGGGCCTTCGCACCGCTCTTCCTCGGGGCGTTCACAGTGGCCGCGTTCACCGCGGCGGCCGGCGCGGTCGCGCTGTCCGGGATGCCGATCGCCCAGGTCGCGGGGTGGCTGGCGGTCGCGGTCGTCCTCGCAGGCGGGTTCGTACCCGGCCTGGCCTTCAGGTTCGCCGGGATGCGGATGCCGCCGCTGCCGTCCAACGCGGGCGAACTGCAGGAAGGCATCGACCCGTTCCCCGCCGCACAGGTCCGCGAGCGAGCCGAACTGGCCGACCGCTACCTGACCGGCATGTACGTGGCACTCGGGCTGCTGGCCGCGGCCTGCGAGACCGCGCTGCTCGCCGCCGACGGCGGCTGGACGGCCGAACTGCTCGCCGTGGTGCTGAGCACGCTGCTGCTCCTGCACATGAGGGTGGTCGGCGCTGTGCCGCACCGGCTCGCGATGGCGGTCCCGGGGGCGTACGGACTCGCCCTGGCGGGGGTGCTCCGCGCCATCGGCCTGGGACTTCCGGGGCGGCTGGAGATCACCGCCGCCTTCGCCGTGCTGGCCGCGATCACCGCGATCGCCGCATGGACGGTGCCGGGACGACGGCTCGTCCCCTACTGGGGCCGGATCGCCGACCTGCTGCACACGCTCTGCGCGCTCGTTCTGCTGCCGCTCGCGGTGCTGCTCGCCGGGGTGTTCGGCGCGCTGCGCGGAATCAGGGGGTGAGGGGCTGATGGCGGTGCAGTCGCGCAAGGACCAGGTGCAGGCGCACCTGTACGTGATGGGCCGGCTCTCCAGCGGCCTGTTGCGGGACGATCCCGACTCGCCCGACACCCCGACCGCGCGGACCTGGCGGGGCATCCGCTGGGGTGCCCTGACAGTGGCCCTGGCCTGCGTGGTCACCGTACTCTTCGGACTGGTGAAGCCGGGGGGCGGGACCTCCTGGCAGACGCCGGGCACGCTGGTCGTGGTGAAGGACACCGGCACCCGCTACCTGAACGTGGGCGGGGTGCTCCATCCGGTGCTCAACCAGGCGTCCGCACGGCTCGTGGCGGGAGACCGGATGGCGGTGCAGCAGGTCGCGGCGGGGTCGATCGAGGACGCGCCGCGCGGCACGCCCATGGGGATCGTGGGCGCCCCGGACGGATTGCCGGGCACACCCGGCTCCGGGGCCTGGGCGGTGTGCGCCGGTACGCAGCCGGCCGGCCCGGCGAACCGGACGAAGCCACTGACCAGCGTGGTCCTGGCGGGCCCCGCGGACTTTGAGGACGGACTCGGATCAGACCGCGGTGTGCTGGTGACGGCACCGGGGGAGGGGCGGCAACTGGTGTGGAACGGCCGCCGGTTCCGGGTCGACACCCAGCACGGCACGGAGGCGGCCCTGAGCTGGGCCGGCGTCACGCCCGTACCGGTCAGCGCGTCGTTCCTGACAGCGCTCGACGCCGGGCCGGGGCTCGCCCCGCCGGAGATCGCCGGACGGGGACGCCCGGGACCCGAGCTGGCGGGCGGTGCCACCCGCATCGGTCAGCTCTTCTCGGCCGGGGGACAGCACTATGTGCTGCGCAAGGACGGGCTGGCCCCGCTGACCGGGCTGGCCCGAGGGCTGTTGCGCGGCGACCCGCGGACCCAGGACCAGGCCTACGGCGGAAAGGCCGTTGTCGAGCGTCCGGTGGGCCCCTCCGACCTGGCGGCCCATCAGGCGCCCGCATCGGCGGCGCAGCAGGTGGCGGCGGGGCTGCCGGCCTCCGCACCGAAGGTGTCGACGGTGGACCCGGCCCAGGAGCAGGTCTGTGTCCGGGTGAAGCCGTCCGCCAGTGGCCATACGACGACGGTGTCCCTGATGCCGGCGGACGGGGTCCCCGGCTCGCTGCCCGACAAGCAGCCGGGGGTGACGGCGGCGTGCGTGGCGGTGGACCGGATCTGGGTGCGCCCGGGGACGGGGACGCTGGTCCGGGCCCGGTCCTCGGCGGGCACCGGCAACTCCATGTATTTGGTGACGGATTCGGGCGTTTCCTATCCGGTGACGGCCGCGGGACTGAAACAACTCGGGTATTCGGCGGGAGCCGCCGTGGATGTTCCGGGGCGATTGTTGAGCCTTCTTCCGAGCGGTCCCGTGCTGGATCCGTCGGGGGTTTCGAAGGACGGAGTCGTGGACGCGGATGCCCGAGAGGAGGGGAAGGTTCCGCAGAAGAGAACACAACTCCGTGAACAATGCGGCGCGGGATTGTAGAGATGTACAAGCAACGGTGAACTGCCTTCCCCGGCTGCTGACATGAATCCCCAAGATCAGATAATCTCTCTGGTGCAGATGGGGTTGGGGAGGACTGTGCGACGCATGGGTCGTGCCTTCCCGCAACCAATCGGGTTCCGACTGGAGGGAGACAACGGTGTCCCAGCTCGTCAAGGATGCTGCGGCGGCACGGAAGGCTGTCGTCGCGCTCGACACCCACTTCGGGTTCATGAAGCAGGCCGGCGGCGTCGCCGAAGGCATCAGGAGCAACGTCGCGACGCACTACAGCACGACGGACGGGTCCGCCGCGACCTTCCAGGACAAGTTCTCGATGTGGCAGCAGGGCTACACCAAGGCGATGGCGGCCGTCGACGACGTCTGGAACAAGCTGAACCAGCAGCAGAACGTGCTCGACGCCGGTGAGGAGGCCGCCCTCCAGCACGCCAAGAGCGGGTTCGAGAGCTCCGCGGTCTCCGACGGCATCCTGGGCGTTCTCAACAACAACTGATTCGGCCTCATCCATCGCGGCAAGAAGGGGGCACACCGTGTCCGGCAACATCATGATCAACTGGGGCGGTCTTGGCGACGCCACCAACGACATGCAGCAGCTCACGGCCAACATGCGCAACGCGCTGGAAGAGCTGATCGCGGGCGTGCAGGAACTCGCCAACACCGCCGAGGGCGAGAGCGCCAACACCTGGCGCGAGGTCCAGAAGCAGCTGAACACCGCGATCAACGAGATGGACAACGCGTTCAACCAGGGCCACCAGACCCTGAACAACATGGGCAACACCCACCACGAGCATGACGGCCTCGGTGCCAAGGTCATGGCGGGCTGACGGGGGCTGACCCATGGCTGAGGACGGCGGCACCTACAAGATCTCGTCGGAGTTCCTGGAGAGCTTCGCCCGGGACAGGATCAACGGTCAGTTCCTCGAGCAGTTCAAGAACGACCCCTACATCCGGAGGCTGCACGACTACAGCAAGGCCGGCGGGGGCGATGCCGTGGCGGTCCTGGCCGCGGGTGAACCGAGCTCGCCGGTCAAACAGGTGAAGGCCCTGGAGAATCAGTTCGGGGAGTACGCCACAAAGATCACGGAGATCCTGGACGGTCTGAGGGACGGGATGCTGGCCCTCTCCAACAAGGTGCTGAGCGTCAACCACATCAGTATGCAGGGCGAGGAGGACGCCAAGGACATCGCCCTGCAGTCGATGATGGACGACCTCAAGGAGCCGCTGGCGCTGTTCGGCGGTGGGAGCAGCAGCACCACCACACAGCCGACATCGGGAAACCAGCCGACGAACACCGGCAGCTGACCCCGGGACCGGGCGCGGGGCGGGATCGGAAGGAGAGGGGAAGGCAGGATGGCGGTCGAGAGCTGGGAAGAGGTTCTCGGGATCTTCACCGATTCCAAGTCTCCCCCGGTAAGCCGGGCGGATGTCACCAAGCTGCAGTGGATCGCCAACTCCCATGTGGACCCCTGGCACTTCGAGTGGGGGCCCGAGGTCGGTCCGCCCGGAGGCTACGAGTTCGGCTGGAACAAGCCGTGGAAACTGAACAACTTCTGGCCCGTCAATTACCAGGTCGGCTTCAATATCAGCCCGGATCTGAAGGACCCACTGCCTCAGGACAAGCCGGTCTACCAGTGGCACTTCCATGCCCGGGACATCCTCGGCGACGCGCTCGCGAGCGGCAGCAGTGTCTTCTCCTTGTACAGCTTCGACGATGTCAGCAACACGATCAAGGGCGTCCAGCGGTATCTGGACACCTGGTTCCAGACGGTCAAGGGCTGGGCCGACGGGATCGATGTCCCTGATTCCGAGATGCAGGGCAGTGCTGCGGGACAGTTCCGCAGCATGCTCATCGGAGTCGCGAACCAGTTCGCCGATCTGCACACGCAGATGATCAATCCGAGCGACCCCTCCAAGGAGGTCGACGACGCCCGGACTGCGGCCATGGTGCAGCTGCAGAACCTGTACCACGTGATGTACGCGTACGGCACGGAGCACAACGCCTGGCCCGCCCAGATCCTGGGAGACCTGTTCCACGAGGAGTTCGGCGAGGGCTCCTACACGTTCAACAACGGCTGGCTGACGACGAAGACGCTCGGTGACCCGAATGCGGCGGGCTTCTGGGCGGCCTTCGAGCAGAAGGCCAAGAACCGGTGGCTCGACCAGGTCGCCGCGAGTCTCGACCAGCCCGCGACCGACGCCCGGGGCAAGATCGTCGATGCATACGGCAAGGCGAAGGAGGCGCTGCTCCTCCTGCGCAAGCCGACCTGGGACGCCCCCGCCAGTCCCGGGAAGGGCGGGCTGAACGGCGATTCCACCACGTCCGACGCCATCGCGGATCTGCTCAAGGGACTGACGAACCCCAAGGGCGACGCGAACGACCTGCCCGGCGGGGGCGGGAGCGGCGACGAGACGGAACTCCCGGACAGCGAAGGGGCCGGGAGCTTCAGCGGAGACGGCGACGGGTCGTCCTTCGAGCAGAACGGCTCGGAGGGAGAGGGTCAGGGTCCCGGCTCGGCGCTGGAGGACCAGCTCAAGAATCCGAACGCCGAGGGCCCGGGAAGCTTCGGCACCAACAACATCACCGGCAATGGCGATACGGGCATCGGCGGCAGCGACCAGAACACCACCGGCCCGGGGACGTTCGGCCCCGGCAGCCTGACGAACCTCCCGCCCGGCTCCACGATCAACAAGAACGGCACCGTCACCGGCCCGGACGGCAAGATCCTCAAGAACCCCGACGGCTCCGTCTACAAGGCCCCGCCCGGCGCGTTCCAGCGACAGCAGAAGCAGCAGGAGACCCTGCGCCGTCAGGCCGAGGCGGAGCAGAAGGCGTACCAGCAGCAGGCCAAGGAGCAGGAGGAAGCGCAGCGGCGCGCCGAGCAGCAGCGGCGCGACAACGAGAAGGCGCTGGCACGCCTCCGCGAGAGCTCCAGGCTGTCCAGCGACCACTCCGGCCTGCGCACCAACGGCGAGGGCGGAACGCAGCAGAGCAAGGGCGTGTTCAAGGTCCGCAACGCCGACGGTACGTTTTCCGAGTACACGAGCGGCAAGGGCGGCAGGAACAGCATCGGCATCGAGCCGACCGGCCGGGTCAGGACCACCTCCGTCGACCCCAGCACGAAGGCGGTCGAGGAAGCGACCGGGACCGGGCGGCGTACCTCCTCCCAGTCACCGATGATGCCTCCCGGCGCGGGCGCAGGGGCCGGCGCGGGGTCGGGGCAGGAACAGCACCGGGAGCGGAAGAGCTACCTGGACGAGGACGAGGAGACGTGGGGCACCCAGGAGTGCACCACGACAGGAGTGATCGGCTGATGGCGAACCAGAACGGAGGAACGGGCCGCGACGACGGCGGCATGCGCGCCGGCGGTGACGCCCGCGCCCCGCTGTCCGCGCGCGAGCAGTTCGAGTCGATCCTCGGCTCGACGCTCCAGGAGCAGTTCGGCGAGATGCAGCAGCAGGTCCGCGAGCATGCCGAGAAGCTTGCCGCCGTCCAGCGCGAGCTGGCCGCCCGCACCTCCACGGTGCGTTCCAAGGACCGCACCATCAGCATCACCGTGGGTGCCCAGGGCGATGTCCGCGAGATCAAGTTCCACACCGAGGACTATCGCCAGATGGACCCGGTCCGCCTCGGCAAGACGCTGGTGGACCTGATCGGCCGGGCACAGAGCGAAGGCGGCGAGGCAGCGCGCGAGGCGTTCGAGCCCCTGCGCGGCAAGGGCGACGAGATGCGCCGCTCGATGCTGGCCGGCACCCCCATCGAGGAGTTCCTGGCCCCCCTCCGAGAGATGGCGAAGGGCGCCGCCGAGGCGTCCAAGCCCCGAGGAGGCCGCAGCGATGGCTGACGGCAACGAGCTGAAGGCGAGCGATGCGACCTGGAAGGGGATCGAGGAGTACGGGAAACTCGGCGCGACCCTGGCCGAGACGCACGCCCACGTCGAATCCATCAACGACCTCAACAAGCGAGGCGGCGGTGACGGCGAGGACGAGTCCTCGAAGCAGTACCGGGAGCTGATCGAGGTCGGCATGCCGCCGCTCGCCGACAGCCTGAAGATGCTCGACATCCTGATCACCCGGCTGGGTGAGAACGGCCAGGACGTCAAGAAGCTCTTCGGCGAGGCCGAGGAACTGGCCACCCTGCTGGCCAAGGACTGGAAGGCGGCTGGAGGGGACCAGTGACGCGCACCATCGCTCGGCGGCGCCCGTGCTGACCCCGTCGCCCGAGGCTCAGACGCTGCTCATGGTCTTCTCGGGCGAGAAATGGCCGTCCATCAACGAGGATCTGCTGCGCGAGGCCGCCGACCACTACGACAAGTTGATCGGCAACTTCAGGGATCTGCAGACGTACCTCATCGCGGTCGAGAAGTACGTGAAGGAGAACTTCTCCGGGAAGAGCGCGGAGGAGTTCGAGAAGTACGCCCAGTACCTGTCGGGAGGCGGCGAGGCATCGATCCTGAACGCCTGCGCCGTGCAGGCGGAGAACCTGGCCAAGATCGCCAGGGACACCGCCAACCAGGCGGAGTACTCGAAGTGGATGATCCTCGGGCAGGTCATCCAGCTGATGGCCGAGATGGCGTTCGAGGCCGCGGTGAGCTGGATTCCAGGCCTGAACGCGGTCGCCCACGCCAACACGGTTGCCGCGGAGATCACGCTCCGCATAGTGGTCCAGCAGGTCATCAAGGCCCTGGTCAAGAGCATCATGATCCACACCGCCATGAGCGTGGTGATCGGTGAGGCGATGGACGTCGCCGTCCAGCTGATCCAGAAGGGCATGGGGAACCGCACCGACTGGGACCTGGAGGCCACAAAGGGTGCGCTCGGGTTCGGTGCGTTGCAGGGCGTGTTCGGCGGTGTCTTCAGCCCGATCGGCGGTGCGCTCGGCAAGCAGATCGGCAAGACGATCGGCAGCGACGCGACCAAGTGGCTGAGCACGCAGATCGGCAAGCACCTCGACACACTGGGTGCCAAGGAGGGGGCGAAGGCAGGCGCGAGCAAGGGGCTGGCGAACTCGCTGGGCAACATCCTCGGCGGGACCGAGAGCGAGCTGGTCAAGAACCTCGACAAGAGTACCGGGAAGCTGATCTCGGACAGCTTCGTCGACAAGGTGGGTGACGCCTTCGCCAAGTTCGGCTTCCACAACCTCCAGGGAGACGCGGCGCGGAACGTCGGCAAGGCCTGGGCGAGTTCCCTCAACAAGCACTGGACGACGGACGGAACCATCGATGTGGTGTCCGGCAGCATCGCCAAGGACCTGGCCAAGAGCGTCGGCGACCAGGTCGACGCGGACGCGCTGAGGACGCTGTCGCACACCATCACCCAGGACGTGGCCAAGTCCCTCAGCTCGAAGGCGATGGCCGAGACGCTGACCAGGACGCAGAAGTTCGGCTTCGCGGCGGGTCTGTACGGAACGTCGGCGCTCGTCGACGCGGGCGCGCAGAACCTGGCCGAGGGCACGTACAACTCGATGACGCAGGGCGAGTTCACCACGAGCTGGCAAACGTTCGTCTCGGGCGTCGCGCCGACCATGTTCAGCCATGTGATGCGGCACACCGTTGTGCATCCGCTCATCGCCCAGTCCGACTCGGGGCTCGCCAACTTCATCAAGGACCTCCACTCGAAGTTCGACACCTTGGACAAGCCGGGTGGGGAGTTCGCGCCGAAGGCCGTGGTCAACAACGCCGCGGTCGATTCCGTGCCGAACGACTCGACGGTGACGCCCGCGCCCGGTGCGGGGGACCGTGCGACCGTCAGTCTGGACAATGGGCCCGGCCCGAACGCGGACCTGGAGACGGAGGTGGAGGAGAACGCGCAGCAGCCGGCGGCCCCGCCCGCAGCGCCCGTCATACCGGCCGTGAAGCAGACGCCGGTCGAGACCGCTACACAGGCGGCGAAGTCCGCGGCGGTTCCCCCGGTGGTGTCTCCCGTGGTGCCTCCGGAGGTGTCGACGAACCCGACGGTGACTCCCCAGAAAGCTGCGCAGGTGCTGAACCAGCCGGCACCGCAGCCCGACGCACAGAACCAGACACCACCCCAGGTGACGCCGAATCCCGCCCCCTCCGCGGCCGGGAACAACTCCGGTGCGTATCCGACGAAGCACTACCCCTTGCACTCCACGCCGCTCTCCTCCGAGTTCAACGAGATGCTTCAACAGAGCCCGCTGAACTCCCGCCGGACCGAATCGCATGCAGACCCGCTCATCGTTCAGAACAGCATCGAGATGCAGGACCTGTCGACTTCGGCCGAGCCGATCACGTCAACGGTCGACAGCAACGACAGCGGACAGGCCAACAGCAACGACGGCAACGACCACACCGGCAACAGCAACGACGGCAACGACCACACCGGCAACAACAACGATCAGCTCCAGGACAGCACTCAGCAGAATCACGCGACCAACGACACCACCACCGCTGCTTCCACCACGGCCCCGCCCCTTGAGGTCATCGACTCCAAGGGCGACAAGAAGACCATCCACATACCGGGCTTCCTGAACGATGTCTCCACCTACGCCGAGGAGAGCGAGCAGATCCCCTTCAAGGGCGCGGTCGGCGGGCATCACGCCGTCCAGCTCAACCACGACAGGGACTCCGCGCAGCTCGCCGACGAACTGGCCGACGCGGCCAAGGTGACCCTGAAGACTCCGTCGGAGCTCGCCTTCGCCCTGGCGAACCAGGCGAACACCTTCCTCGGCGACGGCCGCCGCTTCATCGTCACGGAGGGCGGCCGGCCGCGTGAACTCCGTGTCAAGGCGATCCCCGACCAGAACGGTTGGGAGTTCGTCCCGAAGCATGAGAGCGCCCCCGGCGATGCCGTCAAGATGGACACCGTCGCCCGCAATCAGCAGACCGAGGGCCATTCCCTCTCCGAGTCCAGCACCATCCAGGCGCCGATCTCCGCCGCGGTCGCCGGGGCCGGGGTGGCGGGCCGGGGGACTGTCACGCCCGGGATGACCACCAGCCGGGATGCCAACCTCAACACCCAGCAGCTCTCGCAACGCGAGACCCGCAGCCACGGTCCCTCCGTCAAGCTGAGCACCAACGTCACGTACGAGCTGTCCCTGCACGACATCCCCACCACCGAGTCCACCGGTACGCAGAACACCCCCGACACCCCGGTCACCATCAAGCACACGGTCGCCAAGGGCCTGGTCATCCAGGTTCCCGAGGCACACACCACCAGCAACAGTCGGCCCGACCCGCGCAAGGACCGGGTCCCGCTGAAGTTCACAACCGAGTCCGGCGAGCGGGCGAGCATCGAGCACACCGAGTCGTACTTCCACCTCGATCCGATGACCGACTGGGTGCTCCAGCACACCGACTCCGCGATCGGCAGCGAGAACTACAAGGCGGTCGTCAACCACTTCTCGGCCGAGCACTTCACCCAGATCGACGGCCGGGACCCCGTCCCTGCGCTGCGTCTGCACAAGAAGGACGGCTCGGCGGCCGGCACCGTCACCATCGGCGCCCCGGTTCCCAAGCGCCACTGGGTGATCGACTCCTCGACCGACTTCGAGCTGCGTGACACCGCCCAGTTCAGCGAGAAGAACGAGAGCAACGTCACCCGCTCCCACAACCTCGACGTCTCGGGATTCGTGGGTGGTGCGGTGGACCCCACCGGATACTCCGAGGCCTACGCCGCGCCCCGCGCCCAGGTGGGCCTGACAGTGGGCTACAGCCACTCCTCCAGCAACACGTCCAACCTCGGCGGCACCGCCGGGGCCAAGCACGCCGAACGCTCCCCGAAGGACGTCCGGACGGTGCTCGTGATGCGGGAGTCGGACGTCACGGTGGAGACACCGGACGGCGCCCGCAAGACGTTCACCGTCGGCAGCCTGGTGCGCATGCCGGTCGGCGAGGCCCAGCGACTGGCCGGCTGGGACAACCAGGAGCAGTTGCGGGTCGGCAGCGACAACGAGCCCAAGAAGCCGGCCTACTGGAACACCGGTGACAGCGGGGACAGCAAGGTGACCATGCTCGGCCCCGGGCGGACCGGCGAGATCAAGTTCGGCAAGGAGACATCGCCCCAGGAAACCCCGAATCGGAACGACCGGAACGAGAGCGAACGAAACGAGAACGACCAGAACGAGAACACCCCGAGCGAGCACGATCAGGACCAGAACCCCACCGTTCGGAACACCTCGGAAAGGGACCGCCGCGAAGCCGAGGAGGAGCTCGTCGATTCCCTCCTCGACGACCTGAGGAAGGCGGACCCGAACCTGCCCCTGGCCACCCGGGAGGAGGTGAAGAAGGCCGACGAGCACCGCAGCTGGTTCAATCGGCTCTTCCGCCGCGGCAGGGTCTCCGTCAACGCGGTGGCGAACACCCGCTCGCTGATGGTCGCGGTCGCCAAGCAGGGGATGGGCCGTCGCATGCACCAGGCGGCCACCAAGGAGGGGGTCCGGGTGCAGCTGATCGGCTCGTCGTTCACCCGGGACCGCGGTTACACCCTGACGATCCGGGCCGATCTCAATCAGCCCGTGTACGTGGGCAGCGCTCGCCGTACCACGACCCAGGCCTTCAGCGGCGGGGAACGGTTCGACACCGCGCAGCAGATCACACACACCGTGAGTGCGGGCGTGGAAGCGACGTTCTCGGCCCGGCGCAACGAGAAGGACGCGTTCGGCGCACCGGTTGCCACCGGCACCGGCGGCATCGGTGCCCGCGGCATGTACCGGTCCACGCGACAGGTGAAGTCCGGCGGGACCGCCAACCGCGAGGACCTGTTCGCGCCCACACCGGGCACCGACTACTACGACTTCAACGGCGATCTGACCTTCGAACTTCAGCGCTCTTCGTTCCCGCAGCCCCTCATCCAGGCGATCACGCTGGGCGGCTGGCGGGCGCTGGCTCGGTACGGCAGCGACTCGCACTACAAGGCCGTGGAGTGGCTCTACAGGAAGAGCGGGCTGGGCGGCGTGGGCGAGACCCGGGAGGACGGGAGCAAGTCCGTATTCCTCACCCCGCATCCGATCGAGTTCACCTTCGGTGTGCCGGACAGTCTGTCGAAGACAGGGGAGATGCCGCAGGGGGACCAGGACCGGATCGCCGGGAGGACCGAGTCCATGGTGCTCACGGAGACCGAGGTCCTGGAGCCGGACGAGATTTCCTCCAGGGGGTTCGCCACCGTCACCCTCGCGGCCCGATCGGACCGGACACTGTTCGGTTCGGTACGCGATCTCATCGGGAAGACCTCCGGGGGCACTTGGCGGCTGACCGACGCGGGCGCGGTCATGTCGGAACGGGTCCGCCGGATCTTCGGGCAGCACTCCTTCACGTCTCTCTCCGACCAGGTGTTCTCACCGGGCGGTCACACCGTGGGCAACCTGCACGACAAGGGAACGCTGTTCGCGGGGGACGAGTCGCTCTCGATCAACGGCACCCGGCACAACCTGCAGGTGGTGGGCGAGCCGTTCACCGCGTCGCCCGAGATGAACACCGCGCTGGAGCAGGCGTTCGGCTTCAGCAAGGGCCGGTCGTCGGGAGGCGCCTTCGGGACCACCGGTTCGTTCGGCGGACTGGAGGCGGCCGGCGATGTGAACTTCAGCGGTCAGAGCGGCGTGTCCAACACCTGGCTGCAGAAGTTCTGGAACCGTGGCGGCAACTCGTCCGTCACCTCGATGCGCGACCTCAACCAGGTTCTGGGCAACGATCGTTGGGTCATGGTGGTCGCCGACACCGACTACCGGGTCGGTGCCCATCACAAGCCCCTGGGCTTCTTCGGTCGCCCCTTCGGGAGCTCCCGCGACGGCCGGACCCCGGTGATCCGCAAGCCGGGTGGCTGGGTCGGGTTGATGCGGGAGAGCGACGCGCTGAAGGCGGGGCTGATCAAGGACGGCCTGGGCGACGTGCCCAAGGGCACCATCGAGGACGTGGAATGGCAGGGCCGCAAGGGCCTCGACGGGGCGAGCCGCGGTGCCTTCGCGCACAATGCTCCGCAGGACGCCACCCAGCTGAAGAAGCTCGGCGAGGACCTGCGGAAGGCGGGCATCGCCGAGCAGACCCTGCACACCATCAACGGCATGGTGTCCGCCCGTTCGGGCCGGTCGGCCATCCAGAGCGGCGGTACGCTGACCTCCCGCGGCCGCACCTCCGCGCTGACGCACGTCAAGAAGCTGAACATCCTGGGCAAGGATGTGTCGATCAACGTCCAGCACCGGCGCGTCGGCAAGCCCAAGGTCATCGACACCCTGTTCGGCGACCACGAGTGGGGGGCGGGCCGCACCACCTCGCAGGAGAAGTCGTACTCCTCGGCGGTGTCCAACGCGCACTCCGTCAACGGCGGTGAGACGGTGCGTGGTCCGGGCGGGACCGGCGGGATCACCGGCACCGCCGGGGGCGGCCTCGGCGACTCCCTCTCCGCGACGGACTCCGTCTCCGGCGTGGTCACCCAGGTCACCACCGTCCCCGGGCCCAAGGCGGTGATGGAGACCGAGTGGGAGACCATCGTCACCGTCACCTACTCCGACGGGACCGACGTCATCGACCCGGTGAAGTGGAACGCCACCGTCACCACGTCGGAGTCGTATCTGATGCTGGAGCCGAAGGTCGACAGCAGCGCGTCGCAGACACAGCCCACGAGCCTGCTGCCGAAGGCCACGATGACGGTCGAGGTCCCGAAGAACGGCAGCGACCCCGGCGCGCTCCTGAAGGAGACCGCGAAGAAGAACGGCCCGTCGGCCCGCAAGGGCGACGGCGGGCTCCACATCCATGAGGTCATCGGTGCGGAGCAGGTACAGAACCTCGGCAAGCTGCTCGTCTCCAAGTCCCACAGCAACGACCGGAAGCTGAAGGCCCAGCACGAGTACAGGGACGACGAGATCGCGAAGGCGGTGAAGAAGGCCGTCGACGACGGCGGTGTGGTGAAACCCGGAAGCTCCGGGGCCGACGCGCTCGACATGGCACTGAACGACATCTCCCTCACGGCCGCCCTCTCCTCGGGCCACGCCCAGGCCGGACAGCACGCCGTCACCGTCACCAACAACAGCATCGTCGGTGGCATCGACACCACACTCGTCGTCGCCACACACCTCGACTTCAAGTCGCCGAAGGTGCGCCGTATCGCCGTCACCGGCCAGATGAGGTTCGACGACCTGACCGGGAGCGGCACCGGCACCGAGATGTCCGACACCATCAGCAGCAACTCCGCGGGAGGCCCCGGCGTCGCCGGAACCGCGGTCAAGAGCGGTGTGACCACCACGCCGGGTGTCCCCGTCGCCAGTGTCAACACCGCCACCGGTGAGACGCACAAGCTCGCTCAGGCCGAGCAGTCCCGGCTCAACCTCAAGCCCCCTGCCGGGCACGGACATCTCTACGCCGTTCCCGCGACCTTCCACCTGGCCGCAGGTTCACAGCACCACATAAAGGACAGCACCGTCGGCCGCCCGTTCACCACCCGCAGCGCACTGCAGTCCGGGACGACGGAGGCGACCGTACTCGTCTGGCTGAGCGACGAGCGCGTGAAGGAACTGGGACTGCACGAGCTGAACAAGGACGAGATCGAAGCAGCCGCGGCGGTCAAGCAGGCCGAGGAAGCGTGGGAGGCCAACTACAAGGAGTACTGGGAGCAGCGTCGCAGGGCGAAGGCCCTGGAGGACAACCCGACGGAGTACGAGAAGGCTCGCAAGCGACTGGAGGATCTGGAGAAGAAGATCGCCGAGGCCGGCAACGAGTACGTACGGCTCCGCGGCCTCACCGACCCGATGTTCAGCGTCCCGAACTCGACGGCCGAGGAGCCCATCAAGTTCAGGGAAATAGTCCGCCACGACCACGGCAAGCCGGAGGTCGAGGACGACTTCAAGGAGGTCACGGACGAGGACGGCAACCCGACCGCCATCACGATCGACGGCACGACCCATCCGCTGAGGGACGTCGAGAACGAGGGCGAGGGGTTCTTCGACGCACTGGCGGAGGGGTTCAAGCAGAGCGGTGACGAAGCCCTGCCGCAGGTGAACGGCTCGGACCTCCGCCGCGTACTGGCCGAGGAACTGGGCGCGAAGGCGGCCGGCACAGCAGGGAACCCTGGGGAGTCGTACTTCGCTGACCTGGCGAAGCTGGTGCCGCCCGACCTGGCGGACGCTTTCGACGAGCAGGATGTACGCCAGGCGGGGCTCGACAAGCTGGTCGACGAGCCGACGAGCAAGGCCGGACGGGAGTACCGGGATCGCGGTGCCGTCCCGCCGATGAAGGACGCGCTGACGGAGCAGCAGCGCATCACGCTCGCCTCGATCTCGGCCGGCCGGGACGGCAACCGCGAGGTGCTGACCGACCACGGCACGGCGGACCTCTACCCGGCGCTGGCAGCGGCCCTGTGGCAGGTGCCGGTGACCGTGGCACACGGCGGGAAGCTGCACACCTTCATGCCGGACGGCGGCAAGGCGGAGGTCGACGACGTGAAGGCGGGCGTCCTCCTGCACCTGAAGGACCGGACGTACCGGTACGTCGACCAGAACTCGACAGTGTCGACGCAGGACGAGACACCGCCGGAGGCCGAGACGCCGGCGGTGGTTGAGGGGAAGACACCGACGCAGCCGGTGCCAGAGGTGACGGAGCCGAGGATCCGGACCGATGTCTCGGAGGACGAGGAGCTCGGCAGCCCGAACGACAGCAACACCATCTCGCAGGGCATTTTCGATGTGCTCAGTTCGTCCGTCAGCCCCGATGAGCAACTCGCCGACCCCAACCTCGACAAGCAATATGCCGACCCGACCCCCGGCGAGGAACTCGCCGCCCCGGACCTCGATGAGGAACTCATCCACCTGGCAGACCAGTTGAACCTTCCGGGGGACGGAATTGCCGCACTTGACGAGAACCTGAAGAACCTGGGCATCCGACGTGCCGACTGGTACGCCTTCGACGGTCACCTGGCCCGCGACGGCTCCTCGCTCTCCGCACTTGCCGAGTCCGGCGACCCCACCCGCATCCGTGAGGCCGTCGTGGACTGGCTCGCCGAGCCCGTCCACGTGCCTTCGGCAGCTGTCCACCAGGTCGTGGGACGGTATGGCGGAATGTCGCCGCATCACCTGGAACGGCTCCTGCGCACATATGGCCTGCACGATGCCCACGGGCTCGTGGAGGCGATCGAGGGCAGCACACCGCAGGGCTCCGTCACCCAGACCGCCCACGTCGTCGAATGGTTCGCCGCCCACAGTGACGAGATCGCCCGGCTGCGGGACCGGCAGGACGGCGATCGGCTCGCGGACACGATGAACCGGCTCTCCATCACCGTCCCGGACACCGACGCGGCCCACGCCACGGCGACCGACGGACCGCAGCTCTCCGCATTCCGCAGCTGGCAGGCCGACAACGGCGGGGACGAACACCTGGCCCGTACCACCGACGAGCAGTTGCGGGAGGCGGTCGCGCGCTGGTACCTCGACACCCGTCAGGAGATCGGCAACCTCCCCGCCGAGATCGACGTACACGCACTCCTGCGGCTCGGCCAGGCCGCCGAGGCCGCGGGCACGAGCGCGCAATTCCACCAGGACGTCACGCACCACCTCACCGAGGGCAGTCTCGCGGAGGCCGTCGCTCTCGCCGAGGCGCTCGGCCACGGAGCGGGCCTCCAGGAAGTCGGCCCACTCACCCGGGCGTTGGGCATCGACGCCGGCACACTGCGGCCCTTCGGGAAGCTGCTCGGGCGCCGCCTGGCCCAGCACGCCGCGGCCCCCGAGGCGATCCGGGCGGCCGTGGACTCCTTCCGCGTCGACCTCGCGCGCCACGGCTTCACCACGGCCGACCTCTCCACGCTCACCATGGGAGGGGACGGGCACGCGATGGTCGACCCCATCGGGACCGAGGAGCTGGACTCCTTCGCCCGCTACCTCGCCCATCAGCAGATCCTCGGTACCACACCGCATGCGGCGATCCGGGCATGGCGCGAGCTGCCCACCATCGAGGCGTTCACCTACGTCGAGACCTGGCGCGGGAACGACACCGCCGAGGGGAAGATCCTCGGCACCATCGAGATCCTGCCCCCGAACGATCAGGACTATAAGCTCCTCGACTACCTCGGACCCAACGGGCTCCGCGCCTTCCGTGTGCAGCGCGTGGAACTCCCCGACGGGGACATCCGCTCCGATGTCGTCATCCCCATCAAGCTGCTCCACAAGCCCGGGCAGGAGCACCTCGCCGACGCCGCGAAGAAGGTCGCCCAGACCTCTCTCGACCGCTACCTCAACGCTCCCCGATACCGACTGTCCAATGGCGATCTGCTGCACGTCTCGGTGGAGTTCACCGATGCCGACGTGACCGTGGATCGCTGGCCGGGCGGCTCGCTGAAGAGCCCCCGCAACGGAATCCATCTCGTCGACCTCTCCTACGAGCCCGGTGGCCGCATGGAGGCACGGGACTGGAAGCTGCCCAGCGACCACCTCTCCGTCTTCGCCCACGAATTGACCCATCTGCTCGGCCCGTGGGACTACTACCGGGAGCACGCGAACGTGCTGCGCCCCGTGTACACCGACCGGGCCCTCATGGGCGGCCCGGTCCACGGCGACCGCTTCGGGAACGTCGCAGTGGGCTCACTCCAGAGAGTCCAGGGCCGGCTCCACAACCAGCGGATGATGCCGCGCGACCTGCGGCTGATCGGTTCGGTGATCGAGGAGACCTGGAAGAGCGCCGGGCGCAAGCCCGCCCCGCACGACGGACTGCGGTCCGAGCTGCCGCTCCACGTCGCCGAACGGGTCCTGCGCGGCGATCCGTCCACCGGCAAGGCCGGCCACCTGGCACCCATCGGCACCGGCGGCCGGATTCGTCCCGAGCCACTCGGCGACACCAACCCCAACGGCACCTACCGTGCGGCCGGGGGAGGACCCGACAACGAATCCATCATGATGTTCCCCGACCACTGGTCGCTGGAGGAGGTCACCGAAGCAGCCGTTCACGTACACCGGGACCAGCTGCGTTACGGGAACATCGGTCCGGACGGCGAATTCGAGGGCGTCCACCACGGAGTGCGCATCCGCGGCCATGCCCGGCCCGACGGCACGATCACCCACTTCGAGCCGTCGGAGTGGCAGGGCGACCTCGCCCCCCGCCCGCTCGCCGACCCGACCGTCGAACCGCGCTCGAAGCCCTTCGCCGAGGGCGGAGAGCCGATGTCCACCCACCGGCTGTGGGACTTCCTCGAAATCGGCAACCGTTCCCACGGTATCGGCGGACACGTGCGCCCTGCGGCTGATACCGCCCAGAACCCCCAGAACAACATCACACCCCCGACCAGAAAGGCCGTGAGCTACGACCTGTTCACCAACACGAGGTCCCGCGCCGGAACTCGCCGCGCCGCTGCCCACTCCCTCGAACTCCGACAGAACGCGCAGAACCAGAACATCCGGTCCATCCTGACCTCTCCGGGGCCGGCCGTCGCCGTCTCCGACGGTGTGAGCAACCTCAACACCGTCTTCCCGGACGAGTGGCAGTCCTGGCAACTGGACGGCACCCTCGGCTACGCCCACTGGGACGCTCTCAACAACGGCAACTTCACCGTGCTGCCGTCCGGTGGCTACATCTGGCACGGTGTGGTCGCGGGCGTACCGGTGCACGGGCAGGTGCTCGACGGCGAGCACCAGTGGATACGGCCCTCCTGGCACCAGCCGCAACCGGTGACCCGAGGGAGCCACGAGGTGCTGGCCCGGACGAAGGGCATCGAGTTCCACACCGACGACGGTGCGCATTACCGGATGCTCCGGACGCTGTACACGAACGGCGAACAGGCCACTTCCATCGTCCGCGTGCTGCACCTGTCGGCCGAGGACAGCATGAGCATGCAGGCCGAGTCGATGCGGAGCACCCGGCTGGGCCTCGGTGAGATTCCCGGTCTCGGCCCGGCACAACTCGTGTTCGAGGTCGAGCCCGACGTGACCGGGAACGGCCCCGACACCGATCTGCTGAACCGCGCGTCATCCCACGGGATGGCGGACACCCGTGTTCTGCTCGGCTCCGGATACGACGCGATGAAGCTGTCCGCCCCCCGCGTCCTCGGCCCGGACCAGTGGATGCCGCCTGCCGGCAGGCCCAACGACTCCGCCTGGCGCGCCCACACCGCCGCGGTGCTCGAACACCACGGACCGAACGCACTGAGCCACGAACCCGGTGTCGACGCCCTCGTACAGCTGCACACCGCCCAGGAGCTCGCACCCCACGCCGACCGCGAGCGCACCCAGCAGGACCTGATCGGTGCCACCAACCACCTGTTCCACACCGGCGCCGGGAACGATCTGACGATCCCCGAGAGCCTGCGCGGTGACTGGACGCCGGACCGCGTACGCCTGGCCGCGCTGCAGCACTCCTCGTACGGTCGCCCCGTCGAGGGGCGCTCGACCCCTGACACACTGGTGCTGGAGGCCTTCCCCGAGCCGGGCGTCCGCCTGGAGATCCACCACGAGCTCGGCGCCGACGGGGTGTGGAGGATCGCCGACTACACCATCCACTCCGACGAGGGCACCGAAGTGCCGCCGCTGTGGCAGCCCGACGAGGCCCTTGCGACCGCGGCCGCCGGAATGGGCGTCGACCCGGGGCACCTCTTCGTTCTCAGCCAGGTCCTGGTCCTGCGCCCCCAGGACCTGACGAGCGCGGCGGCGCTCCTGCGCGGACTCGGAGACCCGTATGCCGTCATCGACGAACTGCGGCTGATGTCCACCAGGCTGGGCATCGACGACGTGAGACTGCTGACCGAGCGGATGAGCGCGTTCGGTATCGGCGTCGAGCACTGGTGGGACCTCGCCGCCCATCTGCAGAGCAGCGGCCACACCGTGTCCGACCTGATCCACGCGGGACCCGGCAGCGACCTGGCCACTGCCTGGGAGCAGCGGACGCAGGGGCCGGTCCGCCGGGACATCGTGACGCAGGCCCTCGCACTCGGCGTCCAACCGCGTCGGCTGGAAATGGTGATGAACGCGGCACTGATCAACGACCCCGGAGTGTTCGCCGGGCACGACCCGAAGGCCTGGGCAGCGCTCACCCCGCAGCAGATTGCCGAGCGGTACTTCGGGTGGAGCTCGCGCGGAGACTTCGACGGGATGGCGGCCCAGCTCGGCAGGGTGTCGGTGCCACAGAGCGCGTGGGGCGACTTCGCCGCGTGGATCGGGGCTTCAGGGGATCGTCCGCCCGGCGGACTGAAGGAACTGACGCATGCCATGGCGCTGTGGAGACTCGGGCGGCGCGGCCCGGCCGACAGTCTCCCCGACGATTCGGACCCCCGCCCGCTCGCTCGTCTGGCCACGTCGCTCGGAATCATGCCCGGGCATGCCCACATCTACATCGAGGGCCCTGGCAAGGAGACGGGCCGCCTTCCGATGACCGTCCATCTGGAACAGAGGTACGCGGCCGGCCAGAAGGCAGCCGGAGCGTTCTACGACCCGGCGCGGAACGGCACACCGAACCCCCTCATCGTGCTGGCGATGGCCGACGTTCTCAACATCGCCCCCCACCTCCTGACCAGGATCCCGCAGCTCTCCGTCCCCGGCAGGGGCACTGTCTCGACGTTGCTCTGGAACGGCAATCCGTTCTCCGACGCGGAGCTGGTGCGGCAGCGCCTCGCCGAACTCGAACTCGCGCCCGGCGAACTGGCCTGGTTCCAGGACTCCGTGGTGACGGACAAGGACATCACGGACTTCTGGAGCTACGTGGAGGAGCACCGGACGAGCGATTCGGAACTGGCGGAGCTGTGGGACGGCAACAGGGAAGCGGGACCGGCGGCGGTCCGCAAGTGGGTCGCACACAAGGAAGCGGCGACCCAGGGGGCCACGTCGGAACCCCCGATGACGCAGGAGACGGAGTCGCGGAGCGCCACGGCGAACCACTCGTCCTCGGTGAACGGCCCGCCCGGAACCGAGCCGCCCTCCGAGCAGGGCGAGGCGCTGCCCGATACCCTGCTGGCCCTGGCCAAGCAGTTGAGTTCCTCCAGCGCAGTGGACCGGACCGGACTGGCCGACGCCGACCTGTTCCAGGGGACGAGCCCCGCCGCACGCGACACCAGGATGACCGCCTTCCGCAAGGCAATGCTCCAGGCCGGGACCACCGTCGACGTCGACGAGCGGGCCGCGCGCATCGCCTCGGACATCAAGTCGAACCAGTACTTCACCGACGGCAACACCAGGACGGCGACCGCCGCGGTCTTCACCACCTACTCCGCGGCCGGCGCCGGCCTCGGCGCCACACCCCTGGAAGTGTTCGCGGCGATCGGCGAAGCCGAGGTGAACCCGCACTTCGACCTGACCCAATGGCTCCGCGAGCGCCACACGGACGACGGTCCCGTGACGGTCCCGTCCGTGGCCGAACTCGAAGAGATCAGCGTTGTGGCGGGGCAACTGGCTGCGGTGGCCGCCGGGTTCCAGCGGATCGACGGATACTGGCGCGACTACCTCCGCAGGCACCCGACGGAATCGGAGGAGACCGGCCAGGACGACTTCCTGGCCGAGCTGCTCGAGGATTCGGAGGCCGACTACGACCTGTGGGCCGAGCGCGAGGAATTCAAGCGGGCGATCGACCTCATCCGCCCCGGCGGCAGGACGGGCTTCCTGAACACGGTGGCCCAGCGGCGGGCCCCGAAGGACAACGGAGAAACCCTTGTCCAGGAGATCGAGCGCCTCATGGAAGCACTCGGACTGGACGAGTGACCGGTACGACCATCAGCAGTTCCCATGACGAGAACAACGAGGAGAGGCACCAGTGGCAGTCACGGAGACGCAGAGCGGTACCCCCGGTGGCGCCGACGGGACCGGGCCGGAGGAGCCCGGGGCCCCGACGTCCGCCCGGGAGCGCGCCACGGCGTCCGTCAGTAACGGCGTGATCGGCGCGGACCCGGACCCGGACACTGAGGCCGAGGCCCAGGCGGAGACCGAAGCGGAGGCGGAGACCGGGTCCGCGGCAGCAGGGGTGGCAGAGGCCGAAGCCGAACCCGAGACCGCCGCGGGTGTCGCCTCCGCGCTGCGAGGGAGCAGTGCTCCCGAGCCGCCGACGGCCGAGCGCGAGGCGAAGCCGGAGACAGCTGCGGCATCGACGGCCGAGGAACCGCCTGTGTCCACGCCCCCGTCGGCAGCCACCGCGACCGCCGAATCCGGTACGACCGCCGTCACCACCGCGACCGCCGAGACCGGCACCACCGCCGCGCCGGCCACGGCGCCCAGCGCCCGGTTCTCCTGGCTGCGCGCCGGGCGGTCCGCCACGGCCGCCGCGTCCGGCGGCTCGGGCGACGGGAATCCGGACGCAGGGGCCGGCGGTGCCTCGGGGAACCCGAACCGGATATCCCGTCCCATGGTCGCCGCCGCAGCGATCGGTGGAGTGGTACTCCTCGCCGCTCCCTTCATCATCAGCGCCACCTCGGGCGACGACCCGAAGGACAACAAGAGCCACAACGCCGCCGCCGGATACGACGGCCCCAGCACCTACCCGTCCGGATATGTCCCCAGCGCCGAGCAGGACAACGGCAAGGCTCCCGGCGGCAAGGCGCCGGCCGACAAGAAGGGGCCGACTTCGAAGGTGCCCCCCGCGCCGGACAACAACGCCGTCGCCGACTCCACGGGGAAGGGCAGGGCGGCCGACGAACCGTCACCCGCCGGGAACCACAAAGCATCCGCCAAGCCGGGCTCCGGCTCCAAGACCGCCGCAGGGGGAACAGCGGCCGGCGGGGAAACGGCTGCCGGATCCACCGTCAAATCCACCGTGGTCCAACAGTTCTCCGCCTACGCGGGCCCGCACTGCTCGGGCTCCGGAGTCTCCTACAGCGAGCACGGCTCGTCCAAGGTCGCCAACGACGACGACCTGTGGACGACCGCGGTCGGCGGCTACTCCTCCAACGGCTGCAACGGCCGCTTCCGCTCGATCCCGATGTCCGGGGACGGTGGCGACGCGGGCAATTACGCGACCTGGTCCTTCAGTACAGGCTCCGTCACCTCGGGCTCCTGCCGCGTCAGTGTGCACATCCCCAATTCCAGCGACATCCGGCATGTCGGCGGCTCCCCGTCCTACTACACCGTCCACGCCGGGAGCAGTGCCTCCGGGGCGCAGCTGGCGAGCTTCACGATCGACCAGGTCGCCCACCACGGGCAGTGGGTGGCGGCCCCGAACGTGAGGATCAGCGGCGGGAGGCTGGCAGTCGTGCTGCACGACCGCGGCAAGGACTGGAACTCCAAGGGCTCCACGGACGCGCACCACGCGGCGGACGCAGTCTATGTGAACTGCAGCTGACGCGGAGTACTCCCGGACCCGCACCTCAATCCCGTCAAATCCGGGCCCTACGGCGCCCCATGGGCTTCGGTCTGCTGTTGACAGCTGATGAAAGCAGGCTGGGGCCTCAGGGCCCGAGCCCGCTGTCATCGGGTCCGCAGCAGGGGTCCTCAAGCCCCCTCGCGCCTGCTGATACCGCGCGCACTCCATCGCTCCAGGGTCGATACCGGGTGGGGGAGGGGTAACGATGGAAAGAAGATCCAGTACCGCGCATTTCGATACGAAAGCGAACGGCGGCTCGAAGGAGGGGGTGGCAGCCCCGACTGAGAAGGAGCCTCCAATGAAGTTCATCGATGAGAAGTTGCGCGCCCCGCCCCGGTCGGCGGTCCACGGTGCGGCGAGGTCTGCGATCCCCGCCGGCGACTGCGGACTGCTGCTTGTCAGGATCACCTTCGGCCTCCTCATGGCCGGGCACGGATCGCAGAAGCTCTTCGGACTGTTCGGTGGTGAAGGGCTCGATGCGACGGGCAGGGGTTTCGCGGCCCTGGGCTACCGGCCGGGAGCGGTCTATGCCGCCATCGGCGGTGGTTCCGAGTTCCTCGGCGGCCTGGGCCTGGCCCTGGGGCTGCTCACCCCACTGGCATCGGCCGCCCTGATCGGCGTGATGATCAATGCAATGGCGACCGTCACCGCAGCACACGGCCTGTGGGCGACGGAGGGCGGCGCCGAATACAACGTGTGCATCGCGGCCGTGGCGCTGGCCGTCGCCGCCATCGGTCCCGGCCGGTTCGCCCTCGACAGACCGTTCCGCTGGGGGAGGGGAGGCTGGCCGGAAGCCGCTTTCGCGCTGTTCGCGGGTGGCATCGGCGCCGCCGTCGTGCTGAGCCTCTGAGCCCGGGCCGGCTCGGCCGCATGCGCCATGGGCCACGCCGAGTACTGCTGTGAATTCCCAGCGTGAATCGTCAGCGACGCCCCCGGGTATTGATCCGGGCGGCCTGGCGCGTCAGATGGTCGCGCTCGGCGAGGTCGGTGGCCTTCAGGGCCGCCTCGGCATACAGCCGTGCCGCCGTCGTCAGGTCACCGTCGCGCTCGTGGAGGTACGCCGCCACCGCGACGTAACGGGGCAGCGAATCGTCCAGGGACGCGAGCGCCGCCAGACCGGCACGAGGTCCGTCGGCCTCGCCCACGGCCACCGCGCGGTTGAGCCGGACGACCGGGCTGTCGGTCAGGCGTACGAGTTCGTCGTACCACTCGACGATCTGCACCCAGTCCGTCTCCTCGGCGGTGGGCGCGTCGGCGTGCAGGGCCGCGATGGCGGCCTGGGCCTGGAACTCACCGAGACGGTCGCGAGCGAGGGCCGTCTGGAGGATCCCGACGCCCTCGCTGATCGACCTGGTGTCCCACCGGCCGCGGTCCTGCTCGGCGAGCGGCACCAGGCTGCCGTCGGGTGCGGTCCGGGCGGCACGCCGGGCGTGGTGGAGCAGCATGAGGGCGAGCAGCCCCGCCACCTCGGGATGATCGATTACGGCAGCGAGCTGCCGGGTGAGCCGGATTGCCTCGGCGGCGAGGTCGATGTCGCCGGAGTAGCCCTCGTTGAAGACCAGGTAGAGGACGCGCAGCACGGTGGCGACATCGCCGGGCCGGTCCAGGCGCACACCGGAGACCGTGCGCTTGGCCCGGCTGATGCGCTGCGCCATGGTTGCCTCGGGCACCAGGTAGGCCTGGGCGATCTGGCGGGTGGTGAGCCCGCCGACGGCGCGCAGTGTGAGCGCGACCGCGGAGGACGGCGTCAGCGACGGATGGGCGCACAGGAAGTAGAGCTGGAGCGTGTCGTCCACCGCGGGCGCGGGCCCGGGAGCCGGTTCCTCGTCGACGAGGTCCTCACGCCGGCGGCGGGCCGCGTCCGCCCGGGTCGCGTCAAGGAACCGACGCCAGGCCACGGTGACCAGCCAGCCCTTCGGGTCCCGGATGGCGTCTTCCCTGCCCGGAGAGTCAGGGGAAGGATTGGACGGCCAGACACGGACCGCCTCGACCAGCGCGTCCTGCACGGCATCCTCGGCCGCCGCGAAGTCGGCTCCGCGGCGGACGAGGATGCCTAGCACGCTCGGAGTGAGGCTCCGGAGCAGTTTCTCGTCCACTCCGAGGTCACTCCGTGATGGTGGCCGGTGCGCCCAGGAACGGGCGCAGCTCCAGCCACTCGTGGATCGGCCTCCCGCCCGCCCCGGGGGCGGCCGAAAGCTCCCCGGCCAGCTCGACGGCGCGCTCGTAGCTGTCGACGTCGATCACCATCCAGCCTGCGATCAGGTCCTTGGTCTCGGCGAACGGGCCGTCCGTGACCGGCGGGCGCCCCTCGCCGTCGTACCGGACCCACGTCCCCTCGGGAGCGAGCGCCTGACCGTCGACGAACTCACCGGTCTTCTCGAGCCGGTCCGCGAAGTCCTGCATGTACTGGACGTGGGCCGAGATCTCCTCCGGCGTCCACTGGTCCATGCACACGTCGTTCACCGGGGCCGGGGCGCCGCGGTAGTGCTTGAGCAGCAAGTACTTGGCCATTGTGTCTCTCCTCGGTGCTGATGCGACCCATTCTGGTCGCGTTCATAGCAGGGACGGAGCCGGTCATGGGTTCTCGACATCGTCGTCCAACATTTTTTGCACTCGTGGACGAGCCCGGGTGAACCGCTCGCGGTGCCCGGGTCCACCCGACCGCCGGACACGCCCCGGCGCATCCGTCGCCGCGCCGCATCAGCGCGCCTCCCCGGGCGGTCGGCGCGAGCCGCCGCCGCCCCGGCGGCTCGCGGAGAAGCGGGACGGGGGCATCCCGAAGGCGCGGGTGAAAGCAGCGGTGAACGCCGCGGGAGAGGCGTAACCGATACGGCCACCGACCTCGCTGACCGACCCGGTGCGCAGCAGCGGGACGGCCGCGAGCAGGCGGGCGCGCCCCCGCCAGACGGCCGGGCTGTCGCCGGTCTCGACGCGGAAACGCCGGGTGAAGGCCCGTTCGCTCATCGCCGTCCTGGCGGCCCACGCGGCGTTGGTGGCGTCGGCGTCCGGGGCCGCCAGGTACGCCCGGCAGAGCTCCGCGAGGTCGGCGGAGGCGGGAATCGCCACGTGGAACGGGAGCGGGGCGCGCTCGGCGATCTCATGCAGGAGGAGTGCGGCGATGCTTCCCTCACGCCCGGACAGGCTGTAGTCGACATCGAACTCGACAGCGGCCAGGAGCAGCTCGCGCAGCAGCGGCGGTACGTCCACGACCGTGCAGGTGGCGGGCCACCAGGGGACGGCATGCGGCTCGATGTACAGGCTCCGGGTGCTCACCCCCAGCATGCGGACCCGGTGCCGCGTAATGGGCGGGATCAGTACGGCGCGCTCGGGCGGAACGGTCCAGGTCCCCTCGGCGGTGTCGACGACCATGACTCCGGTGGCACCGTAGAGGAACTGCGCACGACGGTGTTCGTGCCAGTCCAGTACGTGGCCGGGCGGGTAGTCGGTGCCGATCGGCAGGACGGCTCGGTCGACGTGGTCGACGTCGTCGAGCGGAACGTTCTTCACCCCGTCCACACTAGGCCGTTTCGTTTGGATCATCTGATCGCTGGTCTGGATGACTGACGCGCAGTGGGCGCGGATCGAGCAGTTACTTCCGGACCGGTCGCCAAAGCGGGGTGGACGGTGGCGTGACCATCGACAGGTGATCGACGCGATCGCTTTCAAGTTCCAGACGGGCTCGCAGTGGGTGCACCTGCCGGAGAGGTACGGCAATTGGCAGGGCGTCTACAACCGGCTGCGGATGTGCGCCGTTGACGGCACGTGGGAGCGGGTGTTCACCACGCTTGTGGCCCAGGCCGATGCCGACGAGGACCTGAACTGGGACGTCTCGGTGGACTCGACGATCGTGCGCGCTCACCAGCACACTGCCGGGGCCGCAACAGGGGCCCCGGCCGGCGAGCCGCATGACCATGCCATCGGCCGGTCCCGTGGAGGACTGACCACAAAGATCCACCTCGCGTCCGACGCCCACTGCCGGCCTCTGGCTTTCGTCCTCACCGCCGGACAGGCGGGCGACGCGCCCGCTTTCCCTGACGTGATGGCCCAACTTCGCGTCCCTCGCCCACGCGGGCGGCCCCGGACCAGGCCGGACACGATTCTGGCCGACAAGGCGTACTCCTCACGCGCCATCCGCGAGCACCTGCGCAAGCGCGGCGGAGGAAGGACTGCCAGCAGCGGTCGACGTCTGTGGTGGTGGCGCCGGTGTCGGACCACCACAGCCAGAGCGGCTTGTTCACCCCGCCGCTGGGCAGCTTCTCCACGATCAGCCAGATGACGGTGCCCTCGATGATGGGGAGTGGTCAGCCGGGGATGCAGCCGGTCCCACGCCTGCGCGGTGGCCTTCCCATAGAGGCGGGTGACGGTGACGGCCGGGCGCTGCGCCGCTGAGTCAGCGACCACTGCGGCGGCCAAGGGGTCCCACGCGGGTATCCTGCTGCGGGAGTTGCAGGTGACAGGTACGAGCGGACGTAGTTTCAGTCGGAGGCAACGTGGTGCGCGTGCTTAAGGCGGTAGTCCCGGTCCTCGCCCTGGTGGCGGTGACAGCCGGGTGTTCCTCGTCCGAGGGCAAGGACGAGCAGCGGCTGACGGCGCAGCGGGAGAACTACTGCACGCAGCTGGGGGCATGGCAGAAGGCGCGGAACGCGGCGGGCACGGACACGCCGGAGTCGTCAGGGTACGACGAGGTCGGGGCCGTCGCTCAGGACGCCTTCCTCGCGGTGCGACCGCTCCGGGATGAGACCGTTGGCGGAGGCCGCACCCTGGCGGAGGCGACGGTGGCAGCGATGAACAACAGTGACTCCGAGGCGGAGGGGCGCGTCGTGCAGTACTGCGAAGATGTCGGCTTCGAGACACTGACCCGCTAGTGACCTGAGTCGGAGATTCGTCGGCAGTAGGGGGCGACTTTGTCGAGGATCTCGTCGGCGGTCTTCGTCCAGACGAAGGGCCTGGGGTGGTCGTTCCAGTCGGCGAGCCAGGTACGGATGTCGCGTTCGAGGGCCTGGACGGAGCGGTGGACGCCGCGTTTGAGCTTCTTCTGCGTGAGTTCGCCGAACCATCGCTCGACCAGGTTCAGCCAGGACGCGCTGGTCGGTGTGAAGTGCAGGTGGAAGCGCGGGTGGGCCAGCAGCCACTTCTTGATGTCGGGTGTCTTGTGGGTCGCGTAGTTGTCGAGGATCAGATGCACCTGGAGACCGGCCGGGACCTCCTTGTCCAGCTTGGCCAGGAACTTCTTGAACTCCGCTGCCCGGTGGCGGCGGTGGAGGGAGCCGATGACCTTGCCGGTGGCGATCTCGAGGGCGGCGAGGAGGGTGGTGGTGCCGGCGCGGACGTAGTCGTGACTGCGGCGTTCCGGGACGCCCGGCATCATCGGCAGCACGGGCTGGGACCGGTCCAGGGCCTGGATCTGCGACTTCTCGTCCACGC